>NZ_MLCB01000156.1 GCF_001890925.1 Planktotalea frisia
CGATGGTTGAGCAAACTCTACATTAAACTGAGGGAAGTTTCGGGGGGCAGGTCACCGGGCATAACCCCATGCGGGTGTCCTGGCATGGCTTCGCCGAAACGACGCACGAGCGCGCCGTACGCGAATCCCAACTCCGATGCTTTGCACAAGCGTTCCCCATTCGATGTTCGATGCAAGGTTAATCCACCGCCTGCGGGGCGTAGATTATAGCCATTCGCTTGCAGACGACGCTCAAGATCGTCCCAACTAGTCGCCGCGCCCATGTCTGATGCGAGGAGCGTCTGCAAAGATGCGAGGAGCTCCTCATCCGTCCTGCCAGACGTCTTCGCGCGATTGGTGTTGTGCACTTCCCGAACGAGCAAATCGCGCACAATTTGGCCAACGGTCACATCATTCTGAATCGCAAGCTTTTGCGCCGCTTGCAGCATCACATCAGGAAGTTTCAATGTTACGGTTTGCATAGACATGCGGCGATGTTTTCACACGAACGTAAAAACTTGGTTAAAACCGCTCCGCTCGTAGCACTTCGCAATCCGAAATTGTCACGACGCCAATGTGGCGGTCCACGACCTCAAACGCGGAGTCTAGCAAGGTATCCAAACGCTCGGGTTTAATGATGCAAATAACCTGCACCATACCATCTCCACGTCCAATGTTGTCTTCACGCGTCCACGGTCCAGAGCGACCTGATCCACCGAACACGGGCAATATAGAGTAGCCAGACACATCCGCCTTTTCGATCGCATCCGTTAAGCGAGAGAGCATGATTTTCTCAATTGTGATAACAACACGTTTGGCTTTGTGGGTTTGCATGAGATCAGCCTCCGATCACGGCACTGGCAAGCGCGAGGTAAATCGGAATGCCGATGACTAGGTTGAATGGGAAGGTCACGCCAAGTGAGAGCGTGAGGTAAATGGATGGGTTCGCCTCTGGCAGCGCAACGCGCATGGCAGCAGGCACAGCGATATAAGAGGCGGACGCGCTGAGCACCATCAATAGCAGCGCAGAGCCAAGCGGCAAACCAAGCAAGACCGCCGCGCCAAGCCCCAAAAGGCTGCCCAGCAGCGGCATGATGATACCAAAGGCCAGCGCGCCTGCATCCAGCACACCGCGTCCTTTGCGCAAGCCACGCCCTGCAATGATACCCATGTCCAGCAAGAACAGGCAAAGCACGCCTTTGAATGGTGCGATGACCAGTGGCGCAATCTCTTTCAGACCTTCTTCGCCCGTGATCATGCCGATGAGGAACGCACCGATGAGCAACACGATGGACCCGTTAAGCATGATTTCACGCCACAACCCCGGCTCCATCTTGCCGCCACCTTTGGAGCGTGTGACGAGCCAGAGTGCGGATAGAATTGCGGGTGCTTCCATCGCGGCGGCGACCGCGACCATGTAACCGTCATATGGGATGCCTCTGCTCTCAAGCACGGAACTCGCCGCAACAAAGGTCACAATCGAGATAGAGCCATAATGCCCCGCAACGGCAGCAGCATCGAGTGCACTGAGCCCGCTGAGCGCGCGCAAGATCACGTAGGCGATAAGTGGGATCGCAGCAGAAAGGATGATGCCCGTGAGCAGTGTCAGCCCAAGCGTGAGGTCAATGCCGTGATCCGCAAGGCTCACACCGCCTTTGAAACCGATAGCGAAAAGCAAATAGAGCGACATGCCTTTGGCAACGGCTTCGGGGATGCTGAGGTCAGAGCGTACGAGCGCAGCAAACAGGCCAAGCACGAAGGAAAGAACGATAGGCGTTACAAGCGTTTCAGCCGCCAGAGAAAATACGTCCATGATCAGGGCTCCGTGTGCGCATAAATACGTGTTGAACTAATTTGGAACTAAATGGGGCTCGAAGATCGGATTGAAAGATCAGACTGGAAAAAATTCCCGACTCTTTGAGTCAAGACATTCTAAAGTACCTTCTCCGATGTCCGTCCAAAGACCATGCAGCGTCAACATATCGCTCTCGACAGCTTCGTTCACGAAGGGGAAGGTCATCAGGTTTTCCAGCGCAACCATCACGCTCTCTTTCTCTAGGGCGGCCGCCATATCTTCGGGCGCATACTTGTCGCGCACACGTTCGTAGCCGGGGCGCAGAATATCCATCCAACGACCTACAAAACTGCTGCTTTGTTCCAGCTCGGGGGCATTGCCCGTACACATGTCCAAACAGCCCTGAACCCCGCCGCATTGCGAATGGCCCAAAACGATGATGTGCGAGACGTGCAGCGCGGTGACAGCATACTCAATCGCGGCACTTGTGCCGTGGTGATCACCGTCGGGCGCAAAAGCAGGCACCAAATTAGCGACATTTCTATGGATAAAGAATTCGCCCGCATCAGCGCCAAAGATCGACGCGACATGCACACGGCTATCGCAGCAAGAGATAATCATCGCGCGCGGATGCTGGCCTTCGGTCGCTAATTTGCGAAACCAAGCCTTGTTTTGCGAGTAAGTCGTCGCTTTCCAGCCGTGATAGCGCTGCGCGAGAAACGGGGGCAAAGGTTTAACGTAGGGCAAAGGAATGTCCATTCTGACTTGTGCGTGTGCGTGGATACGCTGGATTTGAACCAATTTCGAGAGAAAAGAGCGCGCTGCGTAAACCTTTTAGGAAGGACGCTGGCGCATAGAGACTGTGCCGTGGGGGCGAAATCGGGGTTACACAATGGAACGGATTACAACGATGCTGCCGCGCGAAAGCGCGCGCCTGGATGCTGATCAACTTGAGAAACTCTACACTTCGCTGGGCGAGGTAGAGGCGGATAACGTCCTAAGCCGTGCAATGGAAGAAATGGCCATTCGCATTAAACAGAGCGAAAAGCTCTACGATGCAGGGGCGTCCGATGAAATGCGGCGCACGATTTGCTCGCTTATCAGGATCGCGGATCAAGTCGGGATGAACACAGTCTCGCGGGTGTCTGGTGATGTGTTGATATGCCTTGATCGCGGTGATTGGATTTCGCTGGGCGCAACGTTCGCGCGTCTGGTTCGCAGTTCCGATCAATCGCTGACAGCGATTTGGGATCTGCAAGATATCACCGTGTAGATATGAGGGTAGAAATAAGGTTGAGACAAAGGAATGGGCAAGGTTTAGCGCGCTGCGCATTCTGCGCTTGCAGGGCAGGGCGAAGCCTATAGCTTGGCGGTATTCGAAACTTGCGAAAGTAATGCCCCATGTCTCCGACCTTTGCCGCGCATGATGAAACCAGCCTTCCGTTAAGCTTGCTTGATGCAGATAGCCTAAGCGAATGGCTAGAAAGCCAACCTGCGCGCGTTCAGGCATGGGTGAAAACGTCTGGCTTTTTAGCTGGGTTTGGGACGTCTTTGGTTTTGCCTTCCGACAGTGGGGATGCCGCTGGCGCGCTCGTGGGCCTTGGCACGAAAGCGGCTCGTTTGAGGACCCGCTTCGCTCTCGCGTCTGCGCGTGCTGCTCTGCCTGCACGAACGTTTCATCTGATTACTGATCTCGACAGTGATGCGTTGAATGCTGAACTTCTAGGCTGGCTTTTGGCGGGCTATCAATTTGATCGCTATAAAGCGAGTGCGCGTGAATTGGCGCAACTTATCTGTCCTGATAGCACGGATGCTTTTCGCCTCGAAGCGATTGCTGCCGGTGAAACGCTCACTCGCGATCTGATCAATACGCCTGCCTCTGACATGGGCCCACCTGACCTCGAAAACGCAGCTCGCGCACTAGCAATTACGCATGGTGCGCGCATTGCCGTGACAGAGGGGGACGACCTGCTCAAACAAAACTTCCCTATGATCCACGCAGTTGGGCGCGCTGCATCTCGTGCTCCGCGTTTGATCGACATGCGTTGGGGCGAAACAGGTCCAAAACTCACACTGGTTGGTAAGGGCGTCTGTTTTGATACAGGCGGTTTGAATCTCAAACCCGGTGCGTCGATGGGGTTGATGAAGAAAGATATGGGTGGCGCTGCTGCGGTGCTCGGCCTTGCGAGCATGATCATGGCGCTAGGCATGTCTGTGCAATTGCGCGTGCTTATCCCCGCGGTTGAAAATTCCGTTAGCGCCGATGCCTTCCGCCCTGGTGATATTTTGAACTCTCGCAAAGGTCTCACTGTTGAAATAAACAACACAGATGCCGAAGGGCGTTTGGTTCTGGCCGATGCTCTCGCACTTGCGGATGAAGAAAACCCTGATGCGATCATTTCCATGGCGACCCTGACGGGTGCCGCACGCGTTGCCGTTGGCCCCGACCTTGCGCCCTATTATGCGCAAAGCGATCGCAGTGCGCGTGCGCTTGAAAGTGCCGCTGCAACCGTCCAAGATCCTGTGTGGCGCATGCCGTTCTGGGATCCTTACGAGGCGATGATCGAACCCGGCATTGCGGATCTCGACAACGCGCCAAAAGGCGGGTTTGCAGGCTCCATCACAGCTGCCCTTTTTCTTCGTCGCTTTGTGACAGAGACGCCAAATTACCTGCATTTCGACATGTATGGCTGGCAACCAAGCGCAGCACCCGCGCGACCCCAAGGTGGCGTTGGCCAAGCAACACGAGCGCTGCTTGCTGCACTTCCGGACTTGCTCAAATCATGAGCGACCCGCGTCTGACTCCCTCGAATGGCCGTGTCGCTTGTGAAAGCCTACGTGGTGAAATCGCGGCGGACACATATGTGAGCGGGGCGGCGCGTCAAGTGTCGGTGCCTGTTGCCGACCTTTTGCGCGCGCCGGATGGCCCACGGGATCGCCAGTTGCTGATGGGGGAAACACTTCGTGTACTTGAGGACCGCGAGGGTGTTGCCTTTATTCAAGCCGACAAAGATGGCTATTGTGGCTATGTGAAGAGCGCGCATTTGACCGACATGGAAACAGCGAGCCATTGGGTCAATGCGCCCTCCAGCCACATTTACGAAGAACCAAACTTCAAATCTCGCGACCTCGCGCCGCTTAGCTTTGGCAGCAAGCTCAAAGTGATCGAAATGCTCCCGCGTTTCGCGCAAACCCCTTTTGGCTACGTCCCTCGTCAACATGTTTGCGAGCTCGGTCAGGTCGAGCGCGCGCCTGCGCAAGTCGCGCGTCTTTTTCTTGGCACCCCCTATCTGTGGGGTGGTAATTCGCGCTTTGGAATTGACTGCTCAGGCCTGATCCAAGCTGCGCTGACCGCATGCGGCATGGACTGTGCTGGCGACAGCGATCTACAAGAGGCTAGCCTCGGGCGCACTGTCAACGGTAATCCAAAAGCGGGCGATTTGCTCTTTTGGAAAGGGCACGTAGCAATGCTGGCTGATCCGAAAACGTTGATCCACGCCAATGCGCATTCTATGTCCGTTGTGCTGGAAGGTCTTGATGTGGCGGTCAGGCGGATAGCAGAGCAAGGGGATGGCGATGTTACGCGTCACGCACGCCTCTGAACGCCGGCATCAATCCACTGATCGGATCAGCTTACGCTCCAAAACGCGCAACACTGCTTTGAGATCATTGCCGCGCTTCAAAATTTGCCCATCCATACCGACAACCGAATATTGCCCTTGCTTGTTGCGCAGCTTGGGGCGTTTTTCGATGCGATAAAGCGGGTTCTCCGCGGTGCGTTTGAACACGGAAAAAACGGCCAGATCCTTTAAACAGGAAATTCCGTAATCGCGCCACTCTCCTGCGGCAACCATCTGCCCGTAGAGCGACATGATCGGCCCAAGCTCGGTGCGATGAAAAGCGACCTGCATCTGCGCAGGCTTTGGATACAAAGGAATAGGCGATTGATCTGTCATACTTTTACATTTGCGCCCTTTGTGATGTAAATCAAGCGTGTAGCACTCTGGTTTCAACAAAAGGCTCGCTCAATGCAAATTCGCGCTGTCACCCAACGAGATCACAATGTGCTCTGGGATATGCTCAAACCCGTGTTCCGCTCTGGTGAGACCTATGCGATTGATCCCAACATATCGCAGCAAAATGCACTGGGGTATTGGATCGGTGCTGATGCGGGCTGCTTCGTTATTGAAGAGAACGGCACGCTCTTGGGCACATATTACCTCAAAACCAACGCCCCAGGTGGGGGCGCGCATGTGTGCAATTGCGGCTTCATCACTGCACCCATTGCTGCGGGCAAAGGCGTTGCACGCGCTATGCTCACTGACGCGCTCACCCGCGCCAAAGAAGCAGGTTACGCTGCGATGCAATTTAACTTCGTTCTTGCCAACAACACGCGTGCTATCGACATCTGGCACCGCGCTGGTTTCGACACTGTCGGCCGCTTGCCAAACGCGTTTAATCACCCCAAAGACGGCTTGATCGACGCCTTGGTTATGTTCAAAACGTTGTAAACTTCATCTTTCAAAATGAACTCAAATTCTGCCTGTGCATTCAGCGCTGTGCTTTGGCATGAAAGATGAACCCTAGAAAATTCAGCAACAATTGCGCTGCCAAAATCTGGGTACTCTCGCTTGGATCATATGCCGGCGCGACCTCTACAAGATCAATGCCCACGACCTCGTTGCGCTTGGCCAGTCCCTGCAAAATCTCCAAAACGTCGTAGTACAAAAATCCACCATGGCTCGGCGTGCCGGTTCCCGCTGCGATGGATGGGCAAAAGGCATCAATATCAATGGTTACATAGATCCGCGCGCCCTTTGGAATACGCTCCAACACTGCGTCAGTCCCAAGCTTGCGCACTTGCCGCACAGACAAAATATCTGATCCACGCGCGCGCGCATCCTCATACCCTTCTTTCGCCGTGGACGAGACATTGCGAATGCCTAGTTGCGTCATACCGCTGACATACGACTTTTCAATCGCACGGCGCATCGGATTGCCATGACCCTCGGTAACACCGTGGCGCTCGTCGACAAAGTCGAGGTGCGCATCAATCTGAACTACATGGATCGGCTCTTGTTCTGAAAACGCGTTGATGCAAGGAATATTGATCGAATGATCACCGCCGATGGTTACAGGCAATGCACCCGCGGCCAAAATCTTGCGCACGCCATATTCGATATTGGCATGGCTTTCAGTGGTTTTGGTGTGGATAATATCGGCGTCACCAATATCTACAATCCGCACATCACCGCCTAGGTAAGTTGCGTCATCCTCATGATCATAAGCCCCCGCATGGCCAAAGCTGAACAGAGTAGATGCCTCACGCACAGCGCGAGGGCCAAAGCGTGCGCCGGGACGCCACTGTGTGCCGAAATCAAATGGCGCGCCCAAGACAGCGACATCCGCATCGATTGCATCCCAATCCGCGACATAAGGCTTTTTAGCAAAAGTAGAAATCCCGACGAACGGCAAATTCAGACGCCCTGCTTCATATCCGTGATCTGACATAACATCTCCTGTCTAGCGAAAGCCCTTTGCAAAGGGCTTTCCAATAACTCTTTGCAAAGAGTTATTTACCGTCCTGGAATTTCGCCGCGCCGCTCACCAGCGCCATCCCAATTTTCAATCGCTTCAATCGCTTCTTCTGCGGTCTCAACAAAGCGGAACAACTCCAAGTCTTCTGCCGAAATCGTACCAGCCTCGGACAAAGCATCCCAATTGATAATGCTCTCCCAGAACTTACGACCGAACAGCAAAACGGGCACACGCTGCATGCGACCCGTTTGAATAAGCGTCAAAGCCTCGAACGTTTCGTCAAGCGTTCCAAACCCACCCGGAAACACACAAATCGCTTTAGCACGCATCAGGAAATGCATCTTACGGATCGCAAAGTAGTGAAAATTAAAACACAGATCAGGCGTCACATACTCGTTCGGCGCTTGCTCGTGCGGTAGCACGATGTTCAACCCGATTGACGCACCACCCGCATCCATTGCACCGCGATTGCCGGCCTCCATCACACCAGGTCCACCACCAGTGACGATCACATCTTCGCGCCCATAGCTCTCCATGGATTTCTCGGTCATCATCCGCGCGAAAATACGTGCTTGCTCGTAATATTTGGACAGATCCGCCAAGGTCTTCGTGCGCGCCGTATCCTTCTTCGCAGGCTCTGGAATACGCGCACCACCGAACAAGACAATCGTGCTCTCGATCCCGCGTTCGTCCATGACCAACTGTGGCTTTAGCAACTCAAGCTGCAAACGTACTGGACGCAACTCGTCGCGGCACAGGAATTCCTCGTCCGCGAAGGCCAGCTTATAAGCCGGTGCGCGCGTTTGCGGGGTGTCTGGCACTTGCTCGGAAGCGTTGCGATCTGTTCCTGCATCGCGAAACGGGCTTTTGTTGTCGTCTTTCATGCCTCAAGTCCTTCAAATCGGGTTAACCCATGTCTAACGAGGCAAACGTAAACGCACCAGTCACGATCACGATTGCGCGGCGCGGTCATTTCATGTCTAAAGCCGCAAATCCAACTCAGTGAGGGAATCCCATGTCAAACGCACAGCTAGAAACTGCCATCGAAGCGGCCTGGGAGGCTCGCGACACAATTTCACCCGCGACCACAGGCGAACAGCGCGACGCGATTGAAGATACGCTCAACGCACTCGACAGCGGCAAGCTGCGTGTTGCGGAAAAGCAGGCCGATGGCAATTGGCATGTAAACCAATGGGCAAAAAAGGCAGTTCTGCTCGGCTTTCGTATCAAAGATATGGAGCAGCACGAAGGCGGCCCTCAAGGCGCTGGCTGGTGGGACAAGGTCGATAGCAAGTTCAAAGGTTGGGGCGACGCAGAGTGGAAATCCGCAGGTTTCCGCGCGGTTCCTAACTGTATCGTTCGCAAGTCCGCTTTCATCGCGCCCGGTGCGGTGCTGATGCCGTCTTTCGTGAACCTCGGCGCTTACGTTGATGAGGGCACGATGGTTGACACATGGGCAACCGTTGGGTCCTGCGCGCAGATCGGCAAGAACGTGCACCTCTCCGGCGGTGTTGGCATCGGCGGCGTTCTAGAGCCAATGCAGGCGGGCCCGACAATCATCGAGGACAACTGCTTTATCGGTGCACGTTCCGAGGTTGTTGAGGGTTGCATCGTGCGCGAAGGCTCGGTTTTGGGCATGGGCGTATTCATCGGCCAATCCACCAAGATCGTTGACCGCGAAACGGGCGAATTCACATACGGCGAAGTGCCTTCGGGTTCCGTCGTCGTTGCGGGCTCCATGCCGTCAAAGAATGGCGTGAACCTTTACTGCGCAGTCATCGTGAAACGCGTGGACGCACAGACGCGCTCTAAAACAAGTATCAATGAGTTGCTACGCGATTAACTAATATTGGCAAAGGCGCACTTTTAGCTGCGCCTTTGCCAAACCACACTTAGTCAGGCGTGTAGATATTTCCGAACCATTTGTTCAGCAGATCATCATAGGTTCCATCCACACGGAACTTTAGCAAAACCTGATCGATCTCTTCTTTGAGCGCGCTTCCGCTTTGAAGCACAATACCGTAATTCTCTGGACGATAGGTGCGCTCAAGGACGCGTGCTTTTCCTTGCGCTTGGTTTTGTTGGTAATAGGCAAGGATCGGGCCGTCGAACACAACTGCATTCGCGACGCCCGCTTCGAATGCGGTGAACATTTCTTCAGGGGATGCGTAATCCGCAAATACCAAACCGTTGGATTCAAGAAACGCCGCGCTTGTCGATCCGGTTATTGTCGCAACGCGCCGGTTTTCCAGATCGCGCAGATTGTTCATGTTAGAGCTTAGCGCATTCACCGTCATCGACGCTGTAATCGACGCTACGAAAATGGACACGATGAACAGGCTTGAGACGACCAAAAGGACCGCAAAAATGCGCCCGAATGTGGAGCGCGGCACACGTTCTTCAAAGCCACCGTTCACCACCAGATTCAAGGCCCACCAAAAGGACGGAAACATTGCTTCGCGCGCGGGCTTGTCGAAATAGGGCTGCACGCGGCGTTCAAAAAACCACATCAACATGCCGCCAAAGAAAAGCAGAGCAAGACCGCTCAATACGACGACTGCAATATCGCGGGTAAACAAAGCGGCGAAAATGCTCGAACTCGACCTCTCATTCGGGATCATGATCTTGATGCCGCTGCCAAAAATCGGTTGGCTAAAATCCATCTCGCGTTCGCGCTCGGTAGTGATGGAAATATTCGCGATCGCCCCGTCCACTTTGCTCGCCATGACTTTACTGAACATGTCACCAAACGATTCTTGAGGCGCAAAAATGATCTCGCGGTTGATGCCCTCGCCAATAGCGCGCATCAAATCAATACTGAACCCGCGGGCCTCTGGCGTATCCACAAAAGCAAATGGCGGACGATGCACAGTGGCAATGGTTAATGGATCAGCGTTTTGTGCAAGCGCAGGCACAAGCGTAGAAAGCAGCATCAAGGCTGACAAAAAGAGCGATCTGAACTGAGTCATTGTTTCGGTGCCTATAATCTATCCAACACGCTTGCGCGGTTGGTGCGGAAGTACTTCAGAGGTATACAAGGTAACAGGCCCAATTGCAGGGATACCGATTAAAAACAGGTGGGTAAGTTACTCTGCGATGAAGCTGTTGCCAAACCATCTCGTCAGGATCGTATCATACGTGCCATCTTCGCGAAACTGGAGCAACGCGAGGTCTATGTCCTCTTTTAGCGCGCTTCCGGCGGGCAAAAGGATGCCGTAGTTCTCTGGGCGATAAACCTTGTCGATTAACCGTGCCAACCCGACGCCATCTGTTTGCAGATAATGCGCTAAGATGGGGCCATCAAAGACAACCGTATTGATTTCGTCGCGCTCGAACGCGCGCAACATTGCGTCAGGATCGCCAAACCCTTGGAACTGGATCCCGTGTTTGTCGAGGAACGTATCACTGGTTGAGCCTGCCACTGTGCCAACAATGCGCGCTTGCAGATCAGAGATGGTTTGCACATCAGCTTGTAGCGCCGTTACTGTAACCTTCGCCGTGATCGTGCCCGCCGCCACCAACAACAGCGCGAATCCACCCACCATCGCGACCACGCCAACGATGCCGCCAGAGACACCCGTTGCTGCGCGCATCAAGAACCATCCGAGCACCACCAACACAACAGCGCCTAGCACATAGAGCAGTGCATCCCCTCCGATGAGTGAGAGGAATTGATCGCCCAGCGCTGCTTCTTTGGGAAGTAGAATTTGAATGCCACTGCCAAAAATAGGCTGACTGAAATCCATCGCGCGCTCGCGATCCGCAGTGATAGAGATATTGGCAATCGCCCCATCGACTCGCTCTGCACGCACCGAGGCAAGCATGTCACCGAAGCGCTCATTTGGCTCAAACACCACCTCACGACCTATCTCATCGGCAATCGCGCGCATCAGATCGATGCTGAAACCCGTGATCTGATCGCCTTCGGTATCCGCAAATGGTGGGCGATGGACGGTGCCAAACACCATAGGATCGTCAGATTGCGCCGTTGCGGGCAAGGCCAGCGACAACAGTGTCAAAAGGGCTAGAGCGATGCGTTTCAAAAATGCCATTTCAGCAAGGTCCGCCTAATTGTAGATGCTCGAGGAACATTGATGTATTTCGCCCCCTTTCGTCAACCAAACGCGATGCTTGACGCAACGGAGTGCAGCAGATACGCCGCAACTTATGACTGAAAAGCCCAAAAAACCCCGCAAAAAGCAACAGGTCTTCACTTTATTGGTGCAAGCGGGCCGCTCGAGCGGTGACGGTTTTCCCGAAGGATCAAGTGGCGCTGCCCTTATGATCTACGCGTCTGGCGTGGATGAAGCAGAAGCTGTGCGCGAAACTGTGGCGATCTTGAAGCAGGCGGATGTCGCACCGCTCGATGTCACGGGATACGGCACTTTGGATGAACGTCTCTCTGAGGGGCATGATATTTCGGATGACGAGCGCGAATTGATGCAGCGCGCATTGGACGAGAACTCGGTGATCATCGCGCAGATGACGCCCCTCTTTGACGACAAGCCCGCGCACTAACAATCGATTATGCGGCGCGCATCGCGGCCAATGTGATCGCTTCATACGGGCGCAAGATCTGGCTCACAGTCGCAGCATGCTCTGGTAGTAAGTTACGAGGTAAGGCAGCGAGTGATGTGTGTTTGAAGATCGCCTTGCGCCGTCTCAATCGTCCGATGAACAAGCTCTCAAGCAACAGTTCCGACGCGATGAATGCTTCGTTTTCTGGCAAGAGCAACTGAAAATAGGTTGTCGTACCACCCACAGGCTGCGCAATCGCGGCGGTGCCGTTTATCAAATGTTGCGCGGGGATCAGCACCTCATCACAACCAAACGTGTACTCCACGTCAGAGCCGCCTACGATCAAGCGCTGCGTTCCCGCCATGACCAAATCGGACTGCAATCCAAAGTAGGGTGCGCGCAAACGCACAGGCGCATAACTCCCGAATGCCGGGGTCACCTTCTTGAACACGCCCAGAACAGGCACAATATTTGCATTTGCGCTAATAACCGTGTCACCCGGTTTCAACGCTCCGATTTTGCGATAGCCCTGCGGCGTTAGAACGGGCGTATGATAATCCAGCGTGGGTGTTGGCCCAATACTCAGCGGCCCTTGATGAAACCCGATGTAGGCGAGCTTTTTCTGAACTTCAGGCGCACGCGTTTCAGACAAAGCCCCAAGCACCAGCGCGCCAGACATGGCGATACACCCTGTAAGTTCACTTGTGAAAAGCGCATCGTCGCCTGGGTGTTCAATCGACAAAAGACCATCGCCAGAGATTGAATCCCAATTCAAAGTCAGGCGAAAATTATCTGTGCGTGCTTGCAAGGTGTGCGAAATAAGCGCGTGAAACACATGCCCACCAGAACTGATAAGAACCGAAAACCCCTCACCAGGGATCGACTGAATGCGCAGCAGACTTGGCGTTGGATGCAAAGTTGCGACCTCAAGCAGTGTCGCGGCACGATGATCTGAGGGCAGGGGCGCTTCCAACACCAACGCACCTGTTTCGATCATGCTCTCTGAGGTGATAGACGCATGAACATCCGTTGTTTCACCGCCACCGCCGCTATAGGCGAGCCAGCCCATCAGGCCGCACTTCCGAGCAACAATTCAGCTTCATATTTGCGCAAAATACGCCGTGCGGACTTGCTGTAGCCTTCGCCCGTTTGTGGATCGAGCTCTGGGAACAATGCACAAATCTCTGCGACAGCTTCCTCTTCGAACAAGTTGGTGATCTGCCCACCCGGCAAAAAGCTCTCGCTTTCCAAGCCATTGGAGACCACGATCTGATGCTTATCGAACAACAGGTGGACGTAAGTGACGGTCCCACCCTCGCGCACGCGCACGGTTTTATCGTTCACCAGTTCCTTCGCGGCGACCAACACTTCAGACTCACCAAATAGCAACTCCGCCATTTCATCTTGCAACAAAATGCGGTGCAGCGGTGAAACCCGCAACAAACTGTGCGTACCAAATGTGTTCGCCGCAATCTCTACGGGTGCCATCTTGCCGGTCGCATCTACTTCGCGCTGACCGATCCAGCGCAGCGGTTGATAGCCCTGATCGCGCGTCAGGATCATGTCGCCTGCTTCGAGGACTTCAACAGGCATTTTGCCTTCTTGCGTCTCGATCAATGTGCCTGCGACAAAGCAGGGCACCATGTTGAGCAGTACAAAACCCGTGTCTGTTTCGCCTGTCGTGCTTTCCACGGCATAGGTGAAATTGACGTTCTCTGTGTCACCGTCGCCGACAACCGTCAGCGTGCCATCTGCGTTCAATTCAACCGTTTGACCAGTGCCAAGCGTGATAATGCTGCCGACAACAACGGCTTGGCCGTTGATATGAGTAACAGTCAGTGTGCCACCAGAGTTGTTGGTGTCATTGGCCAAAACGTCGATGGTTTTAGAGCCAAACGGATCAACATTGGCGCTGTCATCAAACGCGAGCACATCGCTTTGAATCGAATCCGCAGCGATTAGCAGATTGGAATCGTAATTACTGTCAGCGACGTCAGCGACACCGATCTTGACCGAGTTTGTACCTACGTTGATCGGAATCTTAAGCGACAACGTAACGGTGAAACCGTCCATCTCGGTGTTGTAATCATCGCTTGTGTTGTTGATGAAAAGGTTGCCATTGTCAGCGGCGTTGATGTTGCCGGGATCAGTGTCACCATTGCCGACGCTCATTTCAACCTGAGCACCGTTGATCCATACGCCAACCATATCTTGATAAAGCGAGTTGACGTATTCGGGGTATTCTTCTGATGCAAAGATGAACTGCATCGTCATGAAGCCAGCTGTCGCAGAGGTGAAATCGACCTCTAAGAAAGACGCATCATACGTGCTGGTGCCCGCGGCTGCGTTAAAGTCAGAATCGTTTTTTACACCGCTTGTATTGGTTGAAGTGTTCGTCGCGCGGTTGGGGTCGCCATTGCTTTGCGTGAATCGATCCGCGCGCCCTGTGGACAAAATAACGCCCGTGTCGCCGGGAGTTGCATCAGGGGAAAGCGCGTCGCCGTTGGAGTAAATCGCAGAACTGCGATTGTCACCCGTGTAGCTCGCGCCTGTGACGGTAACACCGCTTCCGAAGATGGCATTTGCCATCGCCAAAGCGGATGCACTCGTGTTGTAACCTAGCTCTGCGCCGGTTGCTGGCATGCCTCAATACCTTTCGGATTGAGACAGTTCAAACTGCTCTACGCCCGCATTTTTGCGGATCATTATGGGGTGGCCACGTTGGACCTATACTGCTGTTTGCCCTGCCTCGGGTCAATTTATTAACGAAACGCTAACACGGGTTTGGGGTATTCGGGAACCGCCTTTTCAGCAATCTCAGGATGTGAGTGTCGCGGGCGTCCCATTTTGGTCACATTTTCTCTAGCCAATTGCATCACTTAGCGTGGAGCGATAGCAATGTTTTCAAACGCGCTCGCCCAATAGGATAAGCACATGCCCCACATCGATCCCGTCAAACTCACCGCCGATTTGATCCAATGTCCTTCTGTCACCCCTGAGGAAGGCGGTGCATTGGTCTTGCTGGAACGCTTGCTAAGTGACGCTGGCTTTTCTTGCACTCGCGTTGATCGTGGTGGCATCGCCAACCTCTTCGCACGCTGGGGCGACAAAAGCGCCGCCAAGACTTTCGGCTTCAACGGTCACACAGATGTTGTCCCTGTGGGTGACGAAGCCGCATGGACCCACGGTCCTTTCAGCGCCGATATCGTTGACGGAATTATGTATGGCCGTGGCACGACAGACATGAAATCTGGCGTTGCCGCTTTCGCCGCCGCTGCGATTGATTTCGTTGCTCAAACCCCGCCAGATGGCGCTGTGATCCTAACGATCACGGGCGATGAAGAGGGCGACGCACTCGACGGTACAACTGCCCTGCTTGATTATATGGAGCGCGAAGGCGAGCAGATGAGCGTTTGTTTGGTCGGTGAACCAACTTGCCCGAACGAGATGGGCGAGATGATGAAAATCGGTCGTCGCGGATCGTTGACGTGCTGGTTCGAAGTCACTGGAAAGCAAGGCCACTCTGCCTATCCGCATCGCGCCAAGAACCCTTTGCCGGCTGTTGCGCGCCTCATGGATCGCCTCGCTTCGCATCGGTTAGACCAAGGCACCGATCATTTTGACGCCTCCACTCTTGCGGTCGTCACCATCGACACGGGCAACCCCGCAACCAACGTCATCCCCGCCAGTTGTCGTGCCACTGTAAACATCCGATTTAACGATCTGCACTCTGGTGCAAGCCTGAGCGAATGGCTCCAACGCGAAGCCGACGAGGTCGCCGCCGCCTTCGACACGCCCATCAGCCTCAAGATCAAAATCAGCGGCGAAAGCTTCATTACCCCTCCCGGTGCCCTTTCCGATCTCATCGCGAAATCCGTCCATGCCGAAACAGGCGTCACCCCCGAGATGTCCACCACCGGCGGCACGTCTGACGCGCGTTTCGTCAAGAACCATTGCCCCGTCGTGGAATTCGGTCTCGTCGGTAAAACCATGCACCAAGTGGATGAAAACGTGCCAATCGAGCAGATCAACCAACTCAAGAATATTTACGGGCGCATCCTGAAAGACTACTTCGCATGAGTGTCGCTCAAACCACCGACATCGCGCTTTGCCAATCCATCCGCAAAATCGTCTTTACCGATGAACAGGGCGTCAGCACCGCTGATGAAGTCGATGGCATGGACGAGACTTCCGTCCATTTTCTGTCCTACCTAAACGACAAACCCGTCGGCACAGCCCGCGTCTTCATCAAAGACGGCTCTGCCAAAATTGGCCGCGTCTGCGTGCTCAAAGACGCGCGCGGCACCTATCAAGGGCAAGCGCTGATCCAAGCTTGCCTCGATTGGGCACGCGAGCAGGGCCACCCGCGCGCAGTTCTCGGTGCGCAGCTTGATGCACTCGGGTTTTACGAAGGGTTCGGCTTCAAAGCATATGGCGACGTTTTCAACGACGCAGGCATCGACCACCGCATGATGGAACTCTTTCTATGAGGCCCACACTGGTCATCATGGTCAAAGAACCGCGCCCCGGTCGGGTCAAAACCCGTCTTGGTCGCGACATTGGCCTTACCGCCTCCGCATGGTGGTTCCGCCACCAAACCCGCGCCTTGCTGCGCCGTATCGAAGATCCGCGCTGGCACACAATCCTCGCCGTTGCCCCTGATGCTGAGGGCCTCACCAGCCGCATCTGGCCTGCGCATCTTCCTCGCGTTGCGCAAGGGCGCGGTGATCTCGGCCATCGCATGTCCCGCATCTTGCGCGGGCTCTCCAAAGGCCCCGTTTGCATCATCGGTGCTGATATCCCTGACATCACCCGCCCCCGCATTGCAGAAGCGTTCAAGGCGCTCGGCAATCATGGCGCCGTCTTTGGCCCCGCCCCCGATGGAGGCTACTGGCTCATCGGCCTAAAACGCGCCCGCCCTCCACGCGCCGACATCCTCACAAACGTCCGTTGGTCTACTGAACACGCCCTAACAGACAGCTCGCGCTCTTTAGGCGATGTGAGCATCGCCCATGTCGCGACGTTGCGAGATGTGGATACGGTGGATGACTTGAAACTTCTGTAGCTCCTTGCGCTCCCATGCTACATGCCCCCACATGAGCAAATTACCCAATAAAGCCACGATCCTGACTTGGATCACTGAAAACCCCACCCAGACCGCCAAGCGCGACATCGCGAAGGCGTTTGGCATCAAGGGGGCGAAGCGCATTGATCTCAAGCGCATTCTGAAAGAGCTGGAAGCAGAGGGTCATCTCACCAAACGTAAAAAGACGTTCCGCGATCCTGATAGTCTGCCGCCTGTTTCTGTCTTGCAAGTCATCGGCCCTGACAGCGACGGCGATCTCACCGCCAAAGCGATGGAGTGGGAGGGGACTGGCCCAGATCCCGAAATCCTGATCATCCCGAAACAAGGCGACAAAGCGCTGGGCGCGGGGGATCGCATCTTGGCGCGTGTGACCAAGATCAAAGGTGCCGGAAACCTCTATGAGGCGCGCCTGATCCGCCACATCGGGGCTAATCCCGAACGCATCATCGGTATCTTCCGTCAAAGCCATGAAGGCGGGCGTATCCTGCCTATCGACAAGGGCGCGGCGAAGGAATGGGAGGTGCCTGCGGGTGCCGCAGGCGGTGCGAAAGACGGCGAACTCGTTGAAGCAGAGCTCACCGGAACGAAGGCCCGCATGGGCCTGCCGCGCGCGCAAATCGTGACGCGTTTGGGGGATCCGACTGCGCCCAAAGCCGTCTCTCTGATCGCGATCCATCAACACGGTATCCCCGATCATTTCCCCGATGAGGTGATTGCTGAGGCTGATGCCAAAGAGCCCGCTGGCCTTGAAGGTCGCACCGATCTGCGCGATGTGCCGCTGGTCACAATCGACCCCTCTGATGCGCGCGATCACGATGATGCGTGCTACGCTGAACCTGATACGGACCCCGCCAACAAAGGCGGTCACATCCTTTGGGTCGCGATTGCCGATGTGGCGCATTACGTCACTCCCGGGTCTGAACTCGACCGTGAGGCGCGCAATCGCGGAAATTCCAGCTACTTCCCTGATCGCGTTGTGCCTATGCTGCCGGACCGCTTGTCTGGCGATCTTTGCTCGCTGCACGAGGGCGTCTCTCGCGCCTGTATCGCTGTACGCATCGTTATTGATGCAGAGGGCCAAAAACTCTCCCATGAATTCAAACGTGGCTTGATGAAATCGCCTGCCTCGCTGAACTACACCGAAGTGCAACAAGCGATGGACGGTAATCCGAACGAGAAAACCGAGCCTTTCGTTAGCACCGTTCTGCGCCCGCTTTATGCGGCCTATGCGGCGCTGAAAAAAGCCCGCGCAGAGCGTCAACCGTTGGAATTAGACCTGCCAGAGCGCAAGATTATTTTGGACGACGATGGCAAAGTCACTTCTGTCGCTTTTGCCGAGCGTTTCGATGCGCATCGCTTGATCGAAGAATTCATGGTCCTTGCCAATGTTTGTGCCGCGGAAACCTTAATCGAGAAGAAGCAGCCGCTCTTGTTCCGCGTGCATGAAGAACCGTCGCAGGAGAAGCTCAATGCGCTTCGTGAAACGGCTCAAGCGGCAGGTTTGACGATGGCGAAGGGGCAGGTGTTACAGACGCGTCACCTCAATCAACTCTTGAAGCAAGCGGCTGATACGGATGAGGCGGAGTTGATCAATATCTCGACTCTCCGCTCTATGACGCAAGCCTATTACGCACCTGAGAACTTCGGTCACTTCGGTCTCGCGCTGCGCAACTATGGGCATTTCACCTCGCCTATTCGTCGTTACGCTGACCTGATCGTGCACCGTGCTTTGGTCACTGCACATGGCTGGGGCAAGGATGGTTTGACGCAAAAGGATGCAGATGGTCTCAAGGAGACCGGTGAACATATTTCGCAAACAGAGCGTCGCTCGATGGTTGCGGAGCGTGACACGACAGATCGCTATCTCGCGGCCTTCCTAAGTGAATATGTGGGCCAAGAACTTGGCGGTCGCATCAGTGGCGTCGTCAAGTTTGGGGTCTTTGTGAAACTCGATGCGACGGGTGCGGATGGGCTTATTCCTGTGCGCTCGCTCGGGCGTGAGTTCTTCCATTTTGACGCGGATAGCTCGACCTTGATGGGATCTGATACTGGACTGACGATCAGTCTTGGGCAGCGCGTCACGGTCAAGCTCGCCTCGGCCACGCCGCAGACGGGTGGTGTCGAACTGGAGATGCTTACGCTGGATGGCAAAGAAATGCCAAAGGGCGGTGGCGGCGGCTACAAAGGACGTGGCCAACCAGCCCGACGCAAGGCAAGCAATGCCAAGCGTAAGGCGGATAAGGTGAAGCGCAAAGTAAAGCGGACGCGTTAAAGTTTTGGGTAGGCCGCGTCACGCACGCGCGCCACATATGCAGGCAGGCCTTCCCATCCTTTGAGCAATTCGCGCGCACCTGTTTTGACGGGTAGGTTTATGATCATGTCGAGCACAGGGGCGATCGCAGCATCTGCTGCGGTGGGTTTCGCGCCGAATAGAAACGCTTGATCGCCAAGCTTTGTGCTGAGCGCATTCAGGTCGAGCATCATCCGAGCTGCACGCTCGTCTTCAGAAAATTGAGCAGTGCCTTGGGCAATCATTTTGGCGCGCACGCCTTTGCGCAGTTGGCGCGTGAGAGAACCGCGAATGAGCCAAGGGATCGTTTTGAAAAACTCTGCTCGGGTGTGTTCCCAGCTTTCATCAACGAGCCAACGATCATGGACGAGAATGTTATAAAGGCCTGCTTCACACATTTGGATGAGCGCGTGTGACTGGGCTTTTTGGTCCGCTGACAGACCTTTGTTGAAATCCACGCCCTTGTTTTCGAGATACATTTGAATGCTTGCGCTGTCGGGGATCAATTCTGTGCCAGCGCGCAAGACGGGCAAGCGACTAAGGGGCATTTTGCGGGGGTCGTGCAGGTACTCCGGTTGCCATTCTTGGCCTGACATTTGCAGCAAGCACATCGCTTTGACGCAGTAAGGGCTATGGCTGGGTGCGCCGAAACTGCCGGGGAACGTGAGTAGGGTGAGCATCGTGTTTCTCCTGATTTTCTGCTACCCTTGCTATGGCACGCTACTGACATTTATTGTCAGTAGGTTCTGTTAGAGTGAAAATATGTCTCGCACCGCACGTCTGTTCCAATTGATGCAAGCCCTTCGTCAATCTGCGCCCCCTGTTCGGGCGGAAAATTTGGCGGGTGAGATGCAGGTTTCGCTGCGAACCATCTACCGCGACATTGATAGTTTGCGCGATCTTGGGGCCGTGATCGATGGGGAAGCGGGGTTTGGTTACACACTGATCGAGGACGCGACGTTGCCGCCGTTGGGGTTTGATGATGAGGAAATAGAAGCGTTGGTTCTAGGGTTGCGCGAGGTTGGGCAAACGGGTGATCCATCTTTGGCAGAGGCTGCGAAGCGTGCATTGAGCAAGCTCAAAGGACGCCTCCCGCCGAGCCAGTCACATCGTTTGGAGCATGCTGTTTTGTCGGCGCGGCGTTTCAGAGAACGCCCAAAACCAGGGATTGATCCGAGGGCATTGAGGCGCGCGGCGTGGGATGAGGTGAGTGTGGCGTTTGCCTATGTGGACAAAGAGGGTCACGCGACGAAACGTAGTGTCGACCCACTTGGGATTACAGCACTGGATGAGGTGCAGTGTTTGCTTGCCTATTGTCATTTGCGTCAAGACTACCGCTCTTTCCGGTTGGATCGCATGCGCGATTTGGAGGTGAGCGGCGACAGTTTTCGCCCCAAACGCGTACCGATGCTGCGCGAATTTATTGAGCGTATTCGCAATGATCCTTTCGCGTCGGCGAATAGTCGCAATCCGTTTGCGTGATTTCTTTCGAATTGGAAACAATCAGGTTAAGGTCGATCCTATTGGTTTCAAAAGGTGACCCCATGCGCGCGCTATCCTTTGTTTTTTGCAGTGCTCTTTGTTTGCCAGCGGTGTTGTCTGCTCAGGCTGTCGAACGCTCGATCCGCCCCGAAGTGCGGCCGAGCGGCGAAAGCGTGACACCAGTCAAAGCGGCTGCGGTGATGTCCAAGATACGGCCGAACGCGCGGCCAACGATCATCAAAAATGAGCGCACGGTGACACCTGCGGCGATCCTCGCAGCGACCTCGAACGCTGGTTTCAAGCGGTGGATTTCCGGCTTACGCAGTCGTGCTTTGAGCGCTGGGATTAGCCCTGCGGTGTTTGAGCGCTCTTTTCGGGGTGTCGCGTATTTGCCTAAAGTAATCGAACGTGACCGCAATCAGTCCGAATTTACCAAGACGATTTGGGAATATCTGGACAGTGCAGCCTCCGACACGCGCGTGGAGAATGGCAAGACGGCGTTAGCGGCGCACCTGAGTAAACTTGAGGCGATCGAGGCGAATTACGGTGTTGAGAAGGAAGTTGTGACAGCCGTTTGGGGTTTGGAGAGCAACTATGGAGGGTTTCGCGGCGAAACCCCTATCGTATCAGCGCTCGCGACGTTGTCCTATGATGGGCGGCGCGGACGGTTCTTTGAGAGCCAGTTGATTGCCGCTTTGAAGATTTTGCAAGCGGGTGATACCACGCCGGAAAATATGACGGGCAGTTGGGCGGGGGCGATGGGGCACACGCAATTTATCCCGACGTCCTACCTTGATTATGCTGTTGATTTCACAGGCGATGGGAAGCGCGATATTTGGAGCGACGATCCGTCTGATGCGCTTGCCTCTACAGCCGCATATCTCAACCGTTTTGGCTGGGTCACAGGGCAACCTTGGGGCGTTGAAGTAAAGCTTCCTGATGGGTTCAACTACAACCTTGCGAGCCGCAAAATCAAGAAAGCACCAAGCGATTGGGCAGCGCTCGGTGTGTTAGGTATGAACGGGAGCGCAGTGCCAAATCATGGATCCGGCTCTATTTTGTTGCCTGCTGGCGCAAAGGGCGCTGCGTTCATGGTGTTCAAGAACTTTTCAGTTATCGAGCGTTACAATGCGGCGGATGCTTATGTGATTGGCGTAGGTCATTTGAGTGACCGTATTCGCGGTGACGGGCCGATCAAGGCGTTATGGCCACGTGAGGATCGTGCGTTGACGTTTAAAGAGCGTCAGCAAATGCAGCGTTTGTTGAGTGCGGCTGGTTTCAATACGCGCGGCGTGGACGGAAAGATTGGTCCCAACACAGTGAGCGCGATCAAAGGGTTCCAGAAAGCGAATGGGATGATTCCTGATGGGTACGCGTCGCTAAATCTGCTGAAGCAGTTACGCTGATTGATGGGGCAGGAGCCTCCGGCGGGGATATTTAGAAAGAGAGGAAGCGCTTAGCGTAGCTCTGGTTTAGGACAGTTGCCTTGTAGGTAGCATTGCTCGACCTGTTTAAGATCCGCTTTGCTTGGGTTTGCGAAGATATGGCCGCCGCAAGGGTTGGTGTTGAGCGTGTAGCCCGTGTCGGTCTTTTGCAAAAACACCAATGCTTCTGTCCCGCTTTGCGCGGAGGAGCACCAAGGGCCATAGCATTTGATCGCCAAGTCTAGACGCGTTGAAAACGGCTGGGTGAAGCCTTTTTTATTGAGCGCAGTTCCTTTGAGACGTGCCGGAATGAGGGTGATTGGCGGCGTGTCGTCTTGGCGGCTCATGTCGACTTTTGGCAATTTGCGTTCATTGAACGTCAGCGTGCCTACTGCGGCTACATAGCCATCCTCAGAGGTTGCGACTTCGTAGATTGCATTGTCCAGCCCATAGGGCACGCAGGAGAGCGCGTGCAACGGAGAGGCGGCTACAAGAGCGGCGAAAATTCCTGCAAGACCCGCGCGTAGACGTCGCGTTTGAAGGGTACGATATTGGCCACAAGCTGGTCGGAGGGCGTCCAGCGCCATTTGGAAAACTCCGGGATTTCCGTTGCGATGTCGATGTCCGCATCGGTGCCGTGAAACTTCATGAGAAACCATTTTTGCTCCTGACCTTTGTAGCGCCCTTTCCAGAGTTTTGGCACAAGCGCGTGGGGCAAGTCATAGGGAAACCAACCCTTTGTTTCCCCAAGGATCGTGACGAGGTTGGGGGTGATACCTGTTTCTTCCTCTAACTCGCGCAAGGCAGCGACGTCTGCTGCTTCGCCTTTGTCGATGCCGCCCTGGGGCATTTGCCACGCGTTTGCGCTGCTATCGAGGCGCTGGGCGGTGAAAACCTCATTGGCCGCATTGACCAGCATGATGCCAACGCAAGGACGATAAGGGAGGGCGTTGATTTGCTCGGGTGTCATGTAAGAAGCCTTTTAAAATGTGTTGGGGCTTGTGTATCTGTTGGCGGCGCTGTGTACTAGAGCCTTCACAGGACCTGGCGGGCGAGATGTCGAAGATCATAGACAAGCGTGTCACAGCGCAACTTGAGGGCGATTTTGTCGTTTTTCTCATTGGCGTAAAAATTAATGCTTGGTGGAAAGTTCACAAGTGGCTTCCTGTTGTGATGGCGATGCCCAGGATGTTGAAGGAACTGTCCATTCAACCGAGTGAAGAGACTGGCTTTCTAGGCCACACCAACGCAGGCCCAAGTTTGATCGTACAATATTGGCGCAGCTTTGAGTATTTGGAAGCCTATGCCAAGTCGCAAGAGCATGCTCATTTCCCAGCGTGGCGTGCTTTCAACAAAAGTATGAAACTGACCCGTGGTGATATCGGAATTTGGCATGAAACCTATCTGGTGCGCGCGGGAGAGTATGAAAACGTCTATTCAGGAATGCGCCCCCACGGGCTGGGCCGTGTGGGAGATCTGGTTTCTGCGGACGGTTCTTTGAGCGAGGCGCAGGGTCGTTTGAAAGACCGCGTTTAGCGGTACTTTGCTGCGGTGATAAATTCGCCAAAGCTTTCGCACCATACAACGACAGTCGTGTGGGCGTTGACATCGACGCCCTCAGGGACGCTTAGCAAGAAGCCACCGAAGGTTTTGACGGGACCAATGAGGCGCGCTTGATCTTTGATCACTTCAAATTCAGCTTCGTCTTCGACGAACTCATTGGTGAGATAGACCATGTAGTCAGGGCCAGGCGCGAGTTTACCCTCATGGACGATTTCAGTTGTGCTGACGCTAATGGTGCCTTCGCCCCAATGGAGAAAATCGCTCCCTTTGAGGCCGCGGGTGAGCTCCGCGGTGAATAAAGCGCTTTGCGCCTTTTCTTCGAGCATCGCCGCATCCGGGCTGCTGGGCGCTGTGAGAATGGGAAGAAGGTAAACACCAAGTGCGAAACCGATGGCAACCGCAATGGCGTGAGTGGTGAGGAATGTAATAAGTCAGCGCATGAGGTTATGTGTCTTTCGATGATTTATTTAAATTGAGAAGCACGAGTGCAATCGCGGAGGGTACCATTTGCGGCAGGCCGGATTTGAAGGCGACGGTGATGCTGGCAAATACACCTGCAACGAGGACGAAGCCGAGAAAGCAGTTCGCGACGTTCTTTTGCCAGCTGGGGTTTTTGATGAGGAGTGCCCAGACAAGGCCCACGGCGAGGAACGCGTTGTAGATTCCTTGGTTGGCTGCGAGTTGGGTGGTTTGCGCGAAGAGATCGGGCGGGAACATATCGAAGACGCGCGCGCCAATTGTTGTCCATGCAAAGATTTCAAACCAAGCAATATAGAAATGCAGCAACGCAATGAGCGCGATAAGCGCGAGGGCGGCAAGTCTCATTGGAAGCTCCAGTATTAATGGTTTCGAAAAACCATACCGTAACTGGGCGCAAATGCAAAAGGGCAGCTCGTTTCAGAACTGCCCTTTCAGATTTTGATGTGACCGAAACTTACTTGTCAGAACCCAAGGCGCTGAGACCTTTGAGGATGTCGATGGCATAGGCCAGTTGGTAGTCGTCCTCGCGCAGCTTCGCGGCTGTTTCTGCTTTCTCACGGTCAGCTTCGATCTGGCGGATTTCGTCCTCGGACAAGCTGTCGTTGTTCAAAGATCCACGCAGGTCAGATTCAGAGCGGCGGCGGTTGGAGATGCTCTCTTCATCTGCCTCATCCTCTGCCTCTGCCTCTGGTGCGCGGCGGGGTTGCTCCACGATGATGTCAGGTGAGACACCAAGCGCTTGGATGGAGCGGCCAGACGGCGTGTAATAGCGCGCTGTCGTTAGGCGCATCGCACCGTTTGAGCGCAAAGGCATGACCGTTTGAACAGAACCTTTACCAAAGCTCTTGGTGCCAATCACAATCGCGCGGCGGTGGTCTTGCAAAGCACCTGCAACAATTTCAGACGCAGAGGCAGACCCGCCGTTGATCAGAACCACAACAGGCTTGCCCATTGCCAGATCACCCGGCGTTGCATTGAAACGATCACCGTCCGCAGGGTCACGACCACGGGTAGAGACGATTTCGCCCTTCTCCAAGAATGCATCAGAAACGCGGATCGCTTGGGTCAAAAGACCACCGGGATTGTTGCGCAGGTCAATGACGAAGCCGTTGACGTTTTCCATGCCACCGAGTTCTTCGACCTCTTTAGCGAGCTTTTCTTCAAGGTTGGGTGTTGTTTGGTCGTTGAACGTGGTGACACGCAGAACAACTGTTTGGCCCTCAGCGCGCGAGCGCACAGCGGTCAGCTTGATCGTGTCGCGCACGATAGAGACGTCAAACGGCTCACCTTCGCCTTCACGTACGATTGTGACGATGATCTCGGACCCAACAGGGCCGCGCATCAACTCAACTGCTTCATCAAGCGCGAAGCCAAGGATGCTTTCGCCGTCGACGTGTGTGATGAAATCGCCAGCCTCGATACCTGCTTCGTCAGCTGGTGTGCCATCAATCGGAGAGACAACTTTGACAAAGCCCTCTTCCTGCGTGACTTCGATACCAAGGCCGCCGAACTCACCACGTGTTTGCACGCGCATGTCGTTGGCATCATCGGGAGAGAGATAAGAGGAATGCGGATCAAGGGATGTGAGCATGCCGTTGATCGCTGCTTCGATCAGATCGCCCTCATCGACTTCTTCAACGTATTGCGCGCGGATGCGTTCAAAGATGTCACCGAACAGATCAAGCTGTTCATAGACGTTAACCTTCTTATCGGCTTCTTGTGCCAGCAGAGGGGCGGCGACTTGGGTGGTCAGGACGATCCCGGCCAAAGTGCCTCCCACGGCGGCCATGATGAATTTTCTCATGTGCTCATTCCTTGTTTGCCGCGAACCACGAAAGCGGGTCCACAGATGTGTTATTCTCTCTTACGTCTATATAGAGCGTTTCTGAGCGGGTGTTTCCAGCCCCATCACTGCCTTGTGAGACGATCTGATCAATTTGGTCACTATTTCCGCCCATTAAGCCCACTGGGAAGCCTGCGGGCAGCACTTGGCCTATTTCGCCATAGAGCGTGTCTAACCCAGTTAAGATGAACAGCAAGTTAGCTTGCGGCTCAAGGATGACAACATTTCCGAGGTCCAGCAGCGGGCCGTGGTAGCGAATTGTTGCGGTTGTTGGTGTCGTAACAAGCGAACGTGGACGCGTCGCGATAAGAACACCGGGGCGCTTGATGCCAGCGGCATCGGCCTCGCCGGCGCGTCTAAGAACCAGACCTTCAACAGGGAGCGGGAGTTGGCCCTTGAGGTTGGTAATGTCTGGGAGGGGACCGAGCGCCTCCGATGTGGTTATCTTGCTAAGACCGCCAGCGAAGGCATCGAGCGTTTCGGTAGAGCTGATGAGGATTGCGGTGCGCACCGGGTCTTCGGTAAATTTCTTGGGGAGGTTTGTGCGATCTGCCATGGCTTGGCTTAGGGACGTGCGCGCGTCTTGAACACCTGAAAGGGCCGTGCGTAATTCGTCCGTCGCGGTTTCTTGCAAAGTGCGCAAAAGCGTCATTTCCTCAACATCACGGCGCAAGGCATTGGCGCGCGCAGTCAGCGCAGGGGTCAATTCCGCGACCAACATGCCAGAACGCACAGCGCCAGAGGGGCCATCGGGATGCGCCATAAGGACAGGGGCGGGGGCCCGCGAGATGGTTTGCAAAACCGCGAGCAACTCCGCGACTTCGCCATCACGCGCAGCGAGCTGGCGGGTGAGCACAGATTCACGGGTCGCGGCTAGGCGCAGGCCTTCGCGCATTGCGTCTAGGCCTGTTTCAAACGCTTGGATGGTTGCGGTCAGTGCTTTAACACGATCCCTTGCAGATTTCGCTTGTTCAAGTTGGGTCGAAGCGGCGCGCAAGCGATCCGCGGCCGCTTGCGCAGTTGCACCGGGATTGTCCTGCGCCGTCGCTTGGGTCGCGAGCGTGAGAGCAATCAAAAGGGCGCGCAGGAGGTGCATTACTTGATCAAGCTTTCACCGGTCATCTCAATAGGTTGTGGCAGATCCATGAGTTGCAGAAGTGTTGGTGCGAGATCCGCGAGGCGGCCATTTCTAAGCGTTGCGTTTTTGGGTCCACCGACGAGTGCGACAGGTACAGGGTTGGTTGTGTGCGCCGTGTGCGGGCCACCTGTTTCGGGGTCGATCATCTGTTCGCAATTGCCGTGATCTGCGGTGACGATCATCGCGCCGCCAGATTTTTCAAGCGCTTCAAGAACACGGCCAAGGCCAGTGTCCACTGCTTCGCAAGCTTTGATCGCGGCCTGTAGATCGCCTGTGTGACCAACCATATCAGGGTTGGCGTAATTGGTGATGATCAGATCGTAACCATCGTTGATTGCGCCGACGAAGGCGTCTGTGACTTCTGTCGCACTCATTTCCGGCTGCATGTCGTATGTGGCGACCTTGGGGGACGGCGCCATATAGCGGTCTTCGCCCTCTTCCGGCACCTCGATGCCACCATTCATGAAGAAGGTGACATGGGGATATTTTTCGGTTTCTGCGCAGCGGAACTGGAGTTTGTCGTGTTTCGCGACCCATGCGCCTAGCGTGTTGGGTATGTCGCGAGGTGGGAAGACTGTATCGAGATAGGCGTTATGGGATTGGGAGTATTCGACCATGCCAAGGGTTGTTGACCACTTAGGGCGTAGGCCTGTGTCGAACTGTGTGAAGTCAGGTTGTGCGAGTGCCGCAAGGATTTCGCGCGCGCGATCTGCGCGAAAGTTTAGACAGAACAGGCCGTCGCCGTCTTTGGCACCTGTGTAGCCATTGATCACAGTGGCGGGGATGAACTCATCGGTAATGTCTTTGGCATAGGCGGCATCAATCGTGGCTTTGGCGTTTGCTTGCACCTCGCCCTTGGCATTCACCATTGCATCAAATGCGGTGCTGACGCGCTCCCATCGGTTGTCGCGATCCAGCGCATAGTAGCGGCCGCAGACTGTCGTGATGGTTGCGCCTGTGGGCAGGGCGCTTTCTAGCGTTTCAAGGTAGCCAAGCGCAGAAGAGGGCGCAACGTCGCGGCCATCAGTGATCAGGTGAAGCGCGACGGGCACGCCTGCCTCGGCGATATGCGTGATGGAAGCGATCAAATGAGACAGCATCCCATGCACGCCACCATCTGAAAGCAAGCCCATGACATGCGCGGTGCCACCGTTGGATTTGAGCGTGTCGATGAATGCGACCAAAGCTTCAGCCTGAAAATAGCTGCCGTCCTCAATGGCGAGATCAATCTGCCCGAGGTCCATCGCTACAACGCGCCCTGCGCCGATGTTGGTGTGACCGACTTCAGAATTGCCCATCTGACCGCTTGGCAAACCCGCGTCAGGGCCGTGGGTTATTAGCTGCGCAGACGGTCCCTCGCGCATGATGCGATCAAAGTTTGGGGTGTTGGCCAAAGCAGGCGCATTTGCGGTGGTGTCATCGGACAGGCCCCAGCCGTCTAGAATGCAAAGAACTACGGGTTTTGGAGTGGTCATGCTCGGCTCTTTCTTGGGCTTTTGCCCCTTCTACGAAAAGCGACGCGGCAAGGCAAAGCTAAACGCGGTGATAAGGTGAGCCTGAGAGGATTGATGCCGCTCTGTAAAGCTGTTCGGCCAGCATCACGCGTGCAAGCATGTGAGGCCAGACCATCGACCCGAAGCTGAGTTTGAAATCAGCGCGCTTGCGCAGGTCAGGGTCAATCCCGTCCGCGCCACCGATAATGATGGCAAGATCAGAGCGCCCCGCATCGCGCCAATCGCCAAGTTTGTTGGCGAATTTGGGGGAGGTCATGACCGTGCCACGCTCATCCATCGCGCAGATAACAGCACCTTTGGGGATGACGCGATCGAGTAGAACCGCTTCCGCGCCCATGCCGAGGCTTTTCTTATCTTCGACCTCCAAAACGGACAAAGGGCCGAGACCTAAGCCCCGACCCGTACGATCAAACCGCGTTTGATAGTCGTCAAAAAGCACCTTCTCTGGACCAGCGCGCATACGCCCGACCGCACAGATGTGCACTTTCATTTTAAGATGTGGGCCGTGGCATAGGCTCTTCGCCGCCCATCCACATCTTTTCGATCTGGTAGAACTCGCGCACTTCTGGGCGGAACACGTGGACGATGATGTCGCCCGTATCCAAAAGAACCCAATCGCCGCTGCCTTTGCCTTCAAGTTTGGAGGCGCGACCAAGGTCTTGCTTGATCTTGTCTTGCAGCTTTTCAGAGATCGCAACGACCTGACGCGTGGAGCGGCCAGAGCAGACCAGCATGTAATCGCCAATCGCCGATTTACCGCGCAAATCGATCTGCACGATGTCTTCAGCTTTGTCTTCCTCGAGGGAATTCATGATAAAAGCCAGCAGCGCATCGCTGCTGGTGTCATTTGGGCCAGTCATCGTGGCGGACCCTTGATCAGCGGCCGTTGCCGCATCGGTGTTAACAGACAGGACACTGTCCTCCATAAGCACACCGATTCTGCCCCGGTGCTGGGTTTTTATTATGTAGCACTGGTGGTGGGAAATCTCAAGTTGTGCAGGTGCAGCATTTTGAGAGGCAGTGTTGCTGGTTTTGAGATGAAGAACATTAGGCAAAAAAGCCAAAGGAATGACGACTATACCGCTGCTACCCCAAAACCCGAATTTTTTCATGGGTTATGACGCGGAAATTGTCTGA
>NZ_MLCB01000157.1 GCF_001890925.1 Planktotalea frisia
GTCAGTCCCTCGCCGAAACCTCGCGCACTGGCCCGCATCGAAAAACCTTCATCACTGCCATCCGCTGCGCAGGACACCAAGGTCAGCTTCGCTGTACATCATCAGTTTTGGATTTATAGCTCCAGCACCCCAGTTTTCCGCTCAGCTATAAGTCTAAGACAAAACTCCAAGCTACTTTATCTTCATACCCTTAATCAGTTCTTCTTTGCGTTTTTTGGGGATAAACCACGGCGTAAACCTTCGCCACACCCCCAGAGAAAAACACTCAGACGCTCCCCAACCCCTTGATCAACGCGCCCTGTTGTTGATCCGACACGGGCAAATAGCTTGACACGGTGGTTGTGAAATTTTCGTGGCCCAAGTTTTGCGACCATGCCTTTTGCGTCGCCAGCGGCAATTCGCGATCACTTAGTTCCTGACCCAGCGTTTTGCGAGCGCTATGCGGGTGATAGGGGTGCAATTGAACTTGTGTGAAGGCGCGTTTGAACACCTCGTTCACTTTGGACCCATTGGCGTAAATATTGCGCGACACGCGATCAAACACGAACTTGCCGTCCACGATCCGCCGTTCTGGTTTTGGGAACAACGCGTCTTCTGCACCAAATTTCCGGTCATCGCGCAGATAGGTCACCCATGCCGTGAAATATGCCAGATAGTCGGGATGCATCGGGAAAAACCATGTTGTGATCGTTTTGCCCGCTTTGGTGCGCACGGTGCGCCCGTCCTGAAAAACGAAACCGTCCACTAGATTGATATGTTTTAAGCGCAATGAAGATACAGCGCCAACCCGTGCGCCCGTGATCATCACAAAGGCGAACATGGCTTTGTCGCGCTGTTCCAGTTCGGTGTGATCCGCCATGCCTTGAAACGCGTGATAGGCCGCTTGTTTGGACGGGAAGTGGACAGGGTTCTGGGTATGGGCCGCGCGGGCGTCTTTGCGGTTGTTGTTGAAGTAATCCACGTCCGCATAAGTCAGGACCTTTTTGAACCCTTGTTGACCTGCCAACCAATGAAAGAACCCTTTTACCAAGCGCAAAGTGGCGTCCGTAGTTGATAGGCTCAACAGTTGGCCACGGGTGTTTTTGGCGCGACCTAGGGCGTCTTTGAATTTTCGGGTTTGATCAATATGAAACGATTTGAACGGCTTGAATTTGGTGCATTCCTCAAACCGGACGAGCGCCGCGCGGACCTTATCGATGGATTGTTCGTCCTGCCCTTTGGCCTCGCGAAGATATTGCACGTAGCGGCGTTTTAAGCGTTCGTTATCTGCATTGAATTTGCGCATGTCTGGGCGTCCTTTCTGAAGTGCTAATTTAAGAGGGGGTTGAGGGGTTCCAATAGGGTCACCAACTGCCCCTAATTTCCACATCAAGAACCTTGCGAATGTCGGGCAAATCGCGCGCGCTAACATTGCGATTACAGGCGCATTCGCAGACCCCGCAAATCGCCTTCAGACGCCCGCCCGTGTCGCTAGACGGCACATAGTCAGCCATCGCACCAAACGGGGTTCTGGGGGCCTTGCAGCGCAGGCAATAGAACTCGCCCAACGCCATCGGTTGTTTGGATTTGGCTTTGCGGGCATTCAGATATTCAAGCGCGTGAAACCCCAAGATGATCATCGGACGGTTGCCATCGATCAACGGCATTCCATCCTTGATCCAGTTGCGAACCGTCGGAATTGACACACATGCAGCGTCCGCCAGTTCATCAACGGTATAGGATTTGTTGGCCTTGATCGCCCGCGTCCTGAAGCGGCGCGACATTACACCCCCTCAACACTCGGATCGATCCGGTTGGCTTCTGCCCACGCATTCAGGTCAGCGCCGCGATAAATGATCTTACGGCCTAAGCGATAGAAGGCTGGCCCCATGCCCTTGTGACGCCATTGGGCTTGACCTGCCCCCCTAGGCTCCCTCATTCATAACGAGAGTTTGCGGGTTTGGATTTCATATTCTTTAT
>NZ_MLCB01000158.1 GCF_001890925.1 Planktotalea frisia
ACCAGATACGCCGCCAACCTTCAAACCGCCCAAACACCAGATTCAGTCATAGCTCCTGCTCGGTCTCCTCGACCTAATTACTCTGCCTCAGACTCTAACGGTCTTTTTTTCCAACTTACTGGAATCCAGAATAAAAAGCTACCGCTAGGGGTGGTGTTGTTTAATTCACAACACGCAACTGTTGCCTTGGAGCCGCGGTGCCAGAGCGAAGCGCATCGTAGGGGTCCTCGGAGGAGAGCATCATATCGACCACATGGCGCATCAATTGGCGCCGTCCGCGTGTGGAATAGAAACCGCCGGGAACTTGGCTGGTTTCCAAAAGGTAGCGCCGATAATCTTTATACGCTCGGTTGTCAGGACGCTCTGCGGCCTCGAAAAACTGGGTAAGGGGCTGATTGGAAACGAATTCCGGTTTGGAATAAACTGCACTCCCGAAAGTTTTCAGTGGAATGCCGCGCCACAGGACCTGTTGACCCGCAGTGGAGTTCACCGTCACAGCTGTGCGCGCATCATTTAGCAAACCCGCAAGTTTGCCGCCGCGCACATAGTGCACCCGTTTGCTGACGCCGTGACGCGCGGCCATTTCTTTGAGTGACTTGCGTACGGGAACTCGGCCATCCTCTAGGGGATGCGCTTTGAAAACCAAGTGATGATGCTGCGGCGCACCTTTAGCGAAATCGCGGACAACCAGTTCAAGAAAGTCGGTCATTGTGTCAAAGGGCGAGTGCATCTGAAACGAACTGTCATGCTCAAGCTGCAAAAGCGCGAGATGAAATGGAAAGCCGCCATTGCGAATGCGCCACGTAGCGATGCGACGCTCAATGCCTTGGAAGGGGCATTAGGAGCAAGCGTTTCAGATAGAGCCCGAATTCTTTGATCACCGGAATGTCGCGATGAGTGCGAAAATGGCGATAGTCGCCGTTTCGAAACATCACGAACCAATGATAGAGCGCGCCGTAAAACACGTGCTGTCGCATATCACCCCAATGGCTCGGCGGCATCGGCGCTTCCATGTCAGAGCGTTCCAGCGCTGTTTGCATTTCAGCGACGCTGGTGTTCATCAAACGTGAGTTTCCATTGGATCCACCGCGTTCATAAGTGACCCAAAAGGGACGCATGTACCCTTCTTCAAAGACGTGAACGCGCAAACCAAGGGCTTTGGCGCGCGCAACGGCTTTGGCGTGAACTGGGCGCGTGTCGCCATAGAGCACGATATCGGTGACGCCTTTTTCAGCAACAAGAGCATCAAAGGTGTCTTCCCATTCGAGCAAAGCGCCACGAAAAGGGATGTAAGTTGAGGGCTGGAACCAAAACGCGCGATCACCCGCGTTAAAGCCAACACGCCAAACACCTGCACCCGCACGCTGAAGCATACGCCCCAAGCGATGAAAGAAGGGCCCGTGCGGCCCTTGCAGAAAAAGAAAAACAGGTTTTTTCGCCGTTGCAGGTATCATAGCATTCGGTTTACTCGTTATTTGTTAACAGACATAGACCACTTGTTTGGAGAAAATAAGGCAAAGCTTTGCTAAATTTTCCCCATTCTAACGCATCATTTTTTGGTTGGAGCACCGCACATGTTTACTGGGATCATTACGGATATTGGCGAAGTACGCGAAACCGAAATGCGCGGCGATTTGCGGGCTCGGATTGGCACGTCTTATAAAACCAGCGGCATTGATATCGGTGCCTCGATCGCGTGTGATGGTGTCTGTTTGACGGTGATTGAGCTCGGGGGAGACTGGTTTGACGTTGAAATCAGTGCAGAAACCGTGAGCAAGACGAATATTGGCGCAAACAAGTGGCCAGTGGGACATCGTTTGAATCTAGAGCGTGCTTTGAAAGTCGGCGACGAGCTCGGGGGTCATATTGTATCGGGGCACGTTGATGGCGTCGCCGAGATTATCGCGATGCGGGACGAGGGTGATAGCACGCGGGTCACTTTGCGCGCACCAGAGGCGCTTGCGAAATTTGTAGCACCTAAGGGGTCAGTGGCTTTGAACGGCACGTCTTTGACCGTGAACGAAGTGAATGGTGTGGATTTCGGCATTAACTTTATTCCGCACACCAAGACCGCGACGACTTGGGGCGACGCTAAGATGGGGGATGCCGTTAACCTAGAGATCGACACGCTTGCACGCTACGTTGCGCGTTTGCAGGACTGGGCTTGATCGGACCTAACTTCTTCGGTGAGATCTTACCTAGACTCACCTGAACGGGTCTTATCAAAGGTTTGTCGTTGCGCTTATGGCGCTCAACCAGACGTCGAGCTTGCTTCATGGGGGCGAGTGTTCGCGCGGGCTAGATCTGGTAATGTTTCAATTGGGGTTTCTTCAGACCAAGCACGCAAAACGCCTCTTTTAACGCCGATTTTGGAATGGAGTTCAGCGCTTGTGGGCCAAGATATAGGCTCTCGGTTTTGATCCCTTCCGAAATGACAATGTCATGATCATCCAACATAATATGGTAATACGCGATCATATCCTTTTGCTTTTCAATAGAAATACCGGGAAAGGCGAAAAAGTGCCTGCACCTGAGGGGGCGAATAGCGAAAGTGAACCAAAGGCCAACGCCCGCATCCCAAAGCTGCAAGCCGCCATTGTTAATGGCCGCCCCCGAGGTGTTATAAAGCTCTAGATATTCATCGGTATTACTGGCGTGCCATTGCCATCAGTATCAAAATCGAGCGCACCATTCGGATCAACGAGTATCTCGTTGATGACAATGCTTCCGAGTAATGTATCGGGCATAAAAACTGCCTCACGCTAAAAAATGCTGAACTATCTGTTAAATTGTTAGTTGGTTGATGGGTGATTTGTGAGAAACAATGTGTCTATGGTTTGCCTATTATCCCTCCGCAAAGCAGCGTTCGGTGAAACGCAGTTTGTGCGCACCCCTTGCAGGCCCCCTATGCCAGCACTAAGACTCTGTTAGTGCTTCGTGTGGTAAGCAAGAGATAGCAGCAGTAGGCAGGCGAGATATGAACGATCCAATTGATACATATATGAACACATTGGTTCCCATGGTGGTTGAACAAACCAGCCGTGGTGAGCGCGCATACGACATCTTCTCGCGCCTGTTGAAAGAGCGCATCATCTTTCTGAACGGTCCTGTGCATGATGGCATGTCGAGCTTGATTGTTGCGCAACTTTTGCACCTTGAGGCAGAAAATCCGTCCAAAGAAATCTCTATGTATATCAACAGCCCCGGTGGCGTTGTGACCTCTGGCCTGTCGATTTATGACACGATGCAATACATCCGCCCCAAGGTTTCTACCTTGGTGATCGGTCAAGCCGCATCAATGGGGTCTTTGTTGTTGCAAGCGGGCGAAAAGGGCATGCGTTTCTCATTGCCGAATTCTCGCGTCATGGTGCACCAGCCTTCCGGTGGCTATCAAGGTCAAGCGACTGACATCATGATTCACGCACAAGAAACGCAAAAATTAAAGACGCGTTTGAATGAAATTTATGTGCAGCATACGGGGCAAACACTGAAAAAAGTCGAAGCCGCGCTTGAGCGTGACAACTTCATGTCGCCAGAAGAGGCAAAAGACTTTGGCTTGATCGATGAAATCCTCGCAACGCGTCCGAAAACGGGCGAAGAGGAAAGCTAAAAAATAATTAGTGCGTTCACCCCTGTGTGAGCGCGCTCATATTTGCGATTGTGGCTTTGGGCTAGCTCCCATAAACTGCTCTCAAGAGGGTACGACAAAATACGTCGTATTGAAGGTTTTTAAGGGTATTTTGCCCGAAAGGTGATCCATGGCGAGCAACTCCAGCGGCGATAGCAAAAACACGCTTTACTGTAGCTTTTGCGGTAAAAGTCAGCACGAAGTGCGCAAATTGATTGCTGGTCCGACTGTTTTCATTTGCGATGAATGTGTCGAACTGTGCATGGATATCATTCGCGAAGAGACAAAAAGCGCTGGCCTGAAAAGTTCCGAAGGTGTGCCAACGCCGAAAGACATTTGTCAGGTTCTGGATGACTATGTGATTGGCCAGGCCAAAGCGAAACGTGTTCTGTCGGTCGCTGTTCACAACCACTACAAACGTCTCAATCACTCTGAGAAAAATGGCGAGATTGAATTGGCGAAATCCAACATCTTGCTCATGGGCCCGACGGGGTGTGGTAAGACGTTGCTCGCTCAGACATTGGCGCGTATCCTAGATGTACCGTTTACGATGGCCGATGCGACGACTTTGACCGAAGCTGGTTATGTGGGGGAAGATGTCGAAAATATCATCCTCAAGCTGTTGCAAGCTTCCGAATATAACGTAGAAAAAGCACAGCGTGGCATCGTTTACATCGACGAAGTAGACAAGATCACGCGTAAATCTGAGAACCCCTCCATTACCCGTGACGTTTCGGGCGAGGGTGTTCAGCAAGCTTTGCTCAAGTTGATGGAAGGCACCGTTGCTTCTGTTCCACCGCAAGGTGGACGCAAGCATCCACAGCAGGAATTCTTGCAAGTGGATACCACCAATATCCTCTTTATTTGCGGTGGTGCGTTTGCGGGCCTCGATAAAATTATTGCGGCACGTGGAAAAGGTTCTGCGATGGGCTTTGGCGCGGATGTGCGTGACAATGATGATCGCGGTATTGGTGAGATTTTCACTGAACTTGAGCCGGAAGATCTGTTGAAGTTCGGTCTTATCCCTGAGTTTGTTGGTCGTTTGCCCGTTTTGGCGACTCTCGAAGACTTGGACGAGGACGCGCTCGTGACCATTCTGACCCAGCCAAAGAACGCTTTGGTGAAGCAATATCAGCGTTTGTTCGAACTTGAGAGTACACAGCTGACATTCACCGAAGATGCGCTTAGTTCAATCGCCAAGCGTGCGATTGAACGCAAGACAGGCGCACGTGGCTTGCGCTCGATCTTGGAGGAAATCCTCCTCGATACGATGTTCGACTTGCCGGGTATGGATACGGTGACAGAAGTTGTCGTGAATGATGAAGCGGTGACGTCTGTAGCACAGCCGCTTATGATCCACGGTGAAGCGCAAAAAGAGCCAGCGACAGCGGGTTAACGCCTGATCAAGGAAATGTAGCCAAGGCAGGCGAAATGCCTGCCTTTTTGCGTTGTGGTCTCTCTAGACCTTTGCGCTGTGATCAGGCATATCTGAAGAAACATGAGCGGAGTGATCCATGGGCATCGGTAGCAAAATTTTACGTCTTTTGACGTGGTGGAATGGCCAGACTTTGAACACGCAGTTGTTCACATGGCGCAAAGGCATACGCGTTGGCGAAGATGATCAAGGTAACATATTCTATGAAAACCGTGAAAAATCAAAGCGATGGGTGATTTTCAACGGCGAAATTGAAGCGAGCAAAATCAGTCCTGACTGGCATGGCTGGCTGCATCATACTTGGGATGAAACGCCCGTGGATAAGCCTTTGGTTCATAAATCTTGGCAAAAGCCACATCAAGAAAACCTAACCGGAACAGCCGCTGCATATGCACCGGCAGGTTCGATCCGCCAAGCACAGCCTGCGGATCGCAGTGACTATGAAGCTTGGGTGCCTAAGTAACTCTAAACAACGGGTAGCGGGGGCTAAAAATGATACAAAACAAAACAGAAGTGATGGTCGGCGGCCTTGTTATGGCTGCGGCGATTGGTTTTTTGGTCTACGCTGCACAAATCACTGGCGTCAGCTCGAGCGCGGGTAGCTATCCTTTGACCGCAAGCTTTCGTTCATTAGAAGGCGTCAACGTTGGCACGGATGTGCGCCTGGCTGGTGTTAAAATCGGCTCCGTTAACTCTGTTACACTGAACGCAACGACGTACCGTGCCGACACAATTATCAGCATCAAAGATGGTATCGAAATCCCTGATGACAGCGCGATTACGATCGCTTCCGAAGGGCTTCTTGGTGGAAATTTTGTTGAAATTGTCCCAGGCGGTTCGCCATTTATGTATGATCCATCTTCTGAGATCGAAGATACGCAAAGCGCGGTTAGTCTCGTTTCGCTTTTGTTGAAGTTTGTTTCAGGTTCGGGTGAATGATCAAATTTCTAAGTGCTTTGGTGCTCACAACTGTTTTCGCGTTGCCGTCATTTGCTCAACAGAAAGCTTCGTCAGGCACAGGCGCAGAGTTGCGTGTGTTGGACAAAGTGAGTGGGCAAAGCTCAAACTACGATTTAATGAGCGGCAGCTCTATGCAACTCGGTCAGTTGACAATTTCGTTGCGGTCTTGTCGTTTCCCGGAAGGGGCACCCGCAAATGATGCGTTCGCCTATATCGATGTGACAGAAACGCAAACCGCGCAACCCATTTTTGGTGGGTGGATGATCGCATCGTCACCAGCTTTGAATGCGATGGAACACTCGCGCTACGATGTCTGGGTTCTGCGCTGCAAAACGTCCTGAAGTCTGGGCAAGGGTTTCGCATCAAAATAAGCTAGGTCTTGGAGCGCGTCATGCAGCAACGCGTGATATTGGGAACGCGAAATTTCAATCGCACCAAGCGTCGATAAATGATCTGTTAGAAACTGAGTGTCAAAAAGGGTGAAACCACATCGTAAAAGATGTGTCGTCAAAAACGCGAGCGCTGTTTTTGAGGCATCTCTGCGTTTGGAAAACATGCTTTCGCCGAAAAATGCGGTCCCTGTCGCTACGCCGTAGACTCCGCCAACAAGCTCTTCGTCTTCCCAAATTTCGATTGAATGCGCATGAGACATTTCATGTAAGCGACTGTAAAGGCGTGCAATATCATGGCTGATCCAAGTGTCTTTGCGTTCAGCACAGGCACGAACAACCCCATCAAAATCGCTATTTATGCGGATCGACCAGTTGGCGGTACGCATGTGACGTGCGAGTGAGCGGGAAATATGAAACTTATCAAGTGGGATGATACCGCGCCGCCGTGGATCAACCCAGAAAAGCTCTGGGTCATCGCGCGATTCTGCCATTGGAAAAATGCCCGCTTGATAAGCGTGCAGCAGCATCTGCGGCGTTAAAACTGGGGTCTCATCTCGCATAACGTCAGTTTACTCCAATGTCATGCGAGGTGAAGGGCCAAGTGAGAATTAGGTGTCCGTGTTAAGATTCGTTTCGAGCCAATGTTCCAGCCAGTGGATGTTATAGTCCCCAGCCAAGACGTCGGGTTCTTGCAAAAGTGCATGAAACAAAGGAACGGTCGTGTCGATGCCATCAACAATTAACTCACCCAATGCACGATTTAGTCGCGCGAGGGCTTCTGGGCGATCACGGCCATGAACGATGAGCTTGCCGATTAAACTGTCATAGTAGGGCGGGATGGAATATCCGTCATAAAGTGCACTGTCCATGCGCACGCCAAGTCCGCCAGGCGCATGATATTGCGTGATTTTTCCGGGGCAGGGTGAGAAGTTTGGTAGCTTCTCAGCGTTAATGCGAACCTCGATGGCATGGCCATTGATTTTCAGGTCTTCTTGCTGAAACGACATGTCTTGACCTGCTGCAACAAGGATCTGTTCGCGCACAAGATCGACGCCAAAGATCGCCTCGGTCACAGGATGCTCAACTTGCAGACGTGTGTTCATTTCGATGAAATAGAACTCACCGTTTTCGTAGAGAAACTCGATCGTACCGGCACCAATATAGTTAATTTTGGCAACCGCGTCCGCACAGGTTTTCCCGATCCGTTCACGCTCAGCCGGGCTAATTGACGGTCCGGGCGCTTCCTCAAAGACTTTCTGGTGGCGACGCTGCAAGGAACAATCGCGCTCGCCTAGGTGGACAGCGCGTCCTTTGCCGTCTCCGAATACCTGAATCTCAATATGGCGTGGCGTCGTGAGATATTTCTCGATGTAGACTTCATCATTGCCGAAGTTTGACTTGCCTTCGGCGCGAGCTGTTCTGAAGGCGCTCTCCATATCAGCAGCAGTTTGCGCGACTTTCATGCCTTTGCCGCCGCCGCCCGCCGTTGCTTTGATGATGACCGGATAGCCGATTTCTTCGCCAATGCGTTTGGCGTCTTTTAAGGTAGGTACACCGCCTTCAGAGCCGGGAACGCAGGGCACACCGAGCGCTTTCATGGTGTCTTTTGCAGTGATTTTATCGCCCATTGTGCGGATATGTTCTGCGGTCGGTCCGATGAATGTTAGGTTGTGATCTTCGATAACTTGCACAAAACTCGCGTTCTCGGAAAGAAAACCATAACCGGGATGAATCGCCTGAGCGCCTGTAATCTCGCAAGCAGCGATGATCGCGGGGATCGATAAATAGCTATCGGTTCCTGGGGGTGGTCCAATGCAGACCGATTCATCTGCCATACGCACGTGCATCGCGTCAGTGTCTGCTGTGGAGTGCACAGCGACGGAGCCAATGCCCATTTCGCGGCAAGCGCGGATCACACGAAGCGCGATTTCACCGCGATTGGCGATAAGAATTTTGTCAAACATATCTTAGCCTTACTCGATGATGACCAAAGGAGCACCGAATTCAACGGTTGAGCCATCCTCGACCATAATGCGTGTCACCTTGCCTGAGCGCGGTGCTGGAATGTGGTTCATGGTTTTCATGGCTTCTACGATGAGCAATGTGTCGCCCTCGTTGACCTGCGCGCCAACGCTTACAAATGCGGGCGTTCCGGGCTCTGCTTGCATGTAAATTGTGCCGACCATCGGGGATGTAACTGCGCCCGGGTGGTTCGAAGGATCATCGTTAACAGATGCGGGCGCAGGCGCGGCTGGCGCAGCAGCAACCGCAGGCGCCGCGGCAACCTGAACAGGTGCTGCGATCATTTGTTGCGTCGCGCGGCTCACACGCACGTTCAGGCTATCATCTTCAGCGTATGCGCGTTTGACTTGCAATTCCGTCAAATCATTTTCGCGCAGCAGCTCCGCAAGCGCTTTAATGAATGCAACATCGGCCTCGTGTGATTTGTTTGTCATGCTATCCTCAATGTCCCTGGGCTGTGTCTGCGCTGTAGCGAAGCGCGGTTAGCGCTGGTTATAGGGCAAGACGAAGTAGTTTAAAAGCCGCGCTGCTTTATCTAAATTGCGTTCAGTTTTGTGGATATAAAATTATTACTCTTGCCACTTTTGGGCGTTTCAATTGTCATTGACGGATCGCCTTTGTTCTGGCCCCTTATGAGCGAGCCTGTAGAAGGAAAGACACGTGAATATAGCAACTTGGCTTGCGCGGCGCGCGCTTCGTTCACCGGATACGCCCGCGATATTTGATGGTTTTAACTGTGTCGTGACATATGAAACCTTCGAATTGCGCGTTCGTGCCGTCGCGCATTGGCTCAAACGTCAGGGTGTGTCGGCGGGTGACCGCGTCGCAATCTTCATGGAAAACGCGCCTGAATATCTCTTTGTTCAATATGGAGCATGGTATGCGGGCGCGGTTATCGTTCCCATCAATGCAAAACTACATGCAAAGGAAGCACGCTGGATTATCGAGAATTCCGAAGCGGTTTTGACGATTTCGAGTGCGGCCAAAGTCACGGCTTTGATTGAAGCAAAGGCTTTGGGCGAAATTGTGGACGCAGGGTTCGTTTGTCGCCAAGAGACCATTGATGACGATGCGATATGTGCACATCGAAACCCTGATGACTTAGCTTGGCTATTTTACACCTCTGGAACAACGGGCCAGCCGAAAGGTGTCATGATCTCGCACCGCATGCTCGTTTCCATGTCCATGAGCTACCTCTCGGATGTCGATACCGTAAGCCAAAGGGATGCGGCCATCTATGCAGCGCCCATGTCTCATGGGGCGGGGCTTTATAATATGGTGCATGTTTTAAAGGGGGCGAGGCATGTTTTTCCCGCGTCGCGAGGTTTTGAGTCGCAAGAAATTTTTGGCTTGGCGCGCTATTTTGGCTCGGCGCATATGTTTGCAGCACCGACGATGGTTAAGCGCTTAACGGATGTAGCGTGCTCGCGCGGTGAGGATGGAACCGGGCTACGCACAATCGTGTATGCGGGTGGCCCGATGTATGAGGCGGATATTCTGGCTGCGTCAGAGGTTTTTGGCGACATCTTTGTTCAAATCTATGGGCAGGGTGAGTGTCCGATGGGAATTACTGTGCTGTCGCGGGGAGATGTTGTTGATCGTCAAAGCGCGCGTTGGAAAGCTCGTTTAAAGTCGGTTGGGCAAGCTCAGTCAGCGGTTGAAGTGCGTGTCGCGGATGACAACGGTCAGTCGTTGGATGTGGATCAGATCGGCGAAATTCAAGTGCGCGGCGATACCGTTATGCAAGGCTATTGGCGCAATGAACAAGCGAGCGCCAAGACATTTGTGAATGGTTGGCTCAAGACGGGTGATATCGGTTCCATTGATGCCGAGGGCTATGTGAGTTTGGTTGATCGCTCAAAGGATCTGATAATTTCGGGTGGAACCAACATTTACCCACGTGAAGTAGAGGAAGTTTTACTGCAACATCGCGATGTTAGTGAAACGTCAGTCGTCGGGGCGCCGCATCCTGAGTGGGGCGAGGAAGTCGTTGCTTTTATAGTTCTTTCTGATGGATTCCGCTTGGATGAAGCAGCGCTTGACGCGCATTGTTTAGATAATATCGCGCGCTTCAAACGGCCAAAACGCTACGTGCAACTTAACGAATTGCCAAAGAACAATTACGGCAAGGTTCTAAAGACTGAGTTAAGAAAGCTTCTTTAGTAACAAAAAGAGCCCCGCTTTGGTCAAAGCGAGGCTCAGGATAGCTGCTGCTGAGCGATTATGCGCCAGCGCGATTAGCGATCAAGTCCTCAACAACAGAAGGATCTGCGAGAGTTGATGTATCGCCAAGCGAGCCTGTGTCGTTTTCAGCGATTTTACGCAAGATACGACGCATAATTTTACCCGAACGGGTTTTAGGCAAGCCGGGTGCCCACTGAATAAAGTCGGGAGAAGCGATTGGGCCAATTTCTGTACGTACCCACGTGCGAAGCTCCTTACGCAACTCTTCGCTCGGTTCTTCACCGTTCATCAAAGTAACGTAGCAATAGATGCCCTGACCTTTGATATCATGGGGAAAGCCGACGACAGCGGCTTCTGCGACTTTCGAATGTGCAACCAAGGCGCTTTCGACTTCGGCCGTGCCCATGCGGTGACCTGAGACGTTGATCACGTCATCGACGCGGCCTGTGATCCAATAATCGCCGTCCTCATCGCGTTTGGCACCGTCGCCTGTGAAATAGTACCCTTTGTAATCAGAGAAGTAGGTCTGCTGAAAACGCTCGTGGTCTTCCCACACTGTGCGCATCTGACCAGGCCAACTGTCTTTGATGCAAAGAACACCTTCAGCAGGATTTGTGGTGATTTCGATACCGGTTTGTGGATCAAGAATAACAGGCTCGATTCCAAAGAAAGGCTTCATTGCAGAGCCAGGCTTCATCGCATGCGCACCGGGGAGGGGAGTCATCAAGTGACCCCCTGTTTCCGTTTGCCACCACGTATCAACGATTGGGCAACGGCCTTGACCGACGATTTCATTGTACCAGTTCCACGCTTCTGGGTTGATAGGCTCTCCCACGGTTCCAAGGATTCGCAAGGAAGATAGATCACATTTCGTTACGAAATCATTGCCCTGACCCATCAAAGCGCGCAGTGCTGTTGGGGCGGTGTAGAATTGGTTAACAGAGTGTTTTTCGCAGACCTGCCAGAAACGCGACGCGTCTGGGTATGTGGGCACACCTTCGAACATCACTGTGGTCGCGCCGTTGGCTAAGGGCCCGTAAACAATGTAGGAATGCCCAGTGACCCAACCGACGTCGGCGGTACACCAGAAAATATCATTCTCTTTGTAATCAAAAACCATTTCATGGGTCATGCTGGCGTAAACCAAATATCCACCAGTTGTGTGTACGACGCCCTTGGGCATGCCCGTTGAACCAGATGTATATAGGACGAAAAGGGGATCTTCAGCAGACATTTCAGCAGGTGCGCAAACATCTGACGCTTCGAGCACTAATTCGTTGTAGTCAAAATCACGGCCTTCGGTCCAAGTAGTTTGGCCGCCTGTGCGCTTGACGACAAGGCATTTCACGGAGTCTTTGCAGTGCAAGAGCGCTTGATCCGCGTTGCTTTTCAACGGCGTCGCTTTGCCACCGCGTGGGGCGTAATCGGCTGTGATCAGAACTTTGGCATCAGAGCCATTGATCCGCGTGCCAAGTGCGTCGGGCGAAAACCCAGCGAACACAATCGAATGGATCGCACCAATACGCGCGCAGGCAAGCATCGCATAGGCTGCTTCTGGGATCATCGGCATATAAAGAACAACGCGGTCACCTTTGCGCACGCCGAGCTCTTCTAGGATGTTGGCCATCTTGTTGACGGATGTGCTGAGCTGCTTGTAGCTGATGTGCTGGGCTGGCTCATTTGGATCATCAGGCTCAAAAATAATCGCGGTTTTGTCGCCGCGTGTTTCTAAGTGACGGTCAATACAGTTTGCAGAAACGTTCAGAGTGCCATCGCTGTACCAGTTGATCGACACATCCCCGAAGTTATAGTTGACGTCTTTGACCTTGGTGAAGGGTTTTATCCAATCAACGCGCTGACCTTGCTCGTGCCAAAACGCGTCTGGATCAGCAATAGAGGCGGCATACATCGCGTCATATTTCGCGCTATCGATATGTGCGTTCTTGGCTATTTCGGGGGAAGGGGGGAATGTCTTGGACATGGGATCGTCTCCATCGTGTAAAGTGCGTTGATGTCGCAACGTCGCTGCGTCAACGTTATTCAGTGCCATCAAATGAAAAGGTCCAGCGCGCTGACGCAGGCTGGACCTTGATGCGCTTAGATAGCGAGGTATTCGGCGCGAAGTTCCTCGTTTTCAAGAACCTCAGAAGCGAGACCGTCAAAGACGATGCCACCTGTATCAAGGATCACCGCGCGATCTGCGAGCTCTAGCGCGCGCACGGCGTTTTGCTCCACGATGACGGTAGTCATGCCTTGCTCTTTGATGATCTTGAGTGTCTTTTCAATCTCATCCACGATCACAGGCGCGAGGCCTTCGTAAGGTTCATCCAGCAGCAAAACCTTGATGTCGCGCGCCAAAGCACGAGCGATAGCGAGCATCTGTTGCTCTCCACCAGAGAGGGTTATGCCCTCTTGCGTGCGGCGCTCGCCAAGGCGGGGAAAGAGGTCGTAAAGACGCTCAAGCGACCAGCCAATCGGCGGCGCGATCTGCGCAAGCTTCAGGTTTTCTTCGACCGTCAAGCCTGGAATGATGCGGCGATCTTCGGGAACCAGACCCAAGCCAGCAATCGAAGCTTCATAGCTTTTCATGTTGTGAAGAGGTTGGTGATCGAGCCAGATTTCACCATGCGTCACCTGCGGATCGCCGAGGCGTGCAATCGAGCGCAGCGTCGAAGTTTTACCCGCACCGTTACGACCCAAAAGTGCAAGGATTTCACCCTCGTGGACGTTAAAGCTGATGCCCTGAACGATGTAGCTTTCGCCATAGTAAGAGTGCATGTCCCAGACGGAAAGGAAAGCAGGCGCAGTGCTGGCAGCATTGGCCCCTTTGGAGAATTCGGATTTTGCATTCATAGTTGAATACTCCTTTATGCGCTCTCGCCAAGGTACGCTTCGCGCACTTTGGGATGGCCTTTGATGTTTTCTGGGGTGTCTTCAACAAGCGGTGTGCCCTGCGCAAGAACAGTAATGCGCTCGGCCAAGGAGAAGACAACATGCATATCGTGTTCGATAATGGCGATGGTGATGTCGCGCTCTTCCTTGATTTGCTTGAGCAGATCGATGGTGTTGTTCGTATCCGCGCGCGCCATGCCAGCAGTTGGCTCATCGAGCAACAACAGGCGTGGTTCTTGCGACAGGCACATACCGATCTCAAGGCGACGTTTGTCACCACGGCTCAGCGCGGCAGCATGCATATGGCGTTTGTCGGCCATATTCATCTCTTCCAGCATTTGCTCGGCACGTTCCACAATGTCCGTTTGCGAGCCAACAGAGCTGATCGCATTCAACTCGAATGCGCCATCACGTTTGGCGAAGCAGGGGATCATCATGTTTTCAAGCACCGAAAGATCGCCAAAGATCTCAGGTGTCTGGAACACGCGTGAAATGCCCATCTGGTTGATCTCAAACGGTTTACGTCCAAGCACAGATTGCCCATCGAACATGACAGAGCCCGTATCAGGGATCAGTTTGCCCACGAGACAGTTGAGCAGGGTGGACTTGCCAGCACCGTTAGGTCCGATGATGGCATGTACCGAGTTTTCTGCAACGTTGAGGTTCACGTCCCCCAAAGCCTGAAGGCCACCGAAGCGTTTGTTAACGTTTTTGACGTCAAGGATACCCATGATTTGTTTCCTTATTCCGCAGGTGTTGTTGCATCGGCTGCTTTCGCGCCATCGTCATCTTTTTTGCCGCGCTTGAAGAGCTTGGCAATCTTTTGGCCGCCTTCAACAAGGCCACCGGGCAAGAAGATAACAACCATCATGAACAAGAGACCCAGCGTGAGGTGCCAGCCTTTGCCAATGAACGGATAAATGATCGTGACAATGAAGTCCTCAAGACCATCGGGCAGGAAGGCGAACCATGTGTGCAAGATGTCAGAGTTGATCTTGGATAGGATGTTTTCCATGTATTTGATCATACCCGCACCCAAGACTGGGCCGATCAGCGTGCCAACACCACCAAGGATAGTCATCAGAACAACCTCGCCAGAGGCGGTCCAAAACATCCGCTCAGCACCCGCAAGTGGATCCATCGCAGCCATCAAACCACCCGCAAGACCTGCATACATGCCAGAGATGACAAAGGCCGCAAGCGTGTAAGGACGTGTGTTCAGGCCAGTGTAGTTCAGGCGTTGCTGGTTGGATTTCACCGCACGTAGCATCAGACCGAAAGGAGAGCGGAAGATACGGATCGAGAGATAGAAAGAGCACAACATGATGAACGCAGCGAAGTAATAGCCGTTATTGAACGTGAACACCCACGATCCAACAGACCATTCCGAGCTATCGCGCATCTCTATACCAAAGAGGCTAGGGACGGGAATGTTTCCGCCTGCCGCAGCGCTTATGCTATCAAGGATACGTGGATCATCCAGCGCCAATTGCAGACCCGTTTCACCACCTGTGATAGGTGTCAGAACCGAGTATGCCAGAGCAAAGGACATCTGCGCGAAAGCGAGTGTTAGGATCGAGAAGTAGATTCCCGAGCGTCGCAAGCTGATAAAACCAATGAGCAGAGCAAACAGACCTGATGTGATGACTGCCAAAGCAATCGCAGGGATGACGTTCATGCTGAGCAGTTTGAACATCCAAACCGCAGAGTAGGATCCGACACCCAAGAAAGCGGCGTGACCAAAGCTGAGGTAACCCGTGAGACCAAACAGGATGTTAAATCCGATGGCAAAGATGCCAAAGATCACAAAACGTTGCATCAGGTCAGGATAGCCGGCGTTGAATTGAGCCCAACCAGAACCTTCAGGGAAGGGGTTCAGGATGAACGGGGCGAGCATCGTGAGCGCGAATACGAGCAACAAGAGCGATGCGTCTTTTTTCTGTAGTCCTAGCATTGCTTATTCCTCCATCACGCCTTTGCGACCCATCAGGCCACGTGGACGTGTTAGCAAAATGATAATTGCGACAAGGTAGATGATCACTTGGTTAATGCCTGGAATGATCTCGATCACCTGGCGCATGGATGCAAAGCTCTCGAGGATACCTAAGAGGAAGCCCGCAAGTACCGCACCAGGAAGTGAGCCCATGCCGCCAACAACCACCACAACGAAGCTGAGCACCAAAAAGTCCATACCCATGTGATAATTCGGAGAGTTGATCGGCGTGTACATCACACCCGCAAGTCCTGCGACCGCCGCTGCGAGGCCGAACATGATCGTGAAGCGTTTGTCGATGTTGATGCCAAGCAGGCCAACAGTTTCGCGATCCGCCATACCAGCGCGCACTACCATACCGAAGGTGGTGAACTGTAAGAAGGCAAAAACAGCACCGATGATTACAGCTGCAAAGGCGAAGTAGACCAAGCGCCAGTAAGGATAGATGATCGTATTGGGCTCAAAGCCAAACATCGCACCGAAGTCGAAAGATCCGGTGAACGCCGAAGGCGCAGGCGTTGGGATTGGGTTCGCACCATAGTAAAACTTGATGATTTCCTGCAAAACGATCGCAAGGCCGAAAGTCACAAGGATCTGGTCCGCATGTGGACGGTGGTAGAAGTGTTTGATCAACCCACGCTCCATGATCACGCCTACGCAGATCATCACAGGGATTGCAAAGAAGATGGATAGCGGGACAGCCCAATCGATGATCACATCACCTGTGGCTTGACCGAACCAGTCATGGACGTAGGGAACTTCAACTTTAAGCGGGTTGCCAAGGAAGTCCTTTTGCGTGTCGTCGATAATTGTTCGGCTCACGGTCAGAATGCGGCTCACGGTGACGGCGCAGAACGCACCGATCATGAACAAAGCACCGTGTGCAAAGTTGACGACACCCAGCGTGCCAAAAATCAGCGTCAAACCAAGGGCAATCAGCGCATATGCTGAACCTTTGTCGAGGCCGTTGAGAATTTGAAGGAGTATTGCGTCCATGGTCCCACCTTTTAGGATCGGCATACGGGAAGCGTTCTAGCAAAGCAGCGCAGTATTAGAACGAATGTATATTAGTTTAGAAGGGGTAGAGTAGGGTGCGCGATAACACGCACCCTACAACAACGTCGCTTATGCGCCGTTGTTACATGTGCCCAGGTTACCGCCCGCAACTTGTGGGTGGTTGGGATCATACGTGACCTGCGCCGCAGGTGTGACTTCAACGATCTCAAGAAGGTCGAACTCGGATGTTGGGTTCTCTTTACCCTTCATGACGAGAACGTCTTTGAAGCACTGGTGATCTTCGGCACGGTAAAGTGTTGGACCATTGCCCATACCGTCGAACTCAAAGCCTTCAAGCGCTTCAACAACTGCGCAAGGTGCGAAGGAACCCGCACGCTCAACAGCGTCTGCATAGAGCATTGTCTGCACGTAGCATGTGTGCGCCGCCTGTGAGGGTGGGAAGCCATACTTTGTACCAAACGACTTAACGAATGCTTTGGAGCCTTCGTCTGTCAAGGACCAGTGCCAGTTTGCAGAACCAAAGATACCCTTAACGTTCGCGCCAGCACCCTTCGCCATCAGGCGAGAGTAAAGTGGAACGATGATCTGGAAGTCTTTGCCGTTGACTTGCTTGTCACGCAGGCCGAACTGAACAGCGTTGGTCAAAGAGTTAACCATGTTTCCGCCGTAGTGGTTCAGAACCAGAGTATCGGCACCGGACTGAAGAACAGGCGCAATGTAGGAAGAGAAGTCAGTCTGTGTCAGTGGTGTCTTAACCGCTGCAACAGTTTCCCAGCCCATCGCTTCTGTGGAAGAGCGAACCGCTTCCTCAGTTGTGTAGCCCCAGTTGTAGTCCGCTGTCAGGTGATAGGTCTTGCGATCTGTACCATATGCGTTCTTCAGAACAGGAGCGAGTGCCGCACCAGACATGTAGGAGTTAAAGAAGTGACGGAAACCGTTTGCCTTCTTGTCTTTACCTGTCGTGTCGTTGGAGTGCGTGAGGCCAGCCATAAAGATGACGCCAGCTTCTTGGCAAAGTGCTTGAACAGCAACCGCAACACCGGAGGAGGAGCCACCGGAAATCATCACTGCGCCGTCTTTTTCGATCATCGACTTCGCAGATGCACGAGCCGCGTCAGACTTTGTCTGCGTGTCGCCTGTGACGTACTCGACTTTCTTGCCGAGAATGCCTGTACCCTTCAGCGCCTTGGAGCTGAATGTGTTCATCATGCCGCCGTCGCCGCCGCCATTGAGGTGCTCAACAGCAAGCTCGAATGCGCGCAGCTCGTCAGCACCCTCGTCCGCGTATGGACCAGACTGTGGAACGTTGAAACCAAGCGTTACCGTGTCGCCTTCAGGGGCGTTGGTAAAGCCGGAGTGACCTGCTGCGGACAGGTATGTTGGCAATGCCAAACCCGCACCAGCAATCGCGCTCGTCTTTAGTAGACCGCGTCGTGTGAAGTTACTTGTGGACATGAAAATCCTCCCATTTTTTACAGATGCGGGGGCGTGCTCCTCAACAAACCGATCCGCGATGCACAAAAGTGCTGCCTTATAAGGGGGGCAGTAAGAAAATTTCGCAACAAATGCTTTTAACAAAACAATTATTTTGTAAACGAATGCACAATACTACGGTATACTTTGTAAAGAAATTATTCTGCGTCGCAGAAACGCGTTGAAACTGTGAAAGAAAATAATGAGACGAGAGACATTAACAGGAAGCCGTATTCGCGAGCGTCGACTGATCAACGGGCAGAAGCAGGCAGACCTTGCGCGAAAGGCGGGGATATCTGCGTCCTATCTCAACCTGATCGAGCATAACCGCCGCAGAATCGGCGGGAAGTTGTTGCTCGACATCGCCGCCGCGCTCGAAGTTGAGCCAATGAGCCTGAGCGAAGGGGCCGAGGCCGCCTTGCTAGGGGCTTTGCGTGAAGTCGCAGCCCTAAATCCCAGTGCGGATTGTGAATTGGCGCAGGTCGAAGAATTTGCAGGGCGCTTTCCGGGGTGGGCCGGTTTGATCGAAGCCCTCGCGCAACGGCAAAGCTCGTTAGAGCAAACCGTTGTTTCGCTGACAGATCGCATGACACATGATCCGCAGTTGGCCGAAGCCCTGCATGATATGCTTGGTGCTGTGACGGCTATTCGCTCGACTTCGTCGATTTTGGTGGAAACAGATAAGTTGGAACCTGAATGGCAGGATCGCTTCCACCGCAACATTAACGAAGACGCCACGCGTTTAACCGAAGGTTCGCAAGCGTTGGTGGCTTATCTCAATAACGAAACGTCAGATCATCAACAGGTGACAACGCCGCAAGACGAGATTGAAGCGTTCTTTCAGCGCCACGGTTATCACTTTGCTTTGCTTGAAAACGGTGGTTCGGACAAGCAAGCGCAGGATGGCATTGAGAGTATGATCGCAAGTGCGGGCGATTTGCTGGTCTCTGCTTCGGCGCGTGCCCAAGTGCAGCGATTGTTGGCGCGGTATTGGTCGGATGCACAGGCCTTTGGTTTTGATGCTATGCTTGATGATGTGTCAATCATGGGGCTTGAACCTGCATCGATCGCTGCGAAACGCGAGGTTGATATCGGGCTTGTCATGCGCCGCCTTTCCAGTGTTCCCGGGCCGATCCTGCAACCCCTAATGCAAGATAGCCCTTATGACATCGCAGAAGCGGGGTTGGGATTGGCTGTATGCGACAGTTCCGGCACGCTCACGATGCGCAAACCTTTGCCGCGTTTTGCTTTGCCGCGCTTTGGTGCTGCTTGCCCGCTTTGGTCGCTTTATCAAGCGCTGTCACGCCCGTTGATTGCTTTGCGCGAACGCAGCCAACTTAGCGGTCGCGATGGCGCTCCTTTTGAAACGCTGGCCTTTGCCGCGCCTGTAAGCATACCGCAATTCGGGGCGGTTCCTCTGTTGGAATCTCATATGCTTATGATCCCACTGTCAGCAAGTGGCGCGGCACAAAGCATTGAGCCACCACGCCCCATCGGTATCAGTTGCAGGATTTGCCCGCGAGATGACTGCGCAGGGCGGCGCGAGCCGTCAATCTTGGCGAGTGGTGTGTAGCATTGCAAAACGCGACCGCCTGTCTAAAGTGTTAACACCGCAAAGCGTAGAACTGGGAGGGTCGCGTGAGCAAACATGTTCTTCTTGTCGAAGATGAGCCAAATATCATCGAAGCGGTAAGCTTTTTGCTTTCGCGCGATGGTTGGAGCGTATCGACACACTCTAACGGCCATGACGCCGCCGATGTGATCCGTGCGAAGCAACCTGATGTGCTCGTGCTGGATGTAATGTTGCCGGGGCGCAGTGGTTTTGACATTCTAGAGGATATACGCAGCGAAGGGGTGTGCCGCGATGTGCCCGTGTTGATGCTGACAGCACGCGGGCAAACCAAAGATCGCGAGCGCGCAGAGCGGTTGGGGGCCACGCGCTTTATGACCAAGCCGTTCTCCAATGCAGAGATCATCGAAACCCTTCATGAGTTGAGCGGGTCTTGAGCGAACACGATCCCGTCTTTGACGCGCCAAACTCCAGCGGTCGTCTCTTTCTCGAACGTCGCGGCTATCGCCAACGCCGCATTATTGATGCTGCGCGGATTTTGCCCATTGTCGGTTTGCTTTTGTGGCTCGTGCCTTTGATCTGGCCTGATGTCGGTGAAGACGGCGCAATCAGCACGTCGCAAGCGACACTTTATGTTTTCGCAATCTGGATCGCGTTAATTGGCGTTGGCGGATTTCTTGCCTGGCGAATGTCGCCAAGCGAAGATGTGTCCGGTGACGAAACAGAGCAATCACAAGGTGCAGAGCGGTGAATCTGCTAATTTTTGTCTCGCTGGGCTATGTGATGGTCTTATTCATCGTGGCCTTTGCGGCGGAACGCGCAGCACAGGCGGGGCGGGGTAAATGGCTGCGCTCGCCGATGATCTACACGTTGTCCCTGTCGATCTATTGCACCGCTTGGACCTTTTACGGTGCCGTTGGATTTGCGGTGCGCTCAGGGCTAGAGTTCGTGACGATCTATCTGGGCCCGTCTTTGGTTATGTTTGGATGGTGGTGGACATTGCGAAAGCTGGTACGCATCGGACGCACCCAGCGCATTACATCTATCGCTGATTTGATTTCGGCGCGGTTTGGCAAATCCAACCTACTGGCTGTTGGGTTGACCTTGCTCGCGGTGGCTGGCACGACCCCCTATATCGCGCTTCAGTTACAATCAGTGACGCAGTCTTATGCGGTCTTTGCTCGCGCGTCCCAAGGTGGCACAGGCGAGATTAATCAGACGGTCACAGCCCTGTGGATCGCTGTCGGGCTTGCGTTTTTCACCATTTTGTTCGGCACCCGAAAACTGGACGTGAATGAGCGTCATGATGGTGTTGTCATGGCGATTGCTGTGGAGGCGGTGGTCAAGCTCGTCGCGCTGTTAGCTGTCGGGGTGTTTGTGGTCTGGGGCATTTCGGGCGGCATTGCCCCGATGCTAGAGAAGATCGACGCGTCCGAGATCGGTGCATGGGAAGTGAGTGGAGGACGTTGGGCGGGTCTGACGTTTTTGTCTGCTGCTGCCTTCATCTGCTTGCCACGCATGTTTCATGTGATGGTGGTCGAGAGCGATGATGAACGTCATTTGCGCACTGCATCTTGGGCCTTTCCTGCGTATCTCATGCTGATGAGTCTCTTTGTCTTACCAATCGCTGTCACTGGCCTTGATCTGCTTCCAAAGGGGTCAAACCCGGACATGTTCGTTCTGACGGTGCCGCTGAGCCAAGGGCAAAACGGATTAGCGATGCTCTCCTTTCTGGGTGGTTTCTCTTCTGCGACGTCGATGGTGATTGTTGCGACCATTGCGCTCTCCACGATGGTGTCGAACCATATTGTGATGCCGATCTGGCTGTCGATCACCGGTGGCGGCGTGAGCGTGTCGGGCGATGTGCGTTACGTGGTCCTGCTCGCACGGCGCCTATCTATCGGTGCAATCGTGATGCTGGCGTATTTCTATTTCCAACTCTCTGGTGGCGGCTCTGCACTTGCTGCGATGGGGCTTGTGTCGTTCGTTGGCGTTGCTCAAGCCTTGCCCGTTATGATTGGTGGTATTTTTTGGCGTGGAGCGACGCGCATAGGGGCGCTTTGCGGGCTTGGCATTGGGTTTGCGATTTGGACCTATGCGCTGTTTTTACCAAGCCTTGGAAATGGATTGGTACTTTCTGATACGTTGCTGAGCAATGGCCCTTGGGGCCTCGCGTGGCTCGCGCCGCAAGCGCTTTTTGGGATCAAAGGGTTGGACCCGATTTTGCACTGTTTGTTTTGGAGCATGTTGTTCAATAGCGCGGCGTTTGTTCTTGTGTCGCTCTGCACTTTCCCTGCGCCGATGGAGCGTTTGCAGGGCGCGCAGTTTGTGAATGTCTTTCAGCAAGCACAGCCGCGTCGTGGCTGGTCGCGCGGCGCGGCGCAATCGGAAGATCTGATGATCATGTCGCAACGCATTCTAGGAGCGCGCGATGCGCAAGCGTTGTTTGAAAAGGAAGCACGACGGCAAGGTGTTCAAGGCATTTTACCAGATCCGTCCCCTGAGTTTTTGGATGTCTTAGAGCGTAAGCTCTCAGGCTCAGTCGGTGCTGCAACAGCGCATGCGATGATTGGGCAAATCGCCGGGGGCGCATCTGTATCGGTGGATGACTTGTTGGCGGTTGCGGATGAAACGGCCCAAATCATGGAGTATTCCAGCAAGCTGGAAGCGCAATCGTTCGAACTCACACGTACCGCGGAACAACTACGTCATGTGAACGAAAAATTGACACAGCTTTCTGTGCAAAAAGACGGGTTTATCAGCCAAATCAGCCATGAATTGCGCACCCCCATGACGTCGATCCGCGCGTTCTCTGAAATTTTGCGCGACAGTGATGATATGGCAGCCACAGATAAGGCGCGGTATGCTGGCATTATCCACTCCGAGACCCTTCGTTTGACCCGTCTTCTGGACGATTTGCTCGACCTTGCGGTGCTCGAAGCGGGACGTGTGTCTTTGAACCTCTCTCAGAAATCCCTTTCTGAGGTTATTGAAAGCGCTGTGTCTTCTGCTGGAATCACCTCTGACACTGACCTCGTTGTGACGCAAAAAGGCTCGGGGAGGGACATCGTGCTCACTACTGATGTGGATCGTTTGTCGCAGGTGTTTATCAATGTAATCTCTAACGCGCGCAAATATTGCACGGCGGATATTCCAACACTTCTCATTAAGGCATTTGAGGAAAACGGACGCGTTACCGTTGATTTTATCGATAACGGCTCAGGAATTGCGGCAGATATGCGCAGTGTTATTTTCGAAAAATTCTCGCGCGTGGGCGAAACGCAAGCGGGCGGTGCAGGCCTAGGTTTGGCGATCTGTCGTGAGATAATGCACCGTTTGGATGGTGAGATATCCTATTTGCCAGGGCAGGGTGGCGGCGCATTTCGTGTGCGTTTCCCCGCTGAATTAGAAAAAATTCAGCAAGATGTGTAAGTTTTTAGTAAGCATTTTTCTCTAAGCCTACGGTACCTGCGTTGAATAAGCAGGGTTTTGTCAGCCGGAGAACCGATCATCGAAGCCAGTCCAAGCATTCTGCGCCGTAAGCTGCGCTCGGAGCCTGCGAGTTCTCAGGAACAAGCGGTGTCGCCTGCGAAAGCTGCGCGGCTTAGCCTCGCGCGCGCAGCGGACAAGGCGTTCGAGCTTCCAATGCGCGTGAATGCGATCCGTCAAAGCCGCCTTGACCTTGAGGATGTGGTTGAAAGTTTGGACGAAGGTTGGGCGATTTATCCGCTGGTCAATGATGATGGATCGATTGGCGTTATGTGCTTTGATCCCTCATGCGTCATCGCGTTTATGGAGCGTCAAACAAAAGGCAGCGTAAACCAATCTATCGATGAGACACGACGCCTCACGCGCACGGACAAGGCGTTGGTGGCGGCGTTTCTTGAAGTGTTTTTCAACCTGTTTGATGAAGCTTTGTTCGGTGCACCAACCGCCTATTGGACGCGCGGGTATCGTGCAGAGGATGCAGTTCAGAGCCGTCACTTGATGGTTTTGTTGTTAGAGGCCAGTGAATATCGCGGTTTTGATATTTCCTGTGATGTTTCGGGACTGGGTCGGCCGTGTTCAATGCGGCTTTTTCTGCCGATAAAAGAAAAGCAGGTCGCGCTTGCCGACGCGAGCAAGTCAAAGAAAAAGAGCCGTTCAAATACCGAACAGGTCAGCAGCAAAACGATGCGCGGTGCAGCTTTGGCGGCAACAGTGGAACTGGATGCGGTGATGTGCAAAGTGACGCTGCCGCTGTCGGAGTTAAACACATTGAAAGCAGGCCAATTGGTACACTTGCCGCAAAATGCTGCCGCGCAAGCTCAGCTTGTGGATCACGCGGGACATACCTCGCGCGCAGTCAATCTTGGGCAGTTACATGGCATGCGCGCTGTGCGGTTGGTCCTTGGTGAGAGCGATGACGATTTTGGCCAAAAACCGGAAGAAATAGAGGCTTTCAAGCCCAAAGAGGTCGCACCGGAAGAAATAGCACCAAAGCCAGTGGCTGCAGAAACGAGCGCAAGCGAGGTTGGTGATGATCTAGATGCGCTCCTTGCGGCAAGCAGTCGTTAACACGCGAACAAAAGATGTTATTCTAATGCGCGTCGCAGACCTGAAAGATCGTAGCCAGCTTGAGCCGTTTGCGCCAGAATATCATCCGCAGATTGCTTGCCCGCCTGATTTAGCGCCCAAACGACAGAGCAACGGGTTCCAGAAGCGCAATATGCAAGAACGGGGCCATCGGCGGCTTGGACCATGGCAAATTGCTTGGCGATATTTTCAGGTGTCATAGTGACATGCGTCAGCGGGAATACCTTGAAATCAATCCCCGCCAATTCCGCCGCCTGCGCCATTGCAGCCGCTTGCAGCTGGGGCGGAACTTCTTCGTCAGGTCGGTTGCATATAACAGTCGAAAACCCCGCCTCTAGAATCGCGGGAAAATCGCTGGGGGTGATTTGTTCGGAAACGGCGTAGGTCGGGGTGATGGCTTTAATGTGCATGCTTCTATTTAACCAGCGTCGAGCCGCGCGTCCAGAGCGCGTCCAAAACGAGGGGCGAGCGCCATACCGACGACCATGGCGGCAATAAACGACAGATTAGCCCAACCGCCAAAACCGATCGAGGCAATCGTTGGTCCAGGGCAAAGCCCAACAAGCCCCCAGCCCATGCCGAACATAATTGAACCAACAATCAAATTGCGCCCTAGCTTTGGGTCGGCTGGCGTTGGGAAACTACCTCCAAAGAGCGGCTTGCGCGTGTGCGTAAGTTGCCAAGCGATTGCCATTGGAATGATTGCGCCCCCCATTACAAAAGCAAGGGTCGGGTCCCAATCGCCAAAGATATCCAGCCAACCTTGCACCTTTGTGGTGTCCGTCATGCCCGAAATCAACAGGCCAGCACCGAACAGGCCGCCGGCGATCAATGCGAGGATATATCTCATCAAATCACTCCTAAAGCATGACGAAGAAGCGCAACCGTGACCCCGCCCGCACCGATATATATGATCGTCGCGACTATGCCGCGCGGTGAAAGGCGCGAAATACCGCAAACGCCGTGACCTGATGTACAACCATTTGCTATGCGCGTTCCGACCCCGACCAAGAGTCCGGCAATCACCAGCAGGATAGGGTTTTGCGTCAGGTGGGTGTCAGAGTTCGTGACAAAAGGAACCATTAGCAGCGGCACAAGAACCAAGGCTGCAAGAAAGGCTGTGCGTTCTTTCCATGCGCTGCGCGCTGTGCCATCGATGAGGCCACCAATAATCCCGCTCGCGCCCATAATTCGCCCGTTTCCAAGCAAATAAACCGCGCCTGCGAGTCCAATCAGCAAACCGCCGATAAGACCCATGATCCAATCTTGTTCCATGAGGTGTCGTTCTCCAGAGTTTCAGAGGGTGCTTTATAGCTTATTGATGGGGACTTTAAGAAATATATCACCTTGCTCATTGGGTTCAGGCATCTTTCCCGCGCGCATGTTAACTTGTAGCGAAGGAATGATCAGGCGCGGCATCGCGAGCGTTGCATCACGTGCTTCGCGCATCTCTACGAACTCGCCTTCGCTGCGCGCGCCACCGATGTGGACATTAGCCGCTTTTTGAGCGCCAACCGTGGTTTCCCACGCAAATTCTTCGCGTCCAGGCGCTTTGTAGTCGTGACCGACGAAGATGCGTGTTTCATCAGGGAGCGCAAGAATTTTCTGGATTGATTTGTAGAGATCCTGTGCGGAGCCACCGGGAAAATCACAACGCGCAGTTCCGAAATCGGGCATGAAAAGCGAGTCACCCACAAAAGCGGCATCGCCAATAACAAAAGTCAGGCACGCAGGCGTATGACCGGGTGTTTGCAAAATATCAGCGCGAAGTTGGCCAATGTGAAGGCTATCACCTTCTTTAAAGAGCTGATCAAACTGGCTGCCATCGCGTTGAAAGGCTGTGCCCTCGTTGAACACTTTCCCAAACGTGTCTTGAATGATCGTGATGTTGTGGCCAATGCCGATCTTGCCGCCGAGTTGCTCTTGCAAATAGGGCGCGGCAGAAAGGTGATCGGCGTGCACATGGCTCTCTAAGATCCAAGCGACCTCAAGATTATGCTCTTTAACATGCGCGATGATTGCATCAGCGCTTTTCGTGTCCGTAGTGCCAGAGGCATGATCGAAATCCAGTACACTGTCGATGATCGCGCAAGCGTGACCGCTCGGGTCTTTGACCACGTAAGAAACGGTGTTCGTTGGGTCGTCGAAAAAGGCTGTGACGTCAGGCTGCATTTTGATCTCCTCCTCGCCACATCGTATAAGTAAAAATGAATATGAAACAAGGCGCGTCCGAGGATTGATGCCTAGCGGGTCAATTCTTTCATGCCGCGCTCAAGACCCGAAAGCGTCATCGGCACCATCTGTTCGTCAAAAATCTCTTGGATCATCTTGATTGAATGGGTGTAGCCCCAGTGCTTTTCTGGCAGGGGATTAATCCAAAGATTGCTTTTCCATTGCTCGCGCGCACGGGTGAGCCAGGTTTGACCGCTCTCGGCGTTCCAGTGTTCGTTCGCGCCGCCTGGATAGGCCACCTCGTACGGGCTCATCGAGGCGTCACCGACAAAAATACATTTGTAATCAGGACCATAGGTGCGCAAAATTTCATGCGTTGGGACTTGAGCCTCCCAACGGCGACGATTGTCGCGCCACACACCTTCGTACAGGCAATTGTGGAAATAGAAGTACTCAAGGTGCTTGAACTCTGCGCGCGCGGCGGAAAAAAGTTCCTCGACGACTTTGATATGCGGATCCATAGAGCCACCAACATCGAGGAACAGCAACACCTTCACAGCATTGCGTCGCTCGGGACGTGTTTTCACGTCCAGATAGCCGTTCTCAGCGGTTGCGCGGATGGTGCCGTTCAGATCGAGTTCTTCGGTTGCACCATCGCGCGCCCAACGGCGCAGGCGTTTTAACGCGACCTTAATGTTGCGCGTGCCAAGCTCGACACTGTCGTCAAGATTCTTGAATTCGCGCTTGTCCCAAACTTTGACAGCACGCTTGTGTCGGCTCTCGCTTTGGCCGATCCGAACGCCTTCGGGATTATAACCGTATGCGCCAAAAGGGGAGGTACCGCCGGTGCCAATCCACTTGTTGCCGCCTTGATGGCGACCTTCTTGATCTTTGAGGCGCTCTTTGAGCGTTTCCATGAGTTTCTCGAACCCACCAAGCGCGTTGATTTCAGCCTTTTCTTCTTCGCTGAGGTGCTTTTCGACCATCTTGCGCAGCCATTCTTCAGGGATCTCGACGGCTTCCAGCATTTCTTCGGTGCTGATCGCCTCAAGCCCTTTAAAGGTCGCTGCAAACGCGCGATCGAACTTGTCGATGTTACGCTCGTCTTTCACCATTGAGGTGCGTGCAAGGTAGTAGAACGCGTCGATGTCGTAGGTAGCAAGGCCGCGTTTGACCCCCTCTAAGAACGACAAATACTCGCGCAAAGAGACGGGTATGCCGCCATTGCGCAGATTGTCAAAGAAGGGGAGAAACATCGCGTTACACCGCCATACGGTGCACGATTAGAGTGATGATAAAGCCGATCAGAAGAAAGGCGATACCGAATCCGGCCGCGTATTGCGCCATGTCCGCCCAATTACCGCCCGCTTTTTTGGCGCGCCATGCGCCCAGTGCGATGCCAAGTAGCCCCGCGATTGTGTAGATCATTGCTAGCCGCGTCCTCTTTTGAGCGGGCTAAGCGATGAGATTTCACGCAATTTGGCCCGCACAGCCCAGTCTGGACCAAAGCCGTATCGCGCCCAACCCAAACTGTCCATACGGATGGTGCGTGCTTCTGAAGTGCGACCCGCCAGATCGAGCGCTTCGGCGCGCTGCAACATGAGCGTAGACATTAGAGCGGCGTTTTCATAACGCCCTGCGGTATCCAGATGTGGTCCGATTTGTCTGAGAGCTGCGTTACCATCACCCTCTGCAATGTAGAAAGACGCAAGCTGTGACGCAGCGTAGGCTGCGTGCAAGCGGGTAGAGGGATCCTGTCCATAAATTCGCGCTGCGATTGCGAAATGCTCACGGGCTTTTTTCAGATCGCTCGACATATTGAGGCGGCCCATGGCGTAGTGGCTAAAGGCACGGCGGTGATCGTTCCACCCCATGGCAACGGCAATTTGCATCGCTTCATGGGCTGCGCGCAGACGTTCATTTTGGCCGGCACCCGGTCCAAGCGCGCGTTGGATTGAATTGATCCAAGAGCGTGGCGTACGCGTCAAACGTCGCGGAGCATATTGCGCACCACGTGGATTGACGCGCGAAAGAATACCGCCGATGCGCTCCGCGACTTGGCGTTTGCTCATACCATTGTGCAACGAGCGGTCATAATAGGCGCGCAAGATCAGCATATCAAAGCCGGTCAAAACAGTATGCACATTGTCATCATTAAAGACTGAGTCGGGTAGGCGGTAGAGATCGTTTAAAGGGCCAAGGGCTTGCGCGAGTTCTTCATGCAAGCAATCGCGGACTTCTTGCGGGCTGGAATCGTTTGGCAAGAAGATCGCGAGACGTTTGCGCTCTCTCAAGCTGGTCCAATTCACAAGTGATGTGCGACGCGCCAATTTATATTGAGCAAGGCTCGAAACATTGGGCGCAACAAAGCAAGCGGCTTGTGGCAGCATCGCGCGGATCTCTTTGCGGGACACGGCTTCAATAGTGATATTCGCGTTTTCGGCTTGGTTCTGCTTGATATCGATACGCGCTTCAGTGCGAAGGCGGTGTAAAAGACGGCTTAGATCGCTGCCAAGACCAGCAGAGGGTTTGCCCGTTACACGTACAGAAATCGGACCTTCAAAGCGTGTGAGCACGGGTAAGCTGCGTCCACTCTCGAGATTGAAGGACAACTCAAGGAAATCGCGGGCGATATCCGAATTGGCGCGCAGCGAGGGTGTCGGACGCGGCGCGCTGAACACTTTAACTGCAGGAAGATTGCCAGCAACAGATTGGGTCTGTGCTCGCGAGGGCATGTCGCTCGGAGTGGAAGGCACGCAGCCCGACAGAACGAGGTAAAAGGGCAATAGGAATCGGCGCATTTAGGTCTTCAAACTCCGTATCGATCGCAGAAATCTGCGAAATGGGACGTTTTGGAAAACGCCCGACTATAAAGAGACCCAATCGGGCAACGATGAACCGAAATGAAGGAGGACCGCGCAGCACCGCAGCTTTGAGCAATGCTCAAAAGCGGATCGCAACACATATGTGTCAGACTTGCCTGCAAGGTTTAACTCCCGTTCGCTCATTAAGGTGCGCTACTCTTCGCAGCACACCCTGTCGGGTTTAAGAAAACTTAATGGCAAGAATAAGAAACTGCCTCAGGGACACTAACCCGATACAATTTCAAGGTGTTATAGGGGATTGTTCACGTTTGAGCATTTGTTGCGGGCCTGCCACCTAGATATTGGGGCAGTGGCAGGCCAGAGGCATACAAATGTAAATTAATTTTTGTTTATACCGCTGCTACCCCAAAACCCGAATTTTTTCATGGGTTATGACGCGGAAATTGTCTGA
>NZ_MLCB01000159.1 GCF_001890925.1 Planktotalea frisia
TCAGACAATTTCCGCGTCATAACCCATGAAAAAATTCGGGTTTTGGGGTAGCAGCGGTATACTTATAAAAAAAACCAATGTATCGAGGGTAAGTTCACCCGCCAATTTCGCCCAACGTATGGGTCAGGACATCCAGGAAGAACGGGCGTGGCCGTCCACGGAAATGAAACCCCACATGGCCTCCATATGGGGTCAGGAGTACGCGAAAATTCGAGCGGCCAAATTCGTCAAGACGGCGGTAAGGATCGCTGGTGATCCAGGGATCGTTTTCGGCGTGAAGCATCACAACCGGAACCTTGACGTGTTGTAACCTCGGGAACGGGGAAGCCCGCCGGTAATAGTCCGCAGCATTTGCGTACCCGTGACGGGGGGCGGTGAAAAGCTCATCGTATTCAAGCAATGAACGGGGGCGCGGCAGCGGGTTTTCATCGAGCAGCCTGCCAGACGCGCGCAGTTTTCGTTCTAATCCCATCAGCGTGCCAAGCAATGCCTTTTGATAAATCAGGTTACGGCGCCGATTCATCCGGGAGGACGAGGCGATCAGGTCCAGCGGGGCCGATACCGTCATGGCGCCGCAAATCCGCAGATCACGCCCAAGCTCGGCCAACATATTCAGAAGGATTGTACCGCCCATTGAAAACCCGCACAGGAAGATGCCCTGTCCGGTCAGCCCATCGGGCAGGGTATCGAGAACGTCGATGATCTCGGCGGTGCCAGCGCACTGATAAGTGACCGAGCAGCTTGCCAAAGACGACCCCGCCCCGCGGTGGTTCAGCCGCAGAACCCGCCTGCCCTGCTCTACCAGATGCCGCGCGCTTTCCTTGATGTAGATGCTATCTTCACAACCGGCGACACCATGCAGCAGGATCACCAGCGGACCGCCTTTGCCAGGATCGTGCAGGGTGCCCGTCATGATATCCCCCGAGCCATCGCGCAGTGGGAATTGCATCGGCGTCTCGATGCCCGGAATGGGCCGGTCGCGATAAGTGATACGGTGCGCCACGGTTTGCAAATCACCGCCCAGCCAGGGCGCACGTTCACGGCAGTGAAGGGTCTGGATGCGGAGATCCTCCAGCCATGCCTCGTCAAACATCAAAGGGCCGTCCTGCGAGGAATTGAAATTTACGTTCTTGATCATTTTTGTCACGCGCGGCCTGTTGTTTGCCCAACCTCAACCGCGTAGCCATTAGATATCGAAACTCGCAAGGAAATCTCGCATTTGCTGCGTGGGCGTGGCCCGGACCGCTATCTTGTTCTTGCCGAACACTGCAGGCATCGTGGCAAGCCCCCGTGCCACCTCAAGCGCCCTTGCGCGGACCTCCTCCTGCGGCAGCACTTCGTCGAGAATGCCTGCCTTGCACGCCATATCCGGGTCGAGTTCTTCCGACAGGATCGCCACCCGCGTCATGTAGCCTGGCGTGATCCTCGATTGCGCCAAAGCAATCAGAAACGGCCCCAAGTCCATGCCAAGCCGGCTCTCGGGCAAGCTAAACTTGAACTCCCCCGCCGCACAGATTCGGAAATCGCTGACCATCAGCAAAAACGCACCCATGCCAATACCATGGCCCGAACAGGCGGTGACAACAGGTCGGGGAAATTCAAACAGCCTCAGAAGCATTTCGAACCCGCTGCGCACAAGCGAAAATGTCGCCTCGGGCCCTTTCTGGAACTCTTTCAGATCGAACCCTGCCGAAAACGTGCCTGCGCGCCCTTCCAGAACGATGGCCTTGGCCTTGTCGGCGTCGGCCCGGTCCAGACAATTGTTCATTGCCGCAACGAAGGCAGGGCCAACGACGTTGCGCTTGCCATCGTCGATGGCCAATATGGCAATGCCGCCTTCGAGACTATAAGAAATCATAATTCACACATCTTTGTTCTGGTTTACGGTCGGATCCAGTCCGGCCTGGACGCACGGTCGCAAATTCCGGTTGCAAGGTGTTCACGACGGCCGGAACTACCCCAGGATACTGCCCAGCTTCATCGCCAGACCCATGTCACCATCGATGGTAATTTTACCCGTCATGAATGCCGAGGTGGAATCGAGCGAGCCATCCATGATGCCCTGAAAGGTTTCGGCGTCTGCCGTCACCGTCAGGTCGGCCTCTTCATCCGAGGCCCGCGCACCGGTTCCATCAATCACCACGGCGCCTTCACCTTCGATGCTGAATTTCACGGTTTCACTCAGGCCGGAGGCCTTTGCTTTGGCATCCAAAGCCTCGACAGCTGCTGCAATCATATCGCTCATGGTATGTTTCCTTTCAGAGTTAGTTGGTCGTTTCCCAATCCCAATGCGGGATGAAATCACCCAGAACATCATTGACCTGCGCGTCCGACACCCCATCGCGGACGCCCGACAGATAGGCGGTCATGCCTTTGTTCTTGACATCAATGACCTGCGCCACTTTTAGACCCAACCCTGCATCGGCCAGCGCATGGTCGAACACATGGTTAATCGACTGCTTGCGCAGATCGGGCTTGAAAACCTTGCCCACCGCAGTCTTGGGCAGCTCGGGCAGGATGATGATACGTTTCGGCACAGCGCCCTTTTCCGGCACATGCTTCCGGGCGAAATCCATGATCTCGGCCTCGGATGCCGTGCCACCAGGGGCCAACTCGACATAGGCCACAGGCAATTCGCCCGCCACGGCGTCGGGCTCGCCTATGGCACCGACAAACGTCACATCGGGATGATGCACCAAAGCTTCTTCGATTTCGGCTGGGTCGATATTGTGGCCGCCGCGGATAATGAGATCCTTCTTACGCCCGGTGATCCACAGATAGTCATCCTCGTCGAGATAGCCCAGGTCGCCGGTCCGCAGATAGGTTTTGCCGTTCTCAACCGCATAAAGCCCCTTGTTCCGGCTATCGTCGGTATAGGTGTGCCCCTCAACGACGCCCGGCCCATAAATGCAGATCTCGCCGATTTCATTCGGTCCACAGTGCTTTTCGATGTTCCCATCATCGTCGCATTCGAAAATACGCGCCCCGGAATAAGGTGTCGGAATGCCAACCGATCCCACCTTGCGCGGACCATTGGGTGGGTTCGAGGTGACGAGACAGGTCGCCTCGGTCATGCCATAGCCTTCAAGGATCGACACGCCCAGCTTTTGTTCGAACTCCTCAAACAACTTTTTCGGAAATGGCGAGGAACCGCTGCAAGCATATCGCAGCGAGGAAACATCGGCATTCACGGGGTAATTGAGCAGCATCGCCGCCGCCGTGGGCACCGTCACGATGATCGAGATTTTCCAGTGCTCGATCAGTTTCCAGAAATTTTCCCACACGCCATCGCCACGATACCCCGCGGGCGTTGTCTGCACCATATGCGCGCCGGACATGATCGCGCCCATCCAGATCGGATAGACCGCCATGACATGAAAGAGCGGCAGCGGGCACAGCACCACGTCATCAGGCGTGAACAAGTTTTCAGCATTGGCCCATGCATTGAACATAGCACCTGACATGCGGTGCTGTGCCAGTTTCGGCGTTCCAGTGGTTCCGCCTGTGTGGAACATCCCGCAGATCCGATCTTCGCCCGTTTCCTCGAATGTCAGCCGGTCCATGGGCTGTTCGGCCAATGCCTTGTGGAAATCCAGCACCCGCGCCTTGCGCGGCACCGTCATCTTGGGGCGGATCATCGGTACGATCAGCTTTTTCAACCCGCTCAGATGCGGCAGCATGTCGATCTCTACGATGGTTTCGACATTGGGCGCCAGCGCCGCCGCCAGCGCCGCCTTTTCTGCCAGATCGACCTTGGGGAAGCTCTTGATCGTGACCAGAACCTTGGCGCCGCTTTCGCGCAGGATCGCGGCAATGATCTCGGGCTCCAGCAGCGGGTTGATCGGGTTGGCCTTGCCGGCGGTCATGGCGCCTGTCACGGTGATCACCGCTTCGTTGAGGCCTGGCAACAGATAGGCGACCGCGTCATCCTCGCCCACACCAAGCGAGCGAAACAGGTTCGCGGCCTGCGTCACCTTTGCAAGCATTTCGCGCCAGCTCAGCGTCTGCGCCTTGCTGCCCGGTTCCGAGAACATCTGAAACGAACTTGCCGGCCGGTCAGGGTGCTTCTCGGCCGTAAGCTTCAAGAGCCCATAGACCGAGTTCGCTGGAAACCGGTCCTCGAGCGTACTTTCGTTTTCCATCCGTTGGTAGTCGGCCAAAATCTCGGCCGCGGTTTCGAATTGTTGTCTCATTTTGTCCTCCCCAGGCACTTTTGTCATAAGCTGCGCCATTTCCCGCCAGAACAAGAAATGGCGCGACCTATGCCAACAGTTTTCTCTCCGATCGCCGAACCCCGGCGTGGTTTCACTGCTTCAAGCTCAGGCCGCCGCCTTCGATTGTGAACCGAAACGCGCGTAGAACCCGTCCCCCGCTGCCGCGATATCGCGCAGCAGCTTGGGCGGCTCGAACGTTGCCCCGTGTTTCGTGGCCAGCTCTTCGCCCAAACGCACTGCTTCGCCCGCGCCAAGGATATCGAGATACGAGAATGGCCCGCCCGACCAGGGCATGAAGCCCCAGCCCAGTATGGCACCGACATCGCCCTCGCGAATGTCCAGAAGCACGTCATCTTCCAACGCGCGCACCGCCTCGAAACTCTGGCTCAACGCAAGGCGGTTGATCACCTCCTGCACATCGGGCTGATCTTCCGCCCGCGGGAATTTCTCCGACAACCCGCGCCAGATGCCCTGCCGTTTGCCGGCCTCGTCATAGTCGTAGTAGCCAGCATTGGTCTTCTTGCCATAACGCCCGGCCTCATAAAGGTATTCGACCACCTCTTCTGTGCCCGTGGGCTGATAGGCATCCGCCATCGCTGCCTGCGTGGCCTTGCCGATCCGATACGCCAGATCAATCGCGGTCTCATCGCCCAATTGCAGCGGCCCCAGCGGCATGCCCATCTGCTTCGCCGCGTTTTCGATCAGCACCGGGTTCACCCCTTCGCGCAGCATCCGCAGCCCTTCGTTCATGTAGGGCACGATGCAGCGGTTGGCGTAAAAGAAACGCGCGTCGTTCACCACGATGGGCGTCTTACGGATCTGGCGCACGAAATCGAGCGCCTTGGCCACTGCCTCGTTCCCGGTGTCGCCGCCCTTGATGATCTCGACCAGCGCCATCTTTTCGACGGGCGAAAAGAAATGGATGCCAATGAAGCGGCCTGCATCGCGGCTCGCCTTGGCAAGATCGGTGATCGGCAGGGTCGAGGTGTTGGTGGCCAATATCACACCCTCTCCCAGCTGCGCTTCGGCCAGTTTGGTCACATCTGCCTTCACGCCGACATCTTCGAACACGGCTTCGACCACCAGATCGCAGCCCTTGAGCGCGGCGTAGTCAGCGGTTGCGGTGATCCGGTCCAACACTGCGGCCTTCTTTTCATCCGTGCTGCGCCCACGGGCGACAGCCTTGTCCAGAATCGCCTCGGAATAGGCCTTGCCCTTGTCGACGGCCTCCTGGCTTTGGTCGATCAAAACCACTTCGATCCCCGCCTTGGCCGAAACATGGGCAATCCCCGCGCCCATCAGGCCTGCGCCCAGAACGCCCAGCTTTTGCACCCGCATATCCGGCACGCCAGCGGGGCGGTTCGCGCCTTTTTCCAGCGCCTGTTTGTTAATGAACAGCGATTTGATCATCGCTGCCGAGGACGGATCCATCATGACCGAGGTCATCCAGCGCGCCTCAATCTCAAGTGCTGCGTCAAACGGCACCAGCGAGGCCTCGTACATCACCGCCAGCAACGCCTTGGGAGCCGGGTAGGCGCCCTTGGTCTGGCCGTGCAGCATGGCCGCGGCGCCGACATAGTTCATCATCCCGGCAGGATGATAGGCATGTCCGCCGGGCAGCTTGAATCCCTTTTTGTCCCAAGGCTTGACGATATCGGCATCGCTCGCACCCCGCACCCAGTCCTTGGCGCGCGAAATCAGATCATCGGCAGGCACTACCTCATCAAGATAGCCCGCTTTTGCCGCCTTGTCGGCAGACAGCATCTTGCCCTGGCTCAGCAGTTGCATGGCATTCACCATGCCGACCTTATGCAGCATCCGAACGGTGCCACCACCACCGGGGAAAATGCCCACAAGGATCTCGGGCAGGCCGAATTGCGGCCCCGGGCGATCCGACGCAAAGACCCGGTGACAGGCCAGCGCCACTTCGATACCGATCCCGGCGGCTGTGCCGGGCAAGGCGGCGGCGATGGGCTTGCCGCCTTTCAGGGTTTTCGGGTCCATACCGCCGCGCTCGATCTTGCGCAGGATGCGGTGGCCATGCATCACATTGTCGAAAATCGCCTGCGCGGGGTTGTCCCGTGCGCTGACCCGCGCCGCGCCCAGTTCCTTCAGATCCATGCCCCCGGCAAAATCGGGCTTGGCCGAGGTGATCACCGCGCCCTTGATATTGTCGTCACCCAGCACCGTGTCGATATGCGCGTCCAGCTCGGCAAGCCCTTGCGACGACATCACGTTCATTGCCTTCTCGGGCACGTTCCAGGTGATGGTGGCGATGCCGTCTTCGTCTACGTTCAAATGAAATTCAGCCATTCTTCCAATCCCTTACACGCGTTCCAGAATGGTGGCCGAGCCCATGCCCGCAGCCACGCAAAGCGTTGCCAGACCCGTTTCCTTGTCGGCCCGCTCCATCTCGTCCAACAGATGCGAGATCAGCATGGCGCCGGTCGCCCCAAGCGGGTGGCCCATGGCGATGGCGCCGCCATTCACGTTGACCTTTTCGTGATCCACATCAAACGCTTGCATGAAGCGCAGCACCACGGCGGCGAAGGCCTCGTTCACCTCGAAGAGGTCGATGTCCCCGATCTCCATGGCGCTCTCGCGCAGGATCTTTTCGGTCACCGGCACCGGACCGGTCAGGTTGATGGTCGGATCGGTGCCGATCTTGGCCATGGATTTGATCCGCGCGCGCGGGGTCAAACCATTGCGCTCGCCGAACTCCTTCGAGCCGATCAGCACCGCCGCCGAACCGTCGACGATACCCGACGAATTGCCCGCATGGTGCACGTGGTTGATCCGCTCCAGATGCGGGTATTTCAGCAAGGCCACGGCATCGAAGCCCGGCATCACCTCGCCCTGCTCCTTGAAGGCAGGTTTCAACGCGCCCAGCGACTGCATGTCGGTGCCCCGGCGCAGATATTCATCGTGATCGAGAATGGTCAGCCCGTTGCGGTCCTTCACCGGCGCGACGGAGCGCTTAAAACGGTTCTCGTCCCAGGCTTGAGCCGCGCGGCGCTGGCTTTCCACTGCGTAGGCGTCGCATTCGTCACGGGTAAATCCGTATTCTGTGGCGATGATGTCGGCGGAAATGCCCTGTGGCACGAAATAGCTTTTCATCGCCAGGGTCGGGTCGGCGGCAATCGCGCCGCCGTCCGAACCCATCGGCACCCGGCCCATCATTTCGACCCCGCCCGAGATATAGGCAGACCCGACCCCGGCCTTGACCTGCGCCGCGCCCAGATTCACCGCCTCAAGCCCCGAAGCGCAGAAGCGGTTGATCGAAATGCCGGGGAGCTGTTCACCCAGATCCGAATTCAACACCGCGCTGCGCGCTAGGCAGGCGCCCTGTTCGCCCACCTGCGTGACATTGCCCCAGATCACATCCTCGACCTGGGTGGGATCAAGATCGTTGCGTTCCTTGATCGTGTTCAACATCTCAGAGGACAGGTGCAGCGCCGTCACCTGGTGCAGGCTACCATCTTTGCGCCCCTTGCCGCGCGGGCTGCGGATTGCGTCATAGATATAGGCGTCTTGGGTCATTCGTGGTCCCTTTCTTGAAATCTTTCGTGCCAGCTCAGAAAGCTGCGGCATCCGGCGCCATCACCGTTTCCGGCCCGGCCTGAATGCGTTTGAGATGCATCCGAGTCATCGGCAGATGTCGGTTGAAATAGTGACGAACGGTCAAAAGCTTCTGGGTGTAGAAACCCGCATCAGCGGTCCCGGCATCCAGCGCAGATTGCGCAGCCTCAGCGCTTTGCGCCAGCATGTAGCCCATGGTCAGATGGCCCATCAGATGCAGGAAATCTGTCGACCCGGCCAACGCGGCGTTCGGGTCTTTCATGCCGTTTTGCATCATGTATTGGGCAGCGCTTTGGAAATCTCCCAGTGCTGCCATAAGCGGTTTACCCACCATGTCGGTCAGAGCTTCATTCTGGATCAGACGGTCAGCCAGCTCCTTGATCATAATGCCATAGGCCATGGTGTGCTTGCCGCCATCAGCACCAAGTTTGCGAGCGACGAGGTCCAGTGCCTGCACGCCGTTTGCACCTTCGTACATCTTTGCGATCCGCACATCCCGCACGAACTGTGACATGCCCCATTCTTCGATGTATCCATGCCCGCCCAGAACCTGCTGTGCATCGGTGGCGGCCTCATATCCCTTGTCGCTAGAAAAGGCCTTGAACACGGGCGTCACAAGCGACAGCAGACCTTGCGCATCTGCATCATCGGTGCGCGACATCCGATCGGCCTGCATGGTGCACCAATAGGCAAAGACCCGGGCTCCTTCGATGAAGCTGCGCTGATCCATCAGGGTGCGCCGGATATCGGGGTGCACGATGATCGGGTCGGCCGGTCCATCGGGGTTCGCGGGCCCGGTAACGGCCCGCATCTGCAGACGTTCGCGGGCATAGGCCACCGCATTCTGATACGCCGCCTCGGCGATGCAATACCCCTGTGCGCCGGTGCCAATCCGCGCCTCGTTTACCAATGTGAACATCGCACTCATACCCTTGTTGGGTTGGCCCAGAAGATAGCCGGTGGCGCCTTCAAAGTTCATTTCACAAGTGGCATTGCCGTGGATGCCCATCTTGGTTTCCAACCGGCCTGCGCGCACGGCGTTGCGCTCACCAAGGCTGCCATCGTCATTCACCAGGTATTTGGGCACGATGAACAGGGACACACCCTTGATCCCCTCGGGGCCGCCGGGAATTTTCGCCAGCACAAGGTGGATGATGTTGTCGCCCATCTCGTGATCACCTGCCGAGATGAAGATCTTGGTGCCGGTAAGCTTGTAGCTGCCATCGTCCTGCGGCTCAGCGCTGGTCCGCATCAGCCCCAGATCGGTACCGCAATTGGACTCGGTCAGGTTCATGGTGCCGAACCACTCAAGGTTCGCCATCTTGGGCAGATAGGTCTGCTTTTGCGTCTCTGTCCCATGCGCAAAGATGGTGTTCCAGGCACCGTGCGTCAGCCCGCCATACATCACCATCGCGTGGCTCGCCGAGGAAAAGCATTCGCCCGCCGCCATGTGCATCAATTTGGGCAAGCCTTGCCCGCCATAGTCCACATCAAGATCAAGCGATGTCCACCCGCCTTCGCGCAAAACATTGATTGCTTCGGGAAAACCGTTTGGCACCTGCACCTTGCCGTCCACAAGGCTGGTGCCCTCCTGATCGCCCACTCGGTTCAAGGGAGCCAGCACGTTCGAAGCGATCTTGCCGGCCTCTTCGAGGACCGGACCCGTCAGGTCGGGGGTCAGGTCTTCGTAGCCCGGAATGTCTGCCTGCGAGACTTTGAGAACCTCGTGCAGAACGAAATCAATATCCCTGAGCGGCGCTGTGTAAGTCGGCATTCTTGCCATTCCTCCATGACGATTCTCAATGTTTTGTCATATCATATGTAAATAGTTCTTGAGATACATGGCAAGGCTCAATATGCTGACGGTCGAATGACGCAGCGGCAGTTTCAATGCCGATAGTAGAAGAGCAAACCGCCAATGGATGCAGAAACGGCCACCAAGGCTCTGAGGCTGGCAACAGACAGCAGCGAGACGGTTTCAGCGGTCGCTCCCCTGTCTGGTGGTGTGTCGAACCTGACATACCTTCTGACGCTGGATGCGGGCGCGCGGCTGGTCATGCGCACGCCACCGCCCGGGCAGCGGTCGGGGAATGCCCATAACATGATCCGCGAGGCCCGTGTACTCGAAGCGGTGCATCCGCTGTTCCCTGAAGCGCCCGCTATTGTCGGTTACAGCGAAGACCCCTCCGCCACCGGCGATCAGTTCATGATCATGGCCCAAATCGACGGGCGCACCCTGCCCCCGGGCAGCCTATTCGAGGTAAGCCCCGAACAGGCCCGCACCCTGTGCGAAAACTTCGTGGATGGCTTGGCCCGGCTGCACGAGGCCGGCCTTACCGACGCCGTGCAGGCAGCGTTTGGCGACCCGCAGGGTTTTGTTGCACGACAGGTGGCCGGATGGTCCCGGCGCTACGAAAAAATCGGGCTAGAAAACCCGCGCAGCGCCTTGCGTGAGTGGCTGCTGGCAAACATCCCGCTTGATCCGGACCGCGCCTCAATTCTGCATAATGACTACAAGTTCGACAATATGGTGCTGGACCGGGACGATCTGACCCGGATCATTGGAGTGCTCGACTGGGAACTCTCGGGCCTCGGAGATGCGTTCATGGATCTGGGCAATGCGCTGGCCTATTGGGTCGAGGCCGGCGATCCGCATGCATTGCAGAGCTTTAAGCGCGGCCCGACGAATCTGCCCGGCATGATGACCCGCGACGAGATCATCGATGCCTATAGCACAGCGAGAGGATTCGACCGCCCCGCAAACATGAATTTCTATCAGTCGATGGGCCTCTTCCGTCTCGCCGTCATCGCATTGCAGGTGCACGTGCGTATGGCCAGCGGTGCAGACAAGGACGGCCCATTCCTTGATGCGGCGCTGGCCCTGCTGGATCGTGCCGAAGAATTTGCAGGAGTATAGACCATGGATTTTGCGCCTTCTGCAAAAGCACAGGATTTCGCACAACGCCTGACCGCCTTCATGGAAGAAAATGTCTATCCGGCGGAACAGGTTTACCACGACCAGCACGTCCAGCTTGGTGACAGATGGGCCGTGCCGCCGATCATCGAAGAGCTCAAGGAAAAGGCCCGCTCGGCCGGGCTTTGGAACCTGTTCTTGACCGATGAACGTTTCGGCGCAGGGTTGTCTGTTCTTGAATACGCTCCTTTGGCGGAAATCACGGGCCGCTGCCATATCGCACCGGAAGTGTTCAATTGCGCTGCCCCTGACAGCGGCAACATGGAAACGTTGTCGCTTTACGGCACGCCACAACAGCAGGACCAATGGCTGCGGCCTTTACTGGATGGCAAGATTCGCTCGGCGTTCTTGATGACCGAGCCTCAGGTCGCATCGAGTGATGCCACGAATATCGAATGCCAAATTCGACGCGACGGTGACGAATACGTGATCAACGGACGCAAGTGGTGGTCTTCTGGTGCGGGCGATCCGCGCTGCGCGATCTTTATCGTTATGGGCAAGACCGACCTCGATGCCGCAGCTCACGCACAACAAAGCATGGTGCTTGTTCCCGCCGATACGCCCGGCGTGACGATCGAGCGTCACCTGCCTGTCTTTGGCTATGACGACGCGCCGCACGGACATATGGAAGTGTCCCTGAAAGATGTCCGCGTCCCGGCCACGAACATCCTGCTGGGTGAAGGCCGCGGCTTTGAGATTGCTCAGGGCCGATTGGGACCAGGGCGCATTCACCACTGCATGCGTTCGATCGGGGCCGCCGAACGGGCGCTGGAAATGATGACCGAAAGGCTGCTTAGCCGCGAGGTTTTCGGCAAGGCCATCGGCATGCATTCGGTCTGGGAAGAGCGCGTCGCCAATGCACGGCTTGATATAGAAATGACCCGGCTCATCTGCCTGAAGGCGGCCTGGATGATGGGCACGGTTGGCAACAAGGCGGCGAAGGACGAGATCGCCATGATCAAGATCGCGGCGCCGTCGATGGCGCTTCGGGTGATCGACGACGCGATCCAGTCCTTCGGCGGCGCGGGCGTGTCTGATGATACGCCACTGGCCCAGATGTGGGCTGGCCAGCGCTCGTTGCGTCTGGCCGATGGCCCGGACGAAGTGCATCGCCGCGCGGTGGCGCGATCCGAATTCAAACGCGCCGCCGGGCGTTTGGGGATCAATATCAGGGAGATCAGGAAATGAGCGCAAAGAACGTTCTCGTAACAGGGGCATCGTCAGGATTGGGCGACCAGTTCTGCCGCACACTGGCGGCAAATGGCTATACCGTCATTGCAGCCGCCCGCCGCAAGGACAGACTGGAGAGCTTGTACAATGACATCTCAGAAGCCGGCGGCGTGGCGCATCCTCTCGCGATGGATGTCTCGGATGTGGAAAACTTTGCCATCGCATTGGACGAAGCCGAAGCGATGGCCGGACCGATCACCTGCCTGATCAACAACGCCGGCACCTCGGTCAGCAAATTCGCCACCGACATGACGCCCGAGGATTTCGATGCCGTTATGGGGCTCAATCTTCGGGGCCCCTACTTCTTGTCTACCGAGCTGGCCCGACGCTGGATCGCGCGCGACACAGGCGGCCGGATCGTCAACATCGGCTCACTTTCCGACAGTCGCGCGATGCCGGGCCACACGGTCTATGGCACGTCAAAGGCGGCGATTGCACGACTGACCCAGCAGATGGCGCGGGAATGGATCAACAAGGGCATCAACGTCAATGCGCTGGCGCCGGGATACATCCGCACCGAACTGAACGCGCCCTATTTCGACAGCCCAAATGGGCAAGCCGTCATCGCGCAATTCCCGCGCCGACGGGTGGGGGAACCAGCGGATCTGGACAAGGCCATCCTGTATCTGTGTGACCCCGACCAGCGTTTCCTGACTGGTCAGGTTCTGCATCTGGACGATGGACAAGGATTGTAAACCGATGAAATTTGCGCTCGCTACTGCTCTTGCAATCGCCACGGCCATCCCTGCGATGGCACAAGACGCCGCCCGTCCAAACATCCTGCTGGTTTTGTTGGACGACGCAGGCTTCATGGATTTTGGTGCCTATGGTGGTGATGCTTCCACGCCCAATATCGACGCGCTGGCGGATCGCGGCGCGATATTTTCTAGGTTTTATACGTCGCCGCAATGCGGCCCGAGCCGGGCGATGCTGATGACCGGACGCGACAATCACGAGGTCGGGCTGGGCTCGATCCCCGAAACGCTCAGCCCGGAAATGCGCCAATACCCGGGCTATTCGATGCGTTGGGAAGACGGTTTGCCGACCATCGCCTCACGCCTGAAAGAAGAAGGGTACCAGACCTTCATTTCGGGCAAGTGGGGAATCGGCGATATCGGGCAGAACCTGCCACACCGTTTCGGCTTTAACCGCTCTTTCGTGATCGACGCCACCGGGGGCAGCAATTACGATCACACGCCTTATCTGCCACTTTCTGATACCACAAATTGGTATGAGGATGGCAAACCAATTACCCTGCCTGAGGGGTTCTATTCCTCAGAGGGCATCGTCGACCGGATGATCAATTATCTCGACGAGGCCGACCCGCAAAAACCGTTCTTCAGCTTCTTGTCTTTCCAAGCGATCCACTTCCCGATTCAGGTCGCGCCCGAGTACCGCGACCGCTATGACGGGCGTTTTGATGAAGGCTGGGACGAGATGCGTAAGCAGCGACTGGAACGTGCTGTCGACCTGGGCCTGGTGCCCGATGGCACCGAATTGGCCCCCCTGCCCGCTTCGTCGCGCGACTGGGAGAACCTGAGCCCCGCGGACCAGAGCTATTGGGCGCGGTCCATGCAGGTCAATGCCGGCATGCTGGAAGCCGCCGATCACCATTTGGGCCGCCTGTTGGCGCATCTCGAGGCGCAGGGCAAGCTCGACAACACTTTTGTTATCGTGACCTCGGACAACGGTCCGGAATCCATCGGGATCGGCAATGCACCCGGCGCAGAAGGCGTGGCGCAGCGCTGGTGGATGCGGCAGACCGGGTGGAACCGGGACTTCGAGACTTTGGGGGAGCGTAACACCATGACCTTTATCGGCGAGGAATGGGCCTCGGTCTCCGCCGCGCCGTTCGCACTGTTCAAATTCACCGCGACCGAGGGCGGGTTGCGCGTGCCGCTGGTCATTTCCGGTCCAAACCTGCCTGACAGCGACGTGATAGATGGCCGGGCCCATGTCACCGATCTGGTGCCGACCATGCTGGATTTTGCCGGCCTTGATCCTGTGACCCCCGACATACGTGGCCGCAGCCTGTTGCCAATGCTCAGTGGCGCGCGCGCGGCGGTTTACGGCGACGACGAGGCGGTTGGCTTCGAGGTCAGTGGCAACGCGGCACTCTATCGTGGCAACTGGAAAATCTCGCGGATTCCGACACCGCTGGGTGATGGCAAATGGCATATGTATGACCTCGCGACCGATCCGGGCGAGACCACGGACCTTGCGAGCGCCCGCCCCGAGCTGTTTCAGGACATGCTGAACGAATATCTCAGCTATGCCGACGAGGTTGGCGTGGTGCCGGTGTCTGCGGACTATAACCCGTTCAAGCAGGTTGGGAAAAACGTGGTCCGCAAAAAGGCGCGCGAACACTGGCCTGGACTGCTTGTTGCCGGGCTGGTCACGCTCACGTTCCTGTTCGTTTCCTTCCGCTGGTTCAGGCGCCGGTTGCGCCCTTGATCGGCCCCTACCTTTGCACTATATGACATACGAACTGCCAACTTAAGGAGGCCTTCCATGTTCTGGCTGAAAATCATCCTCATCGCTATTCCCATTCTCGCTATCGTAGTCTATTTCGGCCTGCCACGCGCCCTGTCCGCAATGGGCCTGCATCCCCACTATGACATCCCCGAGTTTGATCTGGCCGGCAAGCGCGCCCTTGTCATCACCACCAGCCATGACACGCTGGGAGAAACCGGTAAGGCGACCGGCGTCTTCGGCTCGGAAATGAGCGTACCCTACTACGCTTTCCTTGATGCCGGTATGGAGGTCGACATCGCCTCGATCAAAGGCGGCGAGATCCCGGTTGAGCCGCGCTCGATGAGTTGGCCCATGGGAACCGACGCAGATTACCGGTTCAAGAAAGACACCGTTGCGATGGCCAAACTGACGAACTCGATCTCCGTGGCCGATGTCGACATCAGCAAGTACGACGCGATCTTCCTGTCGGGCGGCTGGGGTGCTGCTTATGACTTTGCCCAATCCAAGGACCTGGCCGCGCTGGTAACAGCGGCAAATGCCGATGGCGATGTGATCGGATCGGTCTGTCACGGGGCACTGGGGCTGGTGAACGCAAAAGACACCGACGGAACGCCGCTGCTCGAAGGACGCACCGTGACCGGCGTGACCGATAACCAGATCAACCAATTGGGCATTTCGATGACCCCAAAACACCCCGAAACCGAACTGCGGGCAGCCAAGGCTAATTTCGAGGCCAACACCGCCTTTCGCGACATGTTCGCCACCCATGTGACCGTGGACGGCAACCTTGTCACCGGCCAGAACCAGAACAGCGGCGCCGAAGCCGCCCATCGGATGCTGGAGATTCTGGCCAAGTAAAATGACAGAATTGGGCGGTCAACGGATATGCTGACCGCCCTCCCCATGGGCTCGCTTTTGAATAAACGCCGCGTCGGACTTGCCACGCTCAGTTGATTATATTAGCATATTATGTGTCAATATAAATCACTGGAATCACGTATGACCAATCCTATCCAGATTCGCTTTGCCGGCCCGGCCCCAACCGACCACGAGTTGTGGCGCATTACCCGTGACCCGGCACCGCAGTTGCAGGACGGAGAGGTCCAACTGAAACTCAGCCATGTTTCGGTTGACCCGGCCATGCGCGGCTGGATCACGAACAAGCGCAGCTATATCGAGCCGGTTCAACCCGGCGAGATCATGCGCGCCTTTGGTGTGGGCGAGGTTGTCGCCTCGAAGGCAGAAGGGTTTGCGCCCGGCGATTGGGTCACCGGATTCACCGGGTTGGCGAGCGCGTGTGTTCTACCTTCGAAATTCATCCGCAAGATCGACATCTCTCTGGCCGAGCCCAAGGACTATCTTTCGGGCCTCGGCATGACCGGCTATACCGCCTATTTCGGCATCACCGATATCGGGCAGCCCAAGACAGGTGAAACCGTGGTGATCTCGGCCGCCGCCGGGGCGGTGGGCTCAATCGCCTGTCAGGTTGCCAAGAACCTAGGCGCGCGGGTCATCGGCATTGCCGGAGGCCCCGAAAAATGCGCTTGGCTTCGTGATGAGCTTAAAATCGACGGCGTGATCGACTACAAGAACGAAAGCATCCGCGAAGGGCTGGAGCGCGAAACTCCGGACGGGATCGACGTCTATTACGACAATGTCGGGGGCGAGGTTCTGGACGAGGTGCTGGCGCGCATCAACCGTCGTGCGCGGCTGGTGATCTGCGGTGCCATTTCGCAATATGGCGACATGTTCAACATGAAAGGGCCATCAAATTACATGGCATTGATCACCCATTCGGCCCGCATGCAGGGCTTTACCATGCGCGATTACATGCGCCGGGTGCCCGAGGCGTTCATGCAGCTTCTGAAATGGAAACACCAAGGCAAACTGACCTATCGCGAACACATGCTGGAGGGTCTCGAAAACTTTCCGCAAGCCTTCGAGATGCTGTTCCGCGGCGAAAACACCGGCAAATTGCTGATCAAGGTATAGAGCGATGACAAATCTTCCCCCGCAGTTCTGGATCGGCGTGCCTGCCGTTGCGATTGCTCTGGCGGCACTAGCGGTCGCCCCTTGCTGGGCCTGGCCTTGGATCGGCGCGGCGGCGCTTTATACCCTTTTCCTTAGCCACTATCAGAATTGGCGCGGCCCCCTGACACAAGCAGAGATCGACCGCTTTTTACAGGCTACTCAGCATGAAACGAACATCGAAGACTTTCGCGCCTTTCTCGAAGCCGACGACGGGCGCGAGTTCTTCATGCAGAACCTTGTAAAGTTTGCCGATAGCAAGGTGGCACATCCCGAAACCGGCGCACCCACCGCCCCACACAAGCTGGTCGAGAGCTATTCGAAACCGTTCATCAAAGGGCTGATCCTGCGCGGCGGGCACCCCGTGTTGCTGTTGCAGCGAAATGGCAGTGACCTCGACAGTTGGGGTCCAACCTCTGAGACCGGCGTGAACTGGGGAATCAGCAACGTCATGCGCTATCGCAGTCGCCGCGACCTGGTGGAATTGGCCAGCAACACTGACTTTGACGATATCCACCGGTTCAAACGCGAAGCCATTGTCGAGACCATCAGCTATCCCACCAAAATGTTGATGGCAGGCTTTGCCGGGCCGCGCGCGCTCGTGGCGCTGATCCTGTCCCTTGGCGCGGCGCTCACCAATATCGCCATTCTGGCGCTATATTGAGGAGCCCCACCATGGAGATTCTGCGATCACCCGACGACCGGTTCCGCGACCTGCCCGATTTTGCCTTTGAGCCGCATTACACCACCATCACGGATACCGATGGCATCGATATTCGCATTCATCATATCGAGGCAGGCCCAAAGGATGGCACGCCGATCCTGCTCATGCATGGCAACCCGACATGGTCCTATCTCTACCGCCATATGATCAACCCGCTGGCAGAGGCAGGGCACCGGGTCATCGCTGTCGATCTGGTGGGCTGCGGGCGCTCGGACAAGCCATCGCGCAAATCCGACTATTCGCTGGCGCGCCATTACGATTGGATGACGCGATGGCTGCAGGCGATGGATCTGCAAGGCATAACGCTCTTCTGTCAGGACTGGGGCGGGACCATCGGTCTTTACATGGTCGCGCAGATGCCCGACCGCTTTACCCGCGTCGTGGCGTCGAATACCGGTCTGCCCACCGGCTCCGGTTCCACACGGTTCTTCCGCATGTGGCGCCGCGCCATGCGCTTTGCGCCCCGGTTTCCCTGGTTCATGGTGCAAAACGGTACAGAACGCACAATGTCGAAAGCGGAAATGGCGGCTTATCGCGCGCCTTTCCCGACAAGGCGCTTTGAAGCGGGTCTCTTGAAATTCCCCTCGCTCATCGCGGTCGAGCCGGACGTGCCGGGGGTCGAATTGAACCGGGCCGCATGGGAAAAGCTGAAGACATTCGACAAACCTTTCCTGCTCCTCTTCGGCCGGCAGGACGTGGTCGCCCGCGGCTGGTTCAGGACCGGGCGCGACATTATTCCCGGAGCCAAAGGACAGGATCACGACATCCTCGACCCGGCAGGGCATTTCATCCAGGAAGACCAGCCCGACGAACTGGTCAAACGTATCCTGACCTTCATTGAGAAAACCAGCTGAGGTCGCTTGCATGTCCAGAAAACTGCAAATCCTGCTCGGCGTAATGGCCGTCGTTGTCCTTGCCGTCATCGGGCTGAAAGCCGGGCAGATACACATCTCCAAGGCGGTGATGACGCGTATTGCCAACCAGAACGCGGGTGTTGATCGCGCGGCGTCCCTGCCCGACGGGCTGCATGTCTTTATCTGCGATGCAGGCTCTCCGATGCCCGACCCGCTGCGTGCAGGCCCCTGCACCGGGATCGTCGCCGGGAGCCATGTTTTTGTCGTAGACACCGGCGCGGGCAGCATCGGAAATCTGGGGCGGATGGGCTTTCCCATGGGAAGGGTCGAGGCAGCTCTTCTGACACATCTGCATTCCGATCATGTCGACGGGCTGGGTGAGTTCCTGCTGCAAAGCTGGATCAACGGCAGCCGCAAGACCCCGACCCCGGTTTGGGGACCGGAGGGCGTTAGCGAAGTCGTGGATGGTTTCAACGCCGCCTACCGGATCGACAGCACCTACAGGCTGGCCCATCACGGTGCGGACATCGCCGACCTTGCAGGCTTTGGCGCCACTGCGCGCACCCTTACTGTGGGCGAACAACCGGTCGTCATCCATGAAGTCCCCGATCTGACCATCACCGCCGTATCGGTCGCCCATCACCCGGCCGACCCGGCGCTTGGCTTTCGCATTGACTACAAGGATCGCTTGGTCACCATTTCGGGCGATACCATCTATCATCCGGAACTTGTGCGGATGGCAAAAGGCACGGACCTGCTGTTGCACGATGCACTGAATGTCGAGATGGTCGAGATCCTGCGCGCACCGCTCAAGAAACGCGGGCTGGCGCATCTCGACAAGGTGTTGTTCGACATCCAGGACTATCACGCCAGCCCGGTCGATGCGGCCCGCGCCGCGCAGGATGCAGGTGCTGACGCCTTGGTATTGCACCACATCGTACCGCCCTTGCCGTCCCGGCAGCTTTACCCGCTGTTTCTGAAAGGCACCCGCGACGCCTACGACGGCGAGATCACCGTGGCCGAGGACGGCCAGATCATCAGCCTGCCCGCCGGGACAGATGACATCACCCATATCAACGGTTTCGGGTTCTGACCCGACAAGAGGAATTGACCATGACCGAAATAACCGAGCTTTGGACCAACCGCGCCGATCTGCGCGAGACCAAGACCGTCACCCGCTCCGCCCCCGAACTGCGAGAGGGTGAAGTTCTGATGAAAATCGAGAAAGTCGGCCTGACCGCCAATAACGTAAGCTATGCCGTGACCGGCGACTCGATTGGGTACTGGGGCTATTTTCCCGCCGATGAGACCTGGGGCAAGGTGCCGGCATGGGGATTTGCCCATGTGGTCGATAGCAACTGTGCCGAGATCGAATCCGGTGAACGGGTCTGGGGCTTCTTCCCGCTGGCCAGCCATGTGGTGCTGCGCCCAGGCAAGGTAAAGCCCGCTCGCTTTGTTGACACGGCCGAGCATCGTGCGGCGCTGCCGCCGATGTATAACGGATACATGCGTACCGGGCCGGAGCCTGAAATCCTGAGCCAATTCGAAGACGAACGTTGCATCCTCTTCCCGCTCTTCGCCACGTCCTACATTCTTTATGATTTCCTGATCGACAATGACTTTTTCGGCGCCGATCAGGTGCTGATCGGCTCGGCTTCGTCCAAGACTGGTTTTGGTCTTGCGCATTTGTTGTTCAATGACAAATCGCTGGACAAACGCGTTGTCGGGCTCACATCGACGGGCAATGCCGTTTTTTGCGAAAAGCTCGGATGTTTTGACGAGATCACGGTCTACGGCACGGAAAACGAACTGGATCCGTCTACCAAGTCGGTCTTTGTCGATATGTCCGGTGACAGGCCACTGACCGTGCGTATTCACGAGCATTTCACCGACAACCTTCTGGCCACCTGGGTGGTCGGTGCCACCCATTGGGAGGATGGAGGCAAACCGCCCGCGGGCCTGCCCGGCGCAAAACCCACTTTCTTCTTTGCCCCCACCCATATGGGCAAGCGCGACAAGGAATGGGGGCCGGGCAAGTTCTGGGAAAAGGCCTTTACCGCCAGTATCGAGGTGACGCAGGACACTGCCTCGACACTGGTTATCGTAGCGCAGAGTGGCGCGGACGCGGCCGCCGCGTCCTGGCTTGGGCTTTTGGACAACAAGGTGCCCGGCAGCACCGGCCTGATTGTCAGCATCTGAAAGGTCCACAGAGGCAGTGACGGCGGCATCGCTTCTGAATTATTTTGACATATAATATGTCACTTAATACATTCTCTGAAACCACACAGGGTTCAGGGAGGGACAAATGACAACAGTCGAACCATCGGCACCAGGCGGCGTCCGGCCGCTTGCCGGACATCGCAGTGCGCTGATCTTGCTCTTGTTGGCATACACACTGTCAATCACTGACCGGATGATCCTGTCGGTGCTGTTTACCCCGATCAAGGCGGAGTTCGGCCTTTCTGACACCCAGCTTGGCCTTTTAGGCGGGCTGGCGTTTGCAATCTTTTATGCCACGCTGGGCATCCCGGTGGCGCGGCTGGCCGACCGGGGCAATCGCAAGCTGATCATCGTCATTTCGCTCTTGGTCTTTTCGGTCTTTACCGTGCTCTGCGGTTTTGCCGTCGGGCTGGTCACGCTGATCCTGTTCCGCATCGGCGTCGGCATCGGCGAGGCCGGCGTGAACCCCTCCAGCCAATCGATCGTGGCGGATTACTACCCTGCCGAGAAACGCTCGTCAGCCATGGCGATCCTGATGCTGGGTGCCAATATTGGCATGATCTTCGGCTTTATCGTCGGAGGCGCCATCAGCGAACACTATGGCTGGCGCGCCGCCCTGATGGCTGTGGGCGCTCCGGGGGTCCTGTTGACTTTCTTTGTCATGGCCTTCCTGAAGGAACCGCCCCGCGGCACCTTCGAGAACGAAGCACCCGCCGCGCCGACGCCGGTGCGCGACACATTCTCGCGCCTGTGGCAGACCCCGGCGATCCGATATCTGGCCGTCGCCATCACCTTGCAATCCATGCTGGGTTACGGGCTGGCACAATGGCTGCCCTCGTTCTTCATGCGCACCCATGGCATCGCTGAAACCCAGGCCGGCGCGATCATGGGGCTGGTACTCGGTGTTGCGGGTATCCTTGGGGCGATCACCGGCGGCAAGCTTTGCGACCGGGCCACACGGAACGGCACCCACGAAATTCCGCGTCTTCTGGGCAAAGTGACACTGATCGCGGTGCCGATTCTGGCCGTCGCCTTTCAGGTGCCGCACCTCGTTGCGTCGTTGCCGCTGTTCTTTATCCCAATCTTCCTGATCAACTTCTACCTCGGGCCGTCTCTGGGGCTGGTGCAGACTCTATCTCCGGTGCGAATGCGCGCGGTCAGTGCAGCGCTGGTGATGCTGTCAATGAACCTGATTGGCCTTGGCCTTGGCCCGGTACTTATCGGCGCAACAAGCGATCTTCTGGAACCCGCCTTTCCTGGGCAAGGTCTGGCCATTGCGTTGTCGATTGCAGCGCTCATTGGGCTGGTTAGCGCGCACTTCTTCAAACGCTCGGCAAATGCTATGGCCGAGGCAAAGTCGAATTGAACGAAACGAGAGGTTGATATGAAAACACTGAAAGATCTGGGTCTTTCCCTGTTGAACGCAACGCTGATGCTGGTGATCATTTTTGTCGTGCTGTCCCTCATACTGGTGTCTCGCGTGTCGACCCTAGCCGAAAGTGCAGGCGACGCCGCCCGCGCGGCCCTGAACGCCCCCTCGGCGCGCATCGAACAGATGACCGAGACTTTGTCCGAGATCGGATCGGATCCGGGTCTTTCGCAAATCGACGGCAACCGGATCGACGCTTTGACAGCCGAAGTGCAGGCTCTGAACGCTCAATTGTCCGGCATTCGCGGAAATCTCAGCGAGATACCTGTGGATCAAATTGCCATGCGTCTTCGCGAAGAGATCGGCCAGGCCTTGACCTCCGGCGCCACTTCGCTGCGTTCAGAGTGACAGCAGTAGGAACAGCAGGTTCGCAGGCACCAGTGCCAAGGTGATATAGGCCTCGGGCGGGCGATATCCGCCGGATTTCGATCCGATCCACATGCTCCAAAGGTGCAGGGAGCGCTCGATCACCAGAAGCGCCAACACAAGCGACACCAAGGCCTGATAGCGCCAGACCACCGCCGCCATCGCAAGGCCCCAGACGATCTGGGTCGCTCCGGCCCAAGCAAACAGGTGAAAGATCAGCCGTTGATGCCGTTCCAGCCGCAGCCCGGCGATGGACTGCGCACCTCCATCGCGTAGGAAATAGTGGATGCAGCCCGGTCCGATGGTCAGCACCGCCATAAGCCCAAGATACCAAACCGATAGGATCGATCCGTCATAGCCCGCATTGCTGGACGCTGGGAAAAGATTTGCGAAGTCCATACGTTACCTGTTGTCAGTTAGATTTCCGTGGGATCAGGCACAGCACCAGCATCACCGCTGCAAGAGCCATCAACGGCAAGTTGCCCACCGCACCGGGCGCAGTGCCAGCAGTCTCGACCGGCTTGAAACCTCCGATCAACATCCGGACGGCGTACTCAGCGATCATCAGCAAATAGAACAGCGGGATGAGCGACCGATAGCGGATCGCGGCCATCAGATAGAGCAGCCCGATGACAAGTTGCGACAATCCCCACAGCGCAAAAATCCCGATCACCGTGGCCGCAGCCCCCGCCGGATAACTGTCCAGCGGGATTGTCGCGATGCTTTGTGCCCCGCCATCCGGCGCCGTCAGGTGATGCCAACTGCGCCACAGCGTCAGCACCGTGAGAGCATAAAAGACCCATAACGCTATGGGTTGCCCCGGAAAGTTGTTATCAAAAACACTGGGGAAAAGGCGGTTCAAAACCTGCGTCACGCGCGCTCCTGTTCGGCTGCGGCCTCAATGGGTTCCCATGTCTCCAAATGGTCGCGCCGCCCGACCCGACGTGGCAAGCGCAGATCCAGGAACGGGCTGAGCGCGGTTCGATCGAAAAGACGCCGCACGACCTGTTGCGCCCCTTCCGGTGCCTGGTCAAAGGAATCGGTCAAGCGTTGCGACAAAAAATGCCGATAGGCCTTGACCGGCACCGGCATCGCGGCCCCGCGCAGTTCGAATTGCGTCATTCCGATGACCCGGTGGCCTTCGATCACCTCGTTGGGCTGTTTCGCCAGCCACTGGTCGCAATACGCATGATGGGCAGCGTATTCAGCGGCGTACTCCTCGGCCACATAGTCCAGCAGAGACACCAGCGTTTCCGGCGGTTTTTCAAGATCAACCATGCCGTCGCCCCAAGCCTGCGAAACCGCGTCTTCGATATCCTCGAACGCGTTCATCCGCTCGGTCCAGTCAAACACAAAAGGCGCGCGCTCCTGCATCAGCGCAAGCGGCAGCCGGTCCCGCCCCAAGTGGGCGAACAGCGGGCCAAACAGCGCATAATCCGCGATCGTCGGCCGTGCGCCCAGCACGTAGGGCATCACAGCCAAATGCGCGTTCAGACGGTCCAGAAAATCCAGATAGGCTGCTTCGATCGCCGCCGCATTTTCAGCATTTGCCCCGATCATCGCGGTCCATTTGCGCAAGAACCCCGACAGCTTGTCGAAATCCGCGTCCAGTCCCGCGTCGTCTTTGTTCATCGCAAGGGCTTCGCGGAAAATATGGCGGACAAAAGGGGTTTGTTCGGGCAGGTTCCAGCGATAATGCATCGCCGGACGCATCAGGCCTTCGTTGCCGAACAGGTCGAACAGCCGCGCCACCACGTTCAGCGCGGGGTCGTCGGGGTAGACCGGGAACCGGCCCAGGCCCGAGGCCTCGAAATGATCGATGATCCGAGCACCGTCCTGCAGGAGCGTACCATCCGCCAGTTCCACCACAGGCACGATGCGCCGCCCGATTGCAGGGTAGATTACTTTTAGAGCCCGCTCTGACCCCGGCGCGCGCTCCGTGAAGGGGATGCGCTGATGGCGCAGATAGGACCGCACCCGCGCGCTGTAAAGCGACAGCTTGCCGCCGTAGAGAACAACCTGTTCCTTCATGTCAGTTCACCTTTCGAGTGATCAATTGGGCCAGTAAACAAAGGCATCCCCCGCGACCATTTCTTCGGCCAGATGCTTGTCAATGGCCAGCGGGGCCGCAACGACCGACTGCGCCAGAGGTTGCGAACCCTCCCAATGCGCCTCGATCAGCGCGGTCAGTTCAGCCACCTTTTCCGGCTCTTCATCGATCAGGTTGGTTTGCTCGGTCGGGTCGTCATTCAGATTGAACAGCCAGCCTTGATCGAAGCTCGGGTTGAGCTGCAATTTCCAGCCCCCCGCCTGCACCACCCGATAATCCGCGGTGCCCCAATGTATCGCGTCATCCGGCCGTGCCAGCCGGTCCGCCCCGGTCCAAAGCGGCGTCATGTCGTGCCCATTGATATCGCGATCCTTTGGCAGCGCCCCGCCCCCGGCGGACACCAGCGTCGGCATCAAGTCAAGATGCGTCACCGGCGTGTCGATTTTTGTACCCGGAGCGATCTTGCCTGGCCATGTCACCGACATCGGGATTTTCAGCCCGCCTTCGAAAAACGTATTTTTCCAACCGCGATAAGGCGCATTGACCCCATCAATACCAATATAATCCGCCGCGCCATTGTCGCTGGACAGAACCACGATCGTATTGTCGGCAATCCCTTCCGCCTCAAGCTTGTCCATGATGCGACCCACCGAACGATCAAGCGAGTGCATCATCCCCGCATAGACCCGTTTGCGGTGGGGTTGGGTATCGCCAACCGCTTCGTAATCCTCTTTCGTGGCCTGCAAAGGCGTGTGCGCGCCCCAGTGCGCCAGATAAAGGAAAAACGGCCGACCCGCGTTGGCCTCAATGGCGCGCACGGCATGATCAGTAAAATAGTCCGTCAGATAGCCCTTGGGCGCGAACCAGTCGCCACCCCCCTGCATCACCGCATATTGCACCCGCGCCCACAGAAACTTGTCGATGGGCGAAAAGTGCAGTTTGGCATTGACCACGTTCGGATCGTCGACTGGTAGGAAAAGCCCGCTGGCCATCATCAGATCTTCATCAAAGCCCTGGTCTTTGGGCCACATGCCTTCCGCCCGACCCAGATGCCATTTGCCGATATGCATGGTGTGATAGCCAGTATCGCGCAAGACCTCGGCCACGGTGATCTCCGATCCTGGCAGGCCGCGAGAGTTGAATTTTGGATTGGCCGCGTCGGCAGCTTTGTCATAGATGTATTCGGGCCGTCCCATGGGGTTGTAGTTGCCGATCATGGCGATCATCCGGCCCATGCCATCGGGCGTGGGCGTCGCGTCATAGCCCGTGCTGGATGCATCGCGCCCGGTCAGGATCGCCGCCCGTGATGGCGCACAGTTGGCGTGCCCGGCATAGGCATTGGTGAAAATCGCGCCCTTGGCTGCCAGTCGGGCAATATTGGGCGTCGGGGTGATACCCTCGCCAAAGCCGCTAAGGTCATTGATGCCAACATCATCCAGCAGAATGAACACGATGTTGGGTCTATCGGCGGGCAAGGATTCGGTTTTCTCGGGCCCTTTTTCCCAAGTGATTGGACGGTTGGGCCCCGTCTCAGGGAGATCCCGGTTGGCAACGACATAAAGCAGGATATCCATCCGCTTTGCATATCCAACAACACCCGCCACAAGTATCAACGCCACCGCGCCGAGAATAATCTTTTTCCACATTGGCCTTGTCCTCCCTGACCGGCGCAATTTATTTTGTCATATCTAATGTCAATTTATCGTGGAAGATGAAAAGCGCAAGTCCGGTGTCGCTGCGTAATTCCGCAGGTTACTTGCATGTCACCCATTGCATCGCAGCGCGCGATCTGCTTTTTTGACATATTGTATGCCGATATGCGGGAGGGCGAAATGTCTGGATCACCGAAACCCATCGAATTTCTTGGTGCACCGGCCTCGCCGTATACACGGAAAATGCTGGCCTATCTGCGCTATCGCGGAATCCCTTATCGCTTTCATATCAGTATGCATGACAGCCTGAAGGGTTATCCGCAGCCAAAGCCCGCGCTCTTTCCCACTTTCTACCTGCCGGACGAAGCGGGCGAACTGCAGGCGGTGACCGACAGCACGCCCCTTATCCGCCGGTTCGAAGGCGAATACCAAGGGCGACCCGCGCTGCCCGATGATCCCGTCACCCGGTTCCTTCAGGACATTGTCGAGGATTACGCCGATGAATGGCTGACCAAGATAATGTTCCACTATCGCTGGGCGGTGCCGGAAAACGCCGATCATGTCGCGCCGCTGCTGGTCTACTGGATGATGCCACAGGCGGCAAAAGGCCCGGCCAATGACCTTGCCGAAAACTTTGCCGCGCGTCAGGCCGGACGCCTTGGCGTCGTCGGTTCGAACGACGCAACCGCTGCAACCATCGAAGCCAGCTATAGACGTGTTCTAGCGTGCCTCGACGATCTGATCGCAACCCGCCCGTTCCTGTTTGGCACCCGCCCCTCGGCCGCTGATTTCGCCATTTATGGCCAGTTCACCCAGCTTCTTGGCATCGAACCGACCTCTGCCGCGATCGCGCGTGAAAGTGCGCCGCGCCTTCTGGCGTGGATTGATCATCTGGAAGACGCCACCGGTTACGCCGCTCATGATGACGGCTGGCTGTCGCGCGACGAGGCCGCCACCACCCTGCGCCCGCTATTCGCAGAGATTGGCCGAACCTATGCGCCTTACATGCAGGCCAATGCGGCCGCCCATGCGGCGAGTGAAAAACAGGTCACGTTAGAGATCGACGGAGCGCCCTGGACACAAGCCACGTTCCCCTATCAGGCCAAATGCCTACGGGTGTTGCGCGACAGCTTCGCCGCGCTTTCGACGCAAGACCAGACCGCAGTGCGCGATGCATTCGACGGCACCGGCTGCGAAGTGTTAACGACACCCCCCTAAGCCGGATCCTTCACAATGCGAAACCCGGTATGCGCGGTTGAAAAGTCGGGTTCAAGGCTTTCACGGGCCGCAGTGCGATAACGGCGGCAATAGTTCGAACCGCACAGATAAGACCCGCCTTTGATGGTGAACTGCGGACTACCGTCGCCAAACGGCGTTTCAGTCCACTCCCAGACATTGCCGATCATGTCATGGGCGCCGATCAGGTTGGCCCGGTAGCATCCCACCGGGGCGGTGCCCGCGAACCCATCCTCGGCCGTATTCAGCACAGGGAAAACGCCGTTCCAAGTATTGGCCCGGATCTCGCCATTGGGGCCGCGAAGGCCGGATTCCGGATCGTCGGGGTCAAAAAGGCCAAGGCTCGCGGCATATTCCCACTCAATCTCATTGGGCAATCTTCCCCCGCCCCATGCCGCATAGGCGCGTGCATCCGTGAGGCTGACATGCACCACTGGGTGGCGGCCCAGCCCGGCAATATCCGACCCTGCCCCGGCTGGCGTGCGCCAGGTCGCGCCTTTGTCCAGCTTCCACCAGGACAGCAGGTCGGACGGCGTGTCGGTCTCGACAAAACCTGCCGAACCGCCGTTTCGCTCGGCCTCGGTGACATAGCCGGTGGCGGCCACAAATGCGGCGAACTGGTCATTCGTCACCTCGGTGACGGACAGCAAGAACGGCGAGACATGCAGCTTTATAGGCCCGCCCTCTTCGGGATAGATCGCGTCGGCACCCTTGACGAACCCGCCGCCCGGCACCTGCACGAACCCGCCAATGTCAGCGTCGGGCAGAACACAGCTTCGTCCCGGCCCATCCCCGCCCGGCCACCAGAGGAACGCGCACGCCAGACCAAGAGCCGCCAGACCGGACAGCAAAACCAGCCAGCGCATCTCGCTACTCGGCCCTGGCAATCAAAGCATCGACAGTGCGGCGCACGACTGCTTCGGCGGCATTGGGGGACAGCTCCTGATCCATCCGCAGGTTGAGCCAGCACCCAACCCCCGTCACCTCGTTCAACGCCCGGAAAAGCACCTCGTCACCTCTAATGCTGTCTGGCAGCACGGACCGAAGGCCGGCGCGCTCAAGCTCAAGAACCTGCTGGTACTCCTCCAACAGGAACTTGGACCGGAACCGGCTCAGCGATGCAGACATGCGGATTGGCAGGATGTCTTCCCAGACCGCGACGCGGCGCGCGATATTCTCGTCCAGCTGACCCCGCCAGTCGGTTGCCGTGTAAGGCTGCAGGAACCGAGGCAGCACTTCTTTCTGCACATCGCCCGCGATTTCGCGCAGCAGGCTTTCCATGTCATCGATATGGCGAAACACTGTGCGCATGCTCAGGCCCGAATGCTCTGAGATATCGATGGCCCGCGGGGAATAGATACCGGCGCGGATCAAAGTGAGGATCGATGTCTTGATCTTGTCCCGGCTGCGCGCACTGCGTTGCTTACGACCGTCTGTTTTTTCTTTTTTTGCAACGGGTTCCGCCTTGACTGCCACTGCTGCATTCCTTTCAGGTCAACCATTCCCAACAACCTATTTGAATGGCTTCCAAAATGCCAGCACTTAGAAAAACGACCGCGCCAGTCCGGTTGAGCGCTTTGATTGTAACGCCCTTAGGCACTTTGTTGACACATATAATGACATTACTTTAGACATTTCGCAAGAGACGGAAGATCGCCGAAAGACCAATACTAAACGGCGTCCTTCAAATCGACAGGAGGTCACCGATGAAAACAGTCACAATCTTCGCATTCGCGTTAGCAATCAGCGCAACAGGCGCACAGGCCGGATGGAACGAGGCCGATGCCTGCGCTGCCGGGCTATCCGGCGACAGCAAGTTGATCTACAACAGGGTCAAACCGAAAATCGTGGTTGGCGACAAGTCAGGCAACGAGGCGCGGATCAAATCAACCGTCAAAGACATGGTGTCCAAAGACGAAGTTGCCTTTATCGGGGTAAGGGGTAAAGCCAAACAGGCCGTGGCGTGCCTGCAAAAGGTGAATTCCTGAATCCTGGAAACCATGCGCCGGGTCGGACCTGGAAAGATAGGTATTCATGTCCTTTGACAGCTTGATCAAATCGCGCATCATTGCCCATATCACGGGCGAACCACGGCAATTGCGAAAACGGGCCGCTTTCGAGCGGCAGCGCCTGCGCCGAGATGCAGCGCATGTCGTCGACTATTTCCATGACGTCTCTGATCCATACTCTCATCTGACAGCACAGATCCTGCGCCGGCTTCAGGATCGTTATGAGATCGAGCTTCGCCCCCACCTGATCTCCGCGCCGCCAGACTGGGCCGCGCCGGACCGGACGGCGCTGGAAAGTTATGCAAGGCTGGATGCCGCGCGGCTGGCCGCAAAGGCAGGGCTTGCCCTTCCCGCCACGCCGATCCCGCCAACAACCGAAAGGCTGGACCATGCCCGCGCCCTTGTGGCCGCTGCCTTGCCTCGGCCCGATTTCGCTCAGACCGCGATCGCCGTCGGCAGCGCCCTGTGGCAGGGCGAGGCTTTGCCGGACGCCTCTGTGACAAAACCGGCCACAGGGATGGCACAAGGCGACGCGCGGCTGGAACAGCTGGGGCACTATCTTGGTGCAACCTTCCACTATGGCGGCGAATGGTACTGGGGCATTGACCGGCTGCATTACCTGGAAGCCCGATTGCGCGGGCGAGGCGTGGCCAAACCGGACGCGCTAGCAGACCCAATATACGCCCCACCCGCACCCGATGCGACGTCCCCTGCCCTGCCGGGCACGGTGATCGAACTTTTCGCCTCTTTTCGCAGCCCCTATTCCTATCTCGCCTTTGACCGCGCCCGCGACATTGCCCAGTCCCGTGGCGTAGAACTTCGCTTCCGCCCGGTCCTGCCAATGGTCATGCGTGGCCTGCCTGTACCCCGGGCAAAACGGTTCTACATCATGCATGACGTCGCCCGCGAAGCCCGACGGCTGGGTATCCCGTTTGGCCATGTCTGTGACCCGCTTGGAAAGGCGGTCGAGCGCGGCTATGCGCTGATCGGATACGCACGCGAGGCCGGGCGACTGGACGATTATGCCTCAAGCTTTCTGCGTGGCGTCTGGGCCGACGGGATCGACGCCAAAACAAACCGCGGCCTTGCCCGGATTGTCGAACGGGCCGGGCTGGATTGGGACAAGGCAAAACCGCACCTTCAAAGCGACACCTGGCGCGCGGAAGTCGAAGAAAACCGGCGTATCCTGACCGCACTGGGCCTGTGGGGCGTGCCTAGTTTCCGCTGCGGCGACACCGTATTCTGGGGCCAGGACAGGCTCTGGTTGCTCGCTTGAAGCCGGCACTGTCCCGCAAGGAAAACGACTAGGAAACGACATTGAGCGCTGTATTGCTGAGCATAAAAAACCATGTCGCCACATTGTCCAACAATGACGCGCCCTATAACCGCATGACCCTTGAATACATGGACGAGCTTGAGCGTCTGGTCCCGGAACTGGGCGCTGACAACTCTGTTCGCGCGCTTGTGTTTACATCAGCGGGCGAAGACCACTTTTCAGTTGGCATGAATCTGAAGCAGATTCCCGAGGGTATCGAACGCAAGGGATCATTGGAGGCGGTTCTGGACCAACGCCTGCGGGTCCTCGATCTCATCGAGAACCTGGGCAAACCCAGCATAGCAACATTGTTTGGTTATTGTCTGGGGGGCGGGCTTGAACTACCGCTGGCCTGTCATTTCCGGCTCGCAGCAGATGAAGGCGCTCAGATCGGTTTGCCGGAGATGGACCTCGGTACGGTCCCCGCTTGGGGCGGCTCTGGCCGCCTGCCGAGGGTGGCTGGCCGCGATGTTGCGCTCGATATGATCCTTCGGGGACGAAAAATTTCCGGAGAAGAAGCCCTGAAGTTTGGGTTGGTCATGGAAACGTGCCCGGTCACCGAGATCAAGGCACGGGCACAGGCTCTAGGAGAGGAACTTGCAAAGCAGCCGCGTCTTGCTGTGAAAGGCGTGCTCGACACCATCGTTGGCTTTGAGGCGAAAAGCTTGCGGCAGTCAATTCTTGATGAACGGGCAGCGGTGCTGCTCACGGGTAACACAGCAGATTCCCAAGAGGGCATGCTGGCGTTTCTCGAAAAACGGGAGCCTGTCTTTAACAAGGATGACTGACTTGCCTGCGTCTCGCCCATTCACGCGCTATGCGGCGAAAGTGTTGTTTGGATGAGGCCGTCAAAACCGGCCGGCAACGACCGCTTCTGCGACTTGGGCTGCGTTGCAGCGTAGAGCTCACTGCATATGCAAAGTAATGCTGCGTGAGCAGTAGCTGCGCGTGCACAAGTCCGGAAAGTCCCGCGTTGTGTCAGTTCAGGAAGAGCGCAGCGAATATCCGGTTTTTCTCGTTCGCAAAAGGCTTCAGCTTTCGAAGCCGATTGCGTGGCTATTTCTCGCACAAATGGTCAGTGTAAAAATCGCGCGTGTAACTGATTGCTTTAGGTCAACAAAAAGGACACGCCTTCGCGCTTTTTCAACCGTGACACCATCGCCAGCAGATTGTCCGCGCGCGGGTTGCCTTTGGCGCTAAGCATCCGCATCAGGCTCTTGGGATCCTTGTCCATATCTCGCGCCAAGGCCTGGAACCCAACCGTGGCGTTAACGTAGTCGCGCAGCAGCACCTTGCCGGTCTCCAGATCGTCGCTGAGCATCGCTTCAATGGCTTCGCGGAACAGGCCCGCGCGGAATTCAGGATCGCGCTCAGCGCGTGCTTTGATCGTGTCTTTGAAGTCTTTCGTCAGTGGCATGTCAGTCGCCTTTCTCTTTGCGGGACTTGTAGTCGTCCCAATATGCTTTGGCCTGCTCGATATCTTTCGACTGGCGCTTTTTTGTGCCGCCACATAGCAGGATCACAAGCGTATCGCCGTCCTTACCAAAATAGACGCGGTATCCCGGACCAAAGGTGATGCGCCGCTCTGACACGCCTTGCCCGACTGGCTTCACGTCGCCCAGATTGCCCGTCTCGATCCGTGCGCACCCTCAATGCTGCCGCCGTATCCAGACCATTGAACCAATCTTCGAACGGCGTTTTCCCCACCTCTGTGACATAGACTACAAGCTTATTCATTGCGGCCATTGGTGACACATACGTTACCATTTTTCAATCAATTTTGCCCCCTCAATGCGTCATCCCCCGGTCCATCTCGACCTCACGCTCTTCTAACTCCGTCTCAACTTCTCTTCGGCGGCTTTCACTAATTTCAAGCTGGTCTCGAGTTGCGTGCGCAGCCTCCCGTAGCTCTGCCCCTCGCTCAACAAGCCGTTCAACGCAGCTACGGACGCCGTTTGCGATTGAATGAGCGCTGACACGCAGGCGGCCAATCCATCCATCTGACTCTGCATCCTCGTCGTCGAGCGTGCCTCTAACCCGCTCAATTCCTTTGCTGAGACCTCGCAGGCCGTCACCAACCGCTCGACGCAGGCGAGCAAGTCGCGTTCCAAGGCTGTCAGGGGTGTCGTCATCTAATCCTCGGCGATCTTGATGCAGGTCACTGACCTGCCGCCCAGCGTGCAGGTCCTCAGCCGCGTCTTGGTCGGGTCCAGCACCAGTCATGTCCCGTCTTCCCTGTCGATCCGTGTCAGGCCCAGTTCCGTCAGTTCCGAGCGCGTCAGCTGGACCGTCCAAAGCCAGCTCGCGACCATCATCAAGGCGATCCCCGTCACGATGATCCCCGTGATGATCCAAGGTGAGAACGTCATCCAATTCTTGATCAGTTCGATCCGTTCCTTGAACAAGTTCCTGTTGTGAAACAGAAAGTGCGCCGTATCGTTCTTCATTGTAGTCTGCGCGTCGTCCAACATGGTCTGCGAGGTCTGCACGAAGGCGCTCATGTGAGAGGCCATCAAGTCTTCTTGTTCGGTTTGCATCTGCGCCAGTTTCATACTCAACCGCGATTTCTGCGTGTCGGATTGGGGACCAGTTTTCATGAGTGAGAACGCCTTCAAGTTTGAACGGTTTTGAGAATTCAGAATCGCGGACACTGATTGATTTTGCCGCTTGGCGCGTGACCTCGAAGCCTGTGTCCTCGAAGAAGGCGACCATGGATGCGCGGTCGGTGATCAGGCCCACTTCAATCTGGTCATAAAGCGCAGAAACGATGACCTTACGGGCTTCGGCGCGGTCGGCACTCTCGCGCACCAGTTTGAAGTCTCGGGCAAGGTCAGGTTCCATTGGGTCGGCCCAACCATGGGACTTGTTCAATACGTCGCGCAATGTGCTGAACGCGGCTTCATGCCCCGGCGGTGCGATGTTCAACGCCCTACCCGTCGCCAGCTCCAATCGCGGCGTGCAGAAATGCAGCTCAACATTGCCTTCGTGCATATGACGCACCCACAGGCAGTCGTATTGATCCGCCTCAAGCCCCGCAAAGGCCAGAGCCTCAAATAGCTCAATGGCCTCTTGCTGGGCGTCCTCGCTGGGCTGGTCGCTGTCCGCGAAGCTGATCACGCCAGCGGTGTAGCTCCGCTTGTTCGCGCTTGCGTCGATCAAATCCCGCGTCCGGTCGGGATTGCCGTGCAGCACTTCGGGCAGTGGGTCGCGGATTTTGATCTGCGGCTGGCCGTAATCATCGCGGATCAAATTGCGGTTTTCGTCGTAGGCCAAAACCTCACGGGCTGTCAGGTAGTCAACAGGGGCCGCGCCGCCACCCGTGCCAGACGAAAAGAACGAGATGATCATTGCGGGCCATCGCTGTGCTGGCCAATGATCTGCGCAAGCTGGCGCTCAATCACGACAAGGCGCACGCTGACCTTGAGGGCTTCGATGTGGCTTGCGCGACCAGATTTGACGGCCCCGTTTATCCATCGCGCCAGTTGGTTGAGGTTGCCGCGAACGCGGGCAACGGCCAACGTCAGCGACGGGTCAACACGCGGCACGGGCTTGCGCCGCCGCGCTTGGACCAGTCCCAAAGCCTCACGCATTAGCGTGGCATTGGGCAGTCCAGCGGCGTCCGCCTTGGCGACGAGCGCAGCCTTCTCCGCAACGGTGCATCGAAAGATCACAGTCTCGGAAAGGCCCTCCTTGACGTGCTCCTCGCGCGTCTGGTTGGGGTTTGAAGGGGAGGCATGCCGCCCCTCACAAGTCCCGCCGATGTAATCGGTGGGTAACCTTGCTGTTTGCTCTGTCGTCGGGTCGGGTGCGGTCATGTTCTGAGGCCAGCGGCTTGAATTTGCGCCTGTGTCACCAGCTTTGCGGCAAGCAATGCCGTCACCTGCGGGGCCGTGATGTGCTTGCACATCGGGCTTTTGTCACTGATCCAGAAGGCCAGCCGCGCATGGTGATCTGCGCTTGCAGCTCGCGCTTCCTCTCGCTTGGCGTGGATGTCCTCTATGTATCCTTGCCAGCGCCGTGACTGAAACCAGTTGTCGGAAAAGCAGACCTTGGAGCGGGTAAACCCTGCGCTGTCGGTGGCGTAGGCTTCGACCGCCTGAAGCAAGTCCCCCGGCGCGAACCCTTCCTTCATGGCCTCTTCGATTTGGGCAAGGCAAGCCACTTTGCCACGTAATCGGTCGGGCGGATACGCCGCTAAAACCTTCTCAACCTCCCCCGCCTCGCGCTTGCGCGAAGGAGGTTCTTTTGTAGGTTCAATGGTAAGGTTCGTGTCTCGTTTTGAGACTACCCCCGTCTCACCCTTGAGACTTTTCCCCGGCATTTTTGAGACGTTTCCCCCCGTCTCATTTTGAGACGTTTCCCCATTGGAGTCACTCGCGCCACCCTTCGGGCAGGCGCTTGGACCAAGCGTGATATCGAGGTGCAGTTCATACTGGTTGGAGCCGCGCCCGCCGTCGCCATCCCCACGGGCATGACGCGTGACAAGGCCGCATTCCTCCAAGGTTGTCATGTGTCGAAACAGGGTCGCGCGGCCCATCTCGCACTCGTCCGCCAACCGCTGTGCGCTTGGATTGCACTGGCCAGTTTCTTTGTTGTGAAAGTCCGCCAGTTGGATAAGCACAATCTTGGCGGCTGGTTTAAGGCCTTTGACGTTCGCGGCCCAGATCAATGCCATCCCGCTCATGGCTTAGAACCACAAACCGTTTGCGAAAAAAGGTTCGTCATGTGCCAAATTATCGTAATAAAATCAAAGGCCGCGTTTTTGCAGTTCGTCAGCCTAACTTGTTGCTTTCGTGATTTTGTGCTCTGCCTGCCGGGCCTACCAGATTACTCGCAAATATTCTCTTTGATAAAACAGTTCGAGCCGATGCAACCGTCCCAGCCTGCGTCTTTTGCTGCCTGAGATTTTTCGCCAAATGTAGAACCGATCAATTTGACCGATTTGATCTTTTCAAACTTAAAGATGCGTTTAGCCTCAAAATCACGCCCTTTGGTGCAACCTCGAAATTGCCAGCCATGCATATAAAGACTGCCATTGTTGCCGATTGCGACCTGGTGCACGTCGATAAGGCGCGGCTCGCAACCTTTTGAGGCATCTTTGTCGTAAACCATTTCGATGGTGCGATTGTTTGTTGCCGCCTCGCAAAGCTCAGCTTCGAACTGGCTTTGTGCTTGCGCGGCCAAGGGGATCGTCGCCAAAAACATCAACAGCTTACTCTTCATCACTGCCACGCCCTTTAAATCCTGTTGCAACAACAAACTTCTCAGAACTGTCAGAGCGCGAACTTGGCGGTTTCATATGCGCAACTTTGGTGAAGTTTTGCTTGAGAACTTTCTGCAATTCCCCTTCTGCACCACCGGCAAGGACTTTCGCAACAAAGGTGCCACCTTCGGCCAGAACATCAAATGCGAAATACGCGGCCGCTTCGCAAAGATGCATGATGCGCAAGTGATCTGTTTGCTTATGACCTGATGAAGACGCTGCCATGTCGGACATGACCACATCCGCCTGCCCACCAAGCCAGCCTTTGACCAAATCATCCGCGCCTTCGTCGAGAAAATCGAGGACATGGAATTCGGCGCCAGCCATTGTTTCAACCTCTTGGATATCAATTCCAAGGATCGTGCCTTGCGCTTTGCCGCGACGATCGCCGAGTGCGTTGATCCGTGGCACGGCCACTTGGCACCAACCACCTGGCGCACAGCCAAGGTCCACGACACGCGCACCGGGCACCAGAAAGCGATATTTGTCGTCCACTTCCATGATCTTGAACGCTGCGCGGCCACGGTAGCCTTCTGCTTTGGCGCGTTTGACGTATGGATCGTTGAGCTGGCGCTGTAGCCAAAGCGTGGAGGACATGCGCCGTCCGCGCGCGCTTTTGACTTTGACGGTCAAATCGCGTTGGCCTCGGCCGGAATTGTTTTTGCCCGTTGGGGTCTTCGCCATGATCTCTACTCTTTCAAACGTCTGACTGACGCGGGATTCGATTTTTCTAGAAAAATCGCGCCCCCTTAATACACGCCGTCTTCCAAAACACCATCCGCGCTCATTTGCGCATAGAGCAAACCTTCGCGCAGCCCCCTGTCTGCAACAGAGAGTTGATCGGTTGGCCAACACCGCAAAAGCGCTTGCAAGATTGCAGCCCCCGACATGATCAGCGCCTGACGGTCTTGTCCGATCCTTGGATCACGGCGCCGTCCTGTTGGGCCAAGCTTGAGATACATGCGGATCACCTTGTCGATTTCATCCGAACTCATGCGAAGCCCATCAACCTTATTGCGGTCATAGCGTTTTAGCCCAAGATGTGAGGCTGCGACAGTTGTCACTGTGCCGGACGTTCCAACGATCTGAAAACCAGCCCTTGTTTGCTCGTCTTTGTAGGGCGCAAACTCAGACAAATGCTCTTCGAAATACCAACTCATAAGCGCGAAACGTGCAGCGTCATCCTCGACATCATCAAAGTGATCCCGCAGGGTCGCGACACCTAAGGGGACGGAGATCCAATCAACGACCTTCGCTGCGGCATGCTTGTTGTTCGCGTTATGAAATCCCGCATGCAACCGCATGATTGCTTTGGGTCTCTCTTGCGACGGAACAGCGCACAGATCGATCCAGACCAATTCGGTCGATCCCCCCCCGATATCGACAACAAGCAGTTGTTCGGTCTCTTTCGACACAAGCGGCGCGCATGAAATAACGGCTAAACGCGCTTCTTCTTCGGGTTTGATGATATCGAGCGTCAGCCCCGTTTCACGCGTGATCTGGCGCATAAAACCCGCACCATTGCCGGCACGACGACAGGCTTCTGTCGCAACAAGACGCATGTGTTTGACTTTGTGACGCTTCAGTTTCTGCTGACAAATACGCAAAGCTTGAATCGTGCGCGCCATGGACGCACGGCTTAGCTTGCCTGTGCTCTCAAGACCCGCGCCAAGTTGGACGGATTTCGAAAAGCTATCTATCACATGAAACTGACTGCCCTTGGGTTGAGCAATCAGCATGCGACAACTGTTCGTACCCAAATCCAACGCAGCATAAAGCGCGTCAGAAACGGGCGGTTTGGGCGCAGGGCTCTCTACCGTCTTGGGGCCATCAAAAGGGCCATTCTTCGGGAGCGCGCCCGCACCTTTGGGACGCTTGGGCGCCATTGTACGCCCTCCGATGTATCGTGTTACCTTGAGACTACGCCCGCTTTCCAATCCTCGCAAGGGGCTTGTGCCGCGCGCTGCCTTCATAAACTCCATGAATATTTTGAGCACGCTCAGCTCTTGTGAGAGATGCTGCATCGCGGCTAGGTTCATGCTGGCGCTAAGCGTCGCTGTGGTGCGACGTTTTGTCGATAACAAACCCCGAAGCGGCTCGATGGTGCAGTACGAGGGGACAACAATGCGAAGCTCCATAAGGAATCAGCGATGCCAGATGTAACAGTGGTCTATTGGCGCGATATCCCCGCTCAGGTGATTGTCGGAAAAGGGCGTCGTGGCTCGAAACGTCAGCTCGAAGAGCGCTTTGAGCAAGCGATTGATCGCGCAGCCATGAAGGTGAACGCCAAAGACGCGGATGCCTATTTGGCAGAGTGGCGCAAGGCTGCGCCCTACCCGATGGAGGGTGAACCCGACGCAATCGTTGAAGCCGAAGCGCTTCGCATTGAAGCGGAATATAACAACGAGCGTTTGAAAGCGCTGATTGCAAAGGATGGCTGGGCGTAAGCGCTCGGCATCGTTTTGATGGGTTTGGGAGACACGATCATGGCCTTGTTGAATTTCAAAAAGAAAGCCGCGCCAGCGGACGTAAGTAACAGCGCCGAGGTAGAGGCGTTTTTGCAAGGCTACTCTATCGAAGTGATGCCGCGCACCGCTGAAAAGATCGAAGATTTCAGCGCACTTTTGCCTACTGGAACACGGGTATATGTCGCTCACATCGAGGGCACGCCCATCGAGGACATGGTCGCCACAGCGGCACGCATCAAAGCTGAGGGCTATGATGTCATGCCCCACTTCCCAGCACGCATCATCAAAGATGAAGCGACTTTGGCCGATTGGATTGCACGCTACCAAGGCGAAGCAGATGTGAACCAAGCTCTTTTGTTGGCAGGCGGCGTGACCACACCGCACGGCGCGTTCGATAGCTCCATGCAGTTGATGGAAACAGGTCTGTTCGACAAAGCTGGCTTCAAACGTTTGCACGTTGCGGGCCATCCTGAGGGCAATAAGGACATTGATCCAAACGGCTCTGACGCAAACGTCATGGAAGCGCTGCGCTGGAAGCAGGCTTTCAATGAGCGCACCGATGCAGAGATGGCGCTTGCCACTCAGTTCGCCTTTGAAGCGGGTCCAATCATTGAGTGGGCCGATGCGATCAAAGAGGCTGGCATCGATATCCCGATCCACATCGGTATTGCGGGTCCTGCGAAACTACAAACGCTCATCAAGTTCGCGATTGCTTGTGGCGTTGGCCCTTCCTTGAAGGTTCTGCAAAAGCGCGCAATGGATGTGACTAAACTGCTGCTGCCTTACGAGCCGACAGAGGTTCTCGCGCAACTCGCAGCGCACAAGGCCACAAACCCTGAGTTCAACATCGAAAAAGTCCATTTCTTCCCTCTTGGCGGTATAAAAACCAACGCCAACTGGGCTATCGAAAATGGCGGCGCTTCCGGCCGCCCAGCAAACGTTTCCTAAGGATCGACAGACATGACGCGCACAGTAATTGAGTCTAAAACGAAAACGGCCATCATGGGGTTCGATCAGCCGTTCTGCGTGATCGGTGAGCGGATCAACCCCACTGGCCGCAAGATCCTGAACGAAGAGTTAGAGCGCGGCGATTTCTCCCGCGTTGAGGCGGATGCCATTGCGCAGGTCGCGGCGGGTGCAAATATTCTCGACATCAACTCTGGTGCGGTGTTCTCTGGTCTCATGGCAGAAGACCCGCGTTATGCGGACAACAATTTTGTTGAGCCAACGTTGATGCGTCAGCTGATCGAAGTCGTGCAAAAAGTCACCGATTGTCCGCTCTGTATCGACAGCTCTGTCCCAGGCGCGTTGGAGCAAGGTTTGGCCGCTGCTGAAGGTCGTCCTTTGCTGAACTCCGTTACAGGCGAAGAAGAGCGTCTTGAGCTCGTCTTGCCATTGGTCAAGAAATACAACGTTCCAGTTGTTGCGATTTCCAACGATGACACTGGCATTTCCGAAGATCCCGATGTGCGTTTTGCGGTTGCTAAGAAGATCGTCGAACGTGCTGCTGATTTCGGTATTCCAGCGCATGATATCGTAGTTGACCCGCTTGTCATGCCGATTGGTGCGATGGGCACGGCGGGTTTGCAGGTCTTCACGCTTGTGCGTCGTTTGCGCGAAGAATTGGGTGTGAATACGACTTGCGGCGCGTCCAACATTTCCTTTGGCCTGCCCAATCGTCACGGCATCAACAACGCGTTTTTACCTATGGCTATGGCGGCAGGCATGACCTCTGCGATTATGAACCCTGTTGCGTTGGCAACGGGCCCGACCAAGATCGCTGAAAAGCGTGCTGAAGTTGCCGCAGCTGGCATCATTATACCTGAAGGCATGGATGATGAGGCGTTCTGTCAGATGTTTGGGATCGGCTCAACCAAACCGCGTTCCGGTAAGGAAATGGAGGCCATTCGCGCGGCCAACTTCCTAACAAACAACGACGAAGGTGGTGGTGAATGGATCAAAGCCAACAAAGTTGCGCCTAAAGCGGGCCAAGAAGGTCGTGGTCGTGCAGGTCGCACAGGTGGGCGCCGCCGCGCTTAACACATATTTTACGATGATGAGAGAGGGTGTTGCCTATGGACGGCAGCACCCTCTCTCATAAACCCAAAGACTGGCTAAAAGCTGTATTCGCTGCAAAGTCAGTTCAGAATGGTAGCGTAATCCGGCGCAAGACGCTTTGGGTCGATCAAGAGATTGGCCGCGCAAGGTTTGAAAACGAAGTCAGGCGGTGCGGTTTTCGGCTTTTGGAAACGCGTAACCATCTGATCGTCATTTGTAATTCTGAACCAGTTCATTTGGTCATTTAAGGAATCAAATTTTCTAGAAAATTTGTGTGCACGATTTTTCTAGAAAAATCGATGTCACGCGTAATGTAGTGACATTCCATCTTTGAAAATCTGCACTTTTTCAGGTACAGCACTCAATGCAACAGTCTTACCACGGACGTCTTTATGTGTCCCCGGTAACTTGCCAATCACAGCATTTTCAATGCCGTCACTTTCAAAATAGAGCAATGTGACTTCTCCGAGAGCTTCGACAAAATCGACCTTACCCTGAAAAATGAAATCACCGCTCGCTTCGACCAAATCTTCCGGCCGCACACCGATATTTACCTGGGCACCCATATCACCCGCAACGCTTGGCGCGTTCGAGAGCGCAACACCACCGCCGTCCAAGGCGACTTTTGTCACAGCACCTGTTTCTACAATTTTTCCCGGCATCAGGTTCATCGCAGGCGAGCCGATAAACTGCGCGACAAACTCATTCTCGGGCCGCTCGTATAATTCCAGAGGCGTGCCGACTTGAGCAATCCCTTTGTTCGCCAAGACCACAATCCGTGTCGCAAGCGTCATCGCCTCAACCTGATCGTGCGTGACATAAATCATCGTGCTGTCTGGCATCTGCTCTTTCAAGCGCGCAATCTCGATCCGCGTGGCGACACGCAAGGCGGCGTCCAGGTTTGAGAGTGGTTCGTCAAACAAATAGACCTTGGGATCACGCACAATAGAGCGGCCAATCGCGACGCGCTGACGCTGACCACCTGAGAGCGCTTTAGGCAAGCGATCAAGGTAATCCGTCAGTTGCAACTTATCCGCTGCGGCCGTGATCGCTTCATCAATTTCAGCGGGCGTTTTCTTGGCCAATTTCAGAGCAAACGCCATGTTGTCGCGCACCGTCATATGCGGATAAAGCGCGTAGCTTTGGAAGACCATCGCGACACCGCGCTGGCTGGGGGGGACGTTGTTGACCACCTGCCCTTCGATCTCCAGTGTGCCGCCGGTGATCTTCTCCAAGCCTGCGATCATGCGCAAAAGCGTGGACTTGCCACAGCCGGAAGGGCCAACAAAAACAATGAGTTCGCCTGTTTCAATCTCAAGGTTGATGTCTTTCAAAACATCTACCGTGCCGCCATATGTCTTCGCCACGCCCGTAAGTTTAAGATCAGCCATGATCCGTTTCTCCTAGTTTGCGCGGCGCAGCACGGCCACGCCCCATGGTTTTAAAGTGACTGTCATGCCGTCAAGCTGCGCGCCGCTAAGTGGTCCTGCGACATCTGCGTAGGTGCCATCAAGCGTGAAGGTCTTCACATCCTCTGACAGATTGACGGCGCATGTGAGTTGCAACGCATCCGAGCTGCGCTCGAATATCACAACGTCGTTTTGTGCGCGCACAACGCCTTGATCCCCTTTGATCAAAACATCATGTTCTGCGCGGAAAGCTAACGCGCGACGATAGAAATGCAGCATCGCATCCGGATCGCTTTCTTGCGCACCAACCGATTTCATTAGGTGTTCAGAAGACACCGGAAGCCAAGGTTTGGCCGATGAAAATCCGCCCGCTTCATTCGAGGGTTCCCAGAGCATGGGTGTACGGCATCCGTCACGCCCTTTAAATTCGGGCCAAAATTCGATGCCGTAAGGGTCTTGTAAGTCTTCGAAAGCCACGTCCGCTTCTGGAAGCGCTAATTCTTCGCCTTGGTACAAACACACTGAACCGCGCAGTAATAAGAGCAACATAAGGTACGCTTTTTGTGCATCAGCACTGAGGTCCCAGCGTGTAGTGTGGCGGATCACGTCATGGTTGGACAAAGCCCAACAGGCCCAGCCATCGCTTGCGACGCGATCAAAGCGTTCAAACACTTGTGCTACACGTGCGGCACTCAGAGGGGATTTCTCAAGAAATTCAAACGCATAGCACATATGCGCGCCTGTCTCGCCCTTGGTGTACTCTCCCAGTAATTCAAGTCCGAACTGAGCATCGCCCACCTCGCCCACGGCGGCGGCACCGGGGTATTCATCGAGCAAACCACGGAAACGCGCTAAAAACGCGAGGTTCTCTGGCTGGTTCTTGGAATACACATGACGTTGGTGATTATAAGGGTTCACCGATGGTGCGATGGTCGCATTACGCTCTGTAACTGGCAGCGCGGGGTTATCGCGCAGCTCTTTATCCGCGAAGTAGAAGTTGATCGTATCAAGGCGGAAGCCATCTACGCCGCGCTCTAGCCAGAATCGCGTCGCATCGAGCAAAGCGTCCTGAACCGCTGGAGTATGGAAATTTAGATCAGGCTGTGATGTGAGGAAGTTGTGCAGATAATATTGCTCACGCCGCCCATCCCATTGCCACGCAGAGCCACCAAAGATCGACAGCCAGTTGTTTGGCGGCGTGCCATCTGGCTTAGGGTCGCTCCAAACATACCAATCCGACTTTGCGTTGTCGCGCGAGATACGGCTTTGTGCGAACCAAGGGTGCTGATCAGAGGTATGCGACAGCACAAGATCGATCATAACTTTTAGACCCAACTCATGGGCGCGCGAGATCAGGGCGTCAAAATCCGCCAATGTGCCAAACATCGGGTCCACATCGCAGTAATCGCTGACGTCATAGCCGAAATCTTTCATCGGGGATGTAAAGAACGGCGAAATCCAAATTGCATCAACCCCGAGCGAAGCCACGTGATACAAGCGGCGTGTGATACCCGCGAGATCGCCAGTGCCATTGCCTGTGCTGTCTTGATAGCTGCGCGGGTAAATCTGATAGATCACCGCACCGCGCCACCAATCTGGGTTGCTCGCCTTGTCAGCATGGCTGAGTGTTTGTGTAAGAGCGTTCATAATCTTAACAGTCCATAGAGTTTACTTAACGGAGCCAGCGAGCAGCCCACGTACGAGATATTTTTGCATTGCGAAGAAGACCAAGAGTGGCACAGATATCGATACGAAGGCAGAGGTCGCCAAGATCTCCCAGTTGCCACCGCGTGTGCCTAAGAGTTCAACGATTTGTTTGGTCATAACAGTGGTTTCACCCGTGGCGTCGATCAAGAACACGAGGCTGACGAGCAGGTCGTTCCATGTCCAAAGGAATTGGAAGATTGCAAAGGACGCGAGTGCTGGAAAGCTGAGCGGCAGGATGATCTTGGTAAAGATCTGAAACTCAGTGGCACCGTCGACGCGCGCGTTTTCAATGATATCGCGCGGTAGACCGACCATGTAATTTCGCAGCAAATAGATCGCGAGCGGTAATCCGAACCCTGTATGAGCCAGCCAAACCCCCAGATAGCCTTTGCCGATGCCGATGCCGAGGTGCAGGCGTAGCAAAGGGATTAGTGCCAATTGCAACGGCACGACCAAGAGCGCGACAATGAATGCAATTAAAAGAGCCCTGCCCGGAAAATCCATCCACGCCAACGCATAGGCCGCAAAGGCCGCGATCAGGATCGGGATGATCGTTGCAGGGATTGTGACGGTCAGCGTATTAAAGAACGCTTTGGTCATATTGTCGGTGGCGTCACCCGTGATCAGGACGTTCTTGTAATTTGCCCAAGTGAATTCAGGCGGCGTTTCGGCGGTCACAAAAATGCGGGAACCGCGTGACCCTTCGAACGGCTCTGCGTTTTCCATACGGTAGCTGCCATCGGCCTGCACCGTCACGGTGCCGCCTTTGCGCAATTCTGCCGTGTCGCCCGCGTTAAAGTCAGCAATCGCGCGGCTTGAAATGCCCCAAACGCTGATTGTCGCGTCTTTGCCTTCTTCAAACAGTTTGCCTTCGATGACGTATAAGCCATCAATCTGCGCCTGCGTTTCAGGTGCGTCCGTGCGTAGGGTCAGGTTTTGCTCTGACGGGAACATGGATTTCCACCAGCCAGACGTGGCGATCTGATCGGCGGTTCTAAACGAAGACACCAGCAAGCCAACCGTCGGGAACAACCACAAAGCGACCAAAGCCACAACTGAGAGATGAACCGCCCATGTGAGCGAGGATTTCGTGCCAGCAATGTTATCCATTACTTCATCTCCTTACGCGCATTATAGACGTTCCACACAAGGATCGGCGTGACCAGCAACATGATCACCATGGCAGCGGCCGACCCGACACCCCAATCATTGGCGCGGAACAGTTTGTCGTACATATAATTAGCCAAAACCTGCGTTTCCCATTGTCCGTTGGTCATCGCAAACACGATGTCGAAGACTTTGAGAACAACGATGGTGATCGTCGTCCAGACCACGACAATTGTTCCCATGATCTGGGGTATCTTGATCTTGAAGAAAATCTGGAACGGGTTGGCACCGTCTACAATCGCCGCCTCCACGGTCTCTTCTGGAATGCCGCGCAAAGCTGCGGATAGGATCACCATGGCAAAACCTGTTTGGATCCAAACCAGAACAATCATCAGCATGAAACTGTTCCAGAATGGCACTGTCAGCCATTGTTGCGGCTCGTTTCCAGAGAACCAAACATAGATCGCATTGAGGATGCCGATCTGCTCTGTCCCCGGTGGACGCGCGTCGTAAACGAGCTTCCAAATCACTGCGGCACCAACGAAAGAGATTGCCATGGGCATAAAGATCAAGGATTTCGCTATGCTACCCCAACCGATCCGGTCAGTGAGTTGCGCAGCGAGCAAGCCAAATGCGGTGGACAAGGCAGGCACCACAATCAGCCACATCATATTGTTGCCAAGCGCTTCCCAGAATTTATCCTCAGCCATCATCTGCGCGTAATTGGCAAAGCCGACAAAATCGTAAGTGGTGGAGCCATCGGATTGCGTCACGCGCTCTGTCAGGGACAAGCGGATCGTCTCGACCACAGGGTACGCAAGATAAACAGACAGCGCGAAAAGCGCAGGAAATAAAAAGAGCCAAGGGCGCACGATGTTGGCGCGATTGATGTTACGCCCTGCATTCGGGCCACGTGGCGGATAGATGAAATTATCAAGGGCAATATTGGAGAGCCAGAAATAGCCGACGCAGCCGCCGACACCCATGATGATGGTCACAAGACCTAATAGTGCTGGATGCATTGCCGTTCTCCCCCCAAAGAAAAAGCCTGCCCGTAGCGTAACGGACAGGCCAATGTTGTGTAAGTGATTACTTCAAAGCGTCCCAGCTTTCCTGAATGCCAGCTGCAACTTCAGCCGCATCTTTGCCACCTGCATAGTCAACCATGCCGGTCCAGAAAGAGCCCGCGCCAACGCCGCCTGGCATCAGGTCGGAACCGTCAAAGCGGAAGGTCGTCGCACCAAGCAAGATTTCGTTCATCTTACGTGTCGCGTCATCCGGGAAGACAGAGGCATCAACACCTTTGTGGGGTGTCAAGAAACCGCCGTTCTTCATCCATGCCTCATGGGCCTCTGGTGTCTTCAAGAAGGCGATCAGCTCGTGTGCTGCGTCGCTTTCGTTGGTGATTGACCAAAGTGTGCCCGCACCAAGAACCGGATTGCCCAACTCTTTTTCCGCATAGGCTGGGAAGTAAAAGAAATCCACGTCTTCGCCAACAGATGTGCCCTCAGGGAAGAAGGCCGGAATGAAGCTCGCCTGACGGTGCATGTAGCACTGTGGGGGGCTTGCGAACATGCCCTTAGGGCTGTCACGGAAGTCTGTAGAGGCAACTGCGCCTGCACCACCAGCAACGTAAGCGTCGTTACGGGCGAATGCGCCGAACTCTTCGATGGCTGCAATGACTTTAGGATCCGTGAACTTCAGATCGTTTGCGACCCAAGCGTCGTAATCTGCTGGCGATTGTGTGCGCAACATCATGTCTTCAACCCAGTCCGTCGCTGGCCAACCTGTCGCGCCACCGCTACCCAGACCGATGCACCAAGGTGTGCCGCCGTCTGCAACGATTTGATCTGTCAGCGCTTTCAGTTCTTCCATAGAGTTTGGAATGTCATAGCCTGCATCTTCAAAGTTCTCAGGGATGTACCAAACCAAAGACTTCACATCGACGCGGAAGAACATGCCGTAAAGGCTATCTGTACCATCCGCACCTGCGTAAGTACCCAGATCAACCCAAGATTGCCCTGCTGCGTAGTTTTCTTTGATCCATGGACCCATGTCGTCCTTGAGCGGTGTCAAGAAACCACGTGCCGCCATGTCGGATGCGAGACCCGGCTGCGGGAAGACCGCGATGTTTGGCGCGGAACCCGCTTCGGCATCAACCAAGATCTGCTGCTCAAAGCTGTCAGAGCCAACGTAGCGCACGTCCGCGCCTGTTTTCTCAGCGAATACAGACAGCACTTCTTCAACAATTGTCTGCTCTGGGCCAAGCCACGTACCAAAGACCGTAACCTGTTCACCCGCGAGGTGACCGTCAGCGTGTGCAAGACCAGCGGTCAATGCAAGAGCTGCAGTGCCCGCATAAAAATAGTTCTTCATGAATGTTCTCCCAAACAAACGTCCGCTTTCTTTGCGAACCTTTCATCCTGCGCCCAAAGCGCTTTGATGAGCCGTAGGATTGCGAAAAAAGTATCAGAGTCAACCTAAACCTTGCGCTCTTTGCTTTGTTTTACTTCGTATCGTCACAACACCGATTGAAAAATTGACCTTTGACGTTCAGGCCTCTTCATGTCTATCAAAGATAAATTGAAAGCGCTTTGGGTGTAAAAAGTGCCGTAAGGTTAGGAAACACAGGTGAATTTGAAAGAGCTCTCTGAGATCTTAGGATTGTCGCAAACAACTGTAAGCCGTGCTTTGAACGGTTATCCTGAGGTGTCAGAGGCCACGCGCCTGCGTGTTCAACAAATTGCACGTGAAAACAATTACAGTCCGAATGCACGTGCGCGCGGGCTTGCGACAGGACGTGCAAGCGCGATTGGCCATGTGATTCCAATTGGTCTTCGTCATGAAATGGTAAATCCGATCTTTGGCGACTTCATCTCTGGCGTCGGTGAAGTCTATGCCCGCGAAGGATTCGATCTGATCATGTCTGTGGTGTCGGGCGATGAAGAGATGAACGCCTATCGCAACCTAAGCGCGCGCAGTTCTGTGGACGGGGTCGTACTACATGCCCCTTTGATGAACGACCCACGCATCCCATTGTTGCGCGACCTTGAGATGCCTTTTGTGGTGCACGGTCGTGCCTCTAACGAGGAACATCCCTACGCATGGCTTGACGTGAACAACACGTCCGCCTTTCGCCGCGCAACGGATTTTTTGTTGGACCTTGGGCACACGCGGATCGCTTTGATCAACGGGCTCGAGACGATGGATTTCGCCTATCGGCGCCGCGAAGGCTATGTGAGTGCACTTAGCGAACGCGGCATAACCTTTGATCCGAGCTTGATGCGCGCAGATGAGATGACCGAGGATTTTGGCTATCATAGCGCCAAAGAGATGCTTGCGCGCGATGTGGCTCCTTCTGCTTTTCTTTCCGCATCGATGATCTGTGCCTTCGGCATTCGTCGCGCGATCGAAGAACGTGGCCTGAAAATGGGGGCTGACGTATCGGTTGTCACGTTTGACGATGACCTCAGCTACCTCGCCAATGGCCAAAACGTTCCGATTTTCACTGCCTGTCGCTCATCCGTGCGCACAGCGGGCGTACGTTTGGCAGAAATGCTTTTGCGACAGATTAATATCCCGGATGCCCCGCATGAGACCGAGCTTTTAGAGGCAGAACTGATCGCAGGGCAATCAACCGGCCCTTATAAGGATTAAGACATGGATAAATTCAGCCTTGGCCGCTCCAATTTTCCGGATGGTTTTATGTTTGGCACTGCCACCTCTTCTTATCAGATCGAAGGGCATGGGTTTGGGGGTGCCGGACGCACGCACTGGGATGATTTCGCGGCAACGCCCGGAAATGTGGTGCGCGCGGAACATGGACAGCGGGCTTGCGATCACTATCACCGTTATGAAGAAGACCTCGATCTTATCGCCGCAGCTGGCCTTGATGCCTATCGGTTCTCGATCTCTTGGGCACGTGTGATGCGCGAAGGACGCGGTGCAGTGAATGCGGAGGGGCTTGATTTCTACGACCGCCTCACCGACGCAATGTTAGAGCGCGGCTTGAAGCCTTGCGCGACGCTTTACCACTGGGAACTCCCCTCGCCGCTGGCTGACATGGGTGGTTGGCGAAATGGCGATATCGCGAACTGGTTTGGCGACTACACCGACGTTGTTATGGGCAAGCTTGGCGATCGCATGCATTCTGTGGCGCCGATCAATGAACCATGGTGCGTGGGTTGGTTGTCGCACTTCCTTGGCCATCACGCCCCCGGTTTGCGCGATATTCGTGCGACGGCACGTGCGATGCATCATGTGCTGTTGTCTCACGGCACCGCGATTGAGCGTATGCGCGCTTTGGGGATGAGCAACCTTGGTGGTGTGTTCAACTTTGAATACCCGCATCCAGTCGATGACACGCCCGAAGCGATTGAAGCCGCCGCGCTCTATGACGAGTACTACAATCACTTCTTTCTGAGTGGTATTTTCAAAGGCACCTACCCTGCGCGTGTTCTGCAAGCTTTTGAGCCGCATCTACCTGAAGGCTGGCAAGATGATTTCAAAACCATCCAAGCCCCTATCGATTGGGTCGGACTGAACTATTACACCTGCAAACGCATTGCACCCAATGGTGGTGCATGGCCGTCCCATGATGAAGTAGACGGTCCTTTGCCGAAAACTCAAATGGGGTGGGAAATCTATCCCGATGGGCTGCATCACTTCCTAAGGCGCACAAAAGAGATGTACTCGAGGGATATACCGCTCATCGTGACCGAGAACGGCTTAGCGAATGCGGATGTGCTGAAAGACGGTGCTGTAAATGATCCGGAACGCATCTCATACGTCGATCAACATCTGCACGCTGTGCAACGCGCTATCGCGGATGGCGCCCCTGTTGAGGGTTACTTTCTATGGTCGCTCATGGACAATTATGAATGGGCACTCGGCTATGAGAAACGCTTTGGCGCAGTGCATGTGGACTTTGACACGCTGGTACGCACACCAAAATCATCCTACTATGCCCTCCAAGACGCCTTGCGCCGCTAGCGCAAACATTTATTGAGCACCCTATGACATCAAATGCCCCTCTCATCCTTGCCGCAGACATTGGCGGCACGAATACGCGCGTTGCTTTGTTAGACGGAACAGTTTTGCGCGCGCAGACGGTGACGAGGTATCAAAACGCGAAGTCCAGCGGGCTTGAGGATATCCTACGCCATTACATGGACGCTCAAAGGGCCACGCCTGATGCGGTTAGTCTCGCGCTTGCCGGTCCTATTGAGGACGGCTCGGGACGGCTTACCAATCTGGATTGGGCGATTGACGCAGATAGTGCCAGCGCGGCCACTGGCGGTGCGATGGGTGTTTTACTCAACGACCTACAAGCCCAGGGACATGCCCTGCCCTTTCTTGCTCCTGATGCTCTGAAGAGCGTCCAAAGGAGCGATGAAGCCTCAAAAGACGCGCCTTGTCTAATGATCGGGATAGGCACTGGCCTGAATGTCGCCCCAGTCCACCGCATTGGCACACACACCTATGTACCCGCTGCTGAAGCAGGTCACATCAGTTTTTCCGCGCGCGACGCAGCACTTGGTGCGTTTGAGGATGATCTTGAAGCGCGTCTTGGCCATGTGGCGGCCGAAGACATCATGTCGGGTCGCGGCCTAGAGCGCGCGTATCGCCATGTGACGGGACAAGACCTGCCCGCCTCGGATGTTATGGCACTTTGCGGAAATGGCGATCAGAACGCAGATACTGCCGCGGGCCTTCTTATCCGTGCGCTGGGCCATTTCGCTGGTGATATGGCATTGGCGCATCTCCCCCTTGGTGGCATTTATCTGGTCGGCGGCGTCGCACGTGCGCTGCTGCCCTATATGGATCAGCACGGCTTTCGCACCTGCTTTGCCGACAAGGGCCGTTTTTCAGGATTTATGGCGCAGTTTTCGATTTCTGTGGTCGATGATGACTATGCAGCCCTCGTCGGTGCCGCCTCTTATGCGCAAGAGTGTCTCGGCGCGACGTAACAGCCCTTTTGGTTTGCTGCGAAACTGCCTATGCTTCGCCTAAGGTAATGCTGGGGGCAACCATGTCAGATTCGATTGATTACGGACATCTCATGCACAACGCGATGCGTGGACTGATCAAGACCGTGCTCGAGGACGTCAGAGACAATGGCCTCCCGGGGGAACATCACTTCTTTATAACCTTTGACACTAGCCACCCTGATGTCGCCATCGCGGATTGGCTGCGTGAACGCTACCCGTCTGAAATGACTGTGGTGGTGCAGCATTGGTTCGACAATCTCGATATCCGCGACGATGGATTCTCGATCACGTTAAACTTTGGCGACGCACCCGAACCGCTCAATATACCGTTTGATGCTTTGCGCACGTTTGTTGACCCTTCCGTTGAGTTTGGTCTGCGCTTTGAAGCAGAAGACGATGATGAAGACGAACATGGCCTTCATTCTGTCGACAGCGATGCGCGCGAAGAAGCGCAGCCTGTCACGAGCACGCAAGAGCCAAAAGAAAAGCCGAAAAAGGACGCTGATGTCGTCTCTTTGGATTCATTTCGCAAGTAAGCGGCTTGTTTTTACGTTTCTCTAATTGCATCAGCGGTAGGTTTTCGCCTAAACGGCATGCAATTGTATACCACACATCCCCCTGATCCACGCACAGGAGACGAACATGTCCAACACGCGCACAGAAACAGACAGCTTTGGCCCTCTAGAAGTTCCTTCTGACAAGTATTGGGGCGCGCAAACGCAGCGCTCTTTGATGAACTTCCCGATCGGTTGGGAAAAGCAACCCGTCGCCATCGTGCGCGCGCTGGGCGTGATCAAAAAAGCCTGCGCGATGGCCAACAAAGCCTCTGGCGATCTCGACCCGAAATTGGCAGATGCAATCATCGAAGCGGCTGGCGAAGTGATTGAAGGCAAGTTTGACGACAACTTCCCGCTGGTCGTATGGCAGACAGGTTCTGGCACGCAATCCAACATGAATTCCAATGAGGTCATCGCCAACCGCGCGATTGAAATTCTCGGCGGCGTGATCGGCTCCAAAGACCCCGTGCACCCCAATGATCACTGCAACATGGGGCAGTCCTCAAATGACACCTTCCCCACGGCGATGCACATTGCGTCTGCCATGATGGTGCGCGACACGCTTTTGCCTGGCTTGCAGCAGTTGCTGGCAGGCCTGGACGCGAAAGCGGAAGAGTTCAAAGACATCATCAAAATCGGACGGACGCACACGCAAGACGCGACGCCGCTGACGCTTGGACAGGAATTTTCTGGCTACGCGCATCAAATCCGCCAAGGCATCGCGCGCATTGAAGCAACAATGCCGGGTATCTATGAACTGGCCCAAGGCGGCACCGCAGTGGGCACAGGTCTCAACACCAAGCACGGTTGGAGTGAAACCGTCGCGGCGCATATGGCTGATATCACTGGCCTGCCCTTCGTCACCGCGCCCAACAAGTTCGAAGCGCTGGCAGCACATGACGCCATGGTCTTCACCTCTGGCGCCATCGCGAGTGTTGCTGGTGCATGCTACAAAATCGCCAATGACATGCGTTTCTTAGGCTCCGGTCCGCGTTCTGGCCTTGGTGAGTTGATCCTGCCCGAAAATGAGCCGGGATCGTCGATCATGCCCGGCAAAGTGAATCCGACGCAAGCAGAAGCGCTGACGCAGGTCGCAGCACATGTCATGGGCAACGACACTGCGATCAAATTTGCAGGCTCGCAAGGTCACTTTGAGCTTAATGTATATAACCCGATGATGAGCTATAACCTGTTGCAGAGCATGCAGCTTTTGGGCGATGCGACTGCCAGCTTTACAGAGCGCATGCTCAATGGCACGAAAGCAAATGAGCCCCGCATCGACAAACTGATGAAAGAAAGCTTGATGCTAGTCACTGCTTTGGCACCCACAATCGGGTATGACAACGCGACCAAGGTTGCCAAGACCGCCCATAAGAACGGCACGACCTTGAAAGAAGAAGCCATTGCGATGGGTTTTGTGGACGCTGAAACGTTTGAACGCGTTGTGCGCCCCGAAGACATGATCGGCCCGAAGTAATGGGCAAGCCGGTCAATCTTAACCGGTTCAAAAAGCAAAAAGCGCGGGCTGAAGACAAAGCCCGCGCAAATCACAACGCGGCCGCATATGGCTTGAGCAAAGCACAGCGGGATTTGGCAGAAGCCAAAGAGGAACAAAAGCGCCGTTTGCTTGATGGCACGAAGCGCGATGATGTCTAAATAAGATCATCATCAAATTATCGCCGTATTTGGCATGCATAACACCTCGAATCTTATTGGTCTGAGTGGTCAAAATGTCCGAAGCCGAACGAAATAACGAAATCCCGCGCGCCCAGCTGATGGCGATCAGACAAGCGCGTCGTTATCTCAAGGGCAACGATGGCACGCTTGCGCGCATTCTAAATGCATATAAAAGCGCAAGCGAAAATGGCACTCAACTTGGATTCTTACCGGAAAGATGATGCAGCGCCCTCAAAAACGCTCCCTTACTTTAAAAGGTCACCGCACGTCAGTGTCCTTAGAGGACGCGTTTTGGGATGCGTTTCGTGATATTGCGCACAAAAAAGGGCGTGCTATCAACGATTTAGCAGCTGAAATTGATTCTATTCGCGGTACTGATTGTGGTCTTGCGTCAGCGATCCGTCTATATGTTTTAAAGCATAGCAAGCCCCAGTGACGTTTACTGGCTGTTAAGAATATCGCGCTTAAGCTACGCAGATGTATACCCACCCTTTGCCCCTTTCACCTGAGCTTTGGATCCGCACTCTTTTCGCATCCAAAGCAGCAATAGATGGTGGTGTGGTTCGGCGAAAATCGTCTGATATGGCGCGTATTGTTGGACGCGAACGGTTTCTCGTTGAAATTGAACGTAGAGGATTTCAAGAGATAGAGAATTGCGGGCAAATCATTGTTGTCTGCAACACGGATCCAATTCGGATTCTACGCTGAAAGTCTTTGCAAAAAGACTAACCAAGGCCTTTTGCAAAAGGCCTTTTTACCGCGCGTCCAATTTTAAATATATTCCATCTTTCGAACGTACGGTCAGATGCGCGACAGGTTCTGGTGCGGGGCGATCCGTCAAGGAAACCCGGTAATTTTTCAAAATCATAGAGAGCAGCAAAACCCCTTCGATCAAAGCAAACCCCGCTCCTGGGCACACGCGGCTGCCCGCAGAAAACGGAACATAAGCATCTCGCATGCAGGTTTTGCCATTTTCCGTACCCCAACGATCCGGATCGAACCCATCAGGATTGTCCCACAGCCGCTCATGTCGATGCAAATGCCACGCGCTTACAACAACTTGGCTTCCAGTTCTGACTTCGCGCTTACGAAACTCTTCAGGGCATGTGTTCTGACGCACCATCATCGGCACAGGCGGATACAAACGCAGCGCTTCTCGAAACACATCGCGGCTGATGCGCAGCTTGGAAATGGCAGAAAACTCCTCCACAAGCCCGGCTTTTGCTTCCGCTGCGACCTTGTCCTGCCACTCAGGGAACATAGCCATCAAATACAAAGCCCACGCCAAAGCGGAAGCGCTTGTTTCGTGTCCCGCAAGGAAAAAGATCGACACTTGATCGACCATTTCTTCTGCAGTGAACTTTTCGCCCGACAAAGGATCTGCCGTCGTCATGATCTTGGTTGCAAGATCGTCAGGTGCTGTACCCGCTTCAATCTGGGCATGACGGTCCGTCGTTAACTGGGTGATCGCTGCACGAATTTTCGCCGCTGATCTGCGCGTAGCAGAGCGAAAGAAACGCGGCATCCAGCGCGGCAAGGGCAGAACCGCCGCAAGGTTCAACAAAGGTTGCGAGCGTTGATAGCGATGAAACTCACGGAACATTTCTGCGGCGATCTCATTCTCGATTGGGATCGAAAACAACGTGCGAAAGATCACATCGGCCGTTGCGTGGCTTGTGTGTTGTTCAACTTCGATCTCTTGCCCGACACTTGCCTCAAGGCGTTTCACAGCCCCTTCAGCAGCAGCCCACATGGACGGAAATGTTTCGCGCAAACGCCCGCCCTCAAAGGCTGGATCAATAATGCGGCGTTGGCGCTTCCATACCTCACCATTGGTCAGGAACACACCGTCCCCCAACAAAGGCCGTAACCCTTCACTCACACGCCCGCTTTTTGGGAAATCATCAGGGCGCTCTTTTAGGACAAGCTTTACCAACTCGGGTTGATTGATCAGATAAGAACTAAAAAAAGGCGTGCGAAACTCGGCCATCCATGCGCGGTAGAGCCGTGCGGGTTGCGCGGACAGAATGTCTTTGCGAAACAGCTTGGCGTATTGGCGCAAGCTGACTTTTTCCGAGCGTGCCTTTGGTTTGGGGGGGGAGGATTGGCGCGTTCATGGGCCAACACGCGTGTAGCGGTTTACAGGCGTTTCTATCCGGCTTTTTGAAGCAGGACGCCCTTTATAACGCTCGATCAGCGTCTTGGGGCCTGCCGTTATCTGGAAATAGTCGTAGTCTTTTGGGCGATCAAACGCACAAAGATATTGAAAATGTAGCCTGAAAAAGCGCCGTTTGAGGGCATTCCAGCGCTCTGGGCTTAGGGTCTGCGTAAAAGCCGCCGAGAACACCAAAGGCTGAGATTTGTCCGCAGGGGCGACCCCGCTCACGTTCACCGGATCACACAGCGCAAATGCGCACCCGTCACCGGGAGCCGTCACGTCGACCCAAAAAGGCGAATTTTGCACAGCTAGAAACGCAAGGTCGGCGCGGAGACGCCAAGCATCTGGCAAAAAAGAGACCATCGGCACGACCTGACCAAGTGTCAAAAAACTTAAAGTTGGGCCGTCTTCTCGTAAGCGCCCTGACCGGATCACGTCGGCCAAAACTGAGACACCCAAATGCGCGCCTGACGAGTGACCGACAATCAACACCTCATCGACATCAGCATCCAAAGCGTCAGAAATTCGCGCAACAAATTCTGACATTCGGCCCTCTAACTCAGGAGGGTTTGCACCATTTGTGTGCGCCGAGTAAGCATAATCATGCATCAAATAATATGCGAAAAACTTGTTATCCTTGCGCCTGAACCATTCCAACACCCCGTAAGCCGCACACGCGCCGAGGCCCCAACCGACAATCGTACCGATAAAACCAAGCCCGAACATCTGGAAAAGCTGTGCAATACCATAAGCGACCAGCCATGCTAGAAACGCCTGCAACAGCAAGAATCCAACGGGATAGAACGCAGCGATCACTGGCCCTTTGCGCAAGCGCATCAAGCGCCATAAAGCACCGGACCCGATATATGTCCAAGCCGTGCGCGCCATGACACCGTAGGTGGCAGCGATTCCCATGTTCATACTGGTTTTCACAAGGTCCGCCCAATAGAGCACTTCGACTTCGCTCTCGACGCTCATACCCTCAATCGTAGCACTCACGTGCCAGCCGTATGGACCCTTGCCTTGCTTGGGTTTCAAACCAATCTCATAACTGGAAATTTCAGCCTGTAGCGCGCTTTCTTTGCGGTAGAGTTCGCGGTAGCGACGCGGATGAAACGGATCATAGCCGGGGATATAAAACACCCGCCGCTTCGTCACCGATTTGTCCTGATCACTCATACCGCACGCACCTTTTTGCCTAGCATCAGCGTAGCGGCGCTATTTGGCAAGAGTATGGCTTAACCTAGCGTTGCAAGTGCTGGAAATGTCTCAAGCAGCCAGAACGCAAAGAGCGAGAATGCACCTGTAATCATCGCGAGCCCTACGGCGATCAAAAGCACGCCTGAGACTTTCTCGATCATGCCCATATGGCGTTTTAACACTGTCATCACACCCATCGCGCGATCGATGAAAAACGCCGCCAACAAAAATGGAATACCAAGCCCTAACGCGTATACGCCAAGCAGTGTTGTGCCACGTGCAACGTCCGCTTCTGACGCGGCCAATGACAGGATCGCGCCAAGTTGTGGGCCGATACATGGCGTCCAGCCGAACGCAAAAGCAAGTCCAAGGACATAGGCACCAAACGCACTGCCACCACGATCACCTGCATCCAGACGCGCTTCGCGATCCAGAAATCCGATGCGAAAAACTCCAAGGAAATGCAGACCGAAGATGATGATCACGACCCCTGCGATTTGGCCAAAGAGAACTTGGTTTTGTAAAAAGAAAGCTCCGAACACTGACGCTGTGAAACCAAGCAACAAAAAGATCGTCGAAAGCCCCATGACGAAAAAGATCGCAGCAATGCCCGTTTGGCGCCGCGCCGCGCGTGTACCTTGCATTTCTGGCAGTGAGACGCCGCTCATAAAGGCCAGATACGGCGGAACAATCGGCAGCACGCATGGGCTGAGGAACGAAATGACCCCAGCCAGCAAGGCCACGATCATGGCAGGTGCAAGACCTGCGGATATAATGTCGATTCCAAACATGCGCCCACTTAGCCTGAGCAATGTGGCGATGCAAAGTCACAAGCACGTGGACAGAATGTAACATCACGCCTAAATGATCGGTATGAAACACACACTTGATGCCACCGACCTGCTCTGCCCTTTGCCTGTGTTGAAAGCGCGTAAGCGTTTGCAGCCCTTGAACGCAGGAGATCTGCTTGAAATGCGTGCGAATGATCCTGCGGCGATTGTCGATGTCCCACATTTTTGTGCTGAGGCAGGACATGCGTTGATCGAAACCCGTGAAGACGGTGACGTACAAATCTACCTGATCCGCAAAAACGGTTGATCAAATGAAAAACGCCGCATCACAGGATACGGCGTTTCTCTAATTTAGGCTTTGAGCTAGCCTACTTACCCAGTGACCACCAACCGCGCCGCTTAGGCTTGCTCGGCTCGACAGAGGCAAGCACTTCCGGCTCACTTTTAGGTTCTGGTGCCGGCTCTGGCTGTGGTTCAGGTGTCGGCTCTGGTTGAACCTCGACTTGAGGTTCTGGCGTTGCGTCCACAACAGGTGCAGGCTCGGCTACAGTTTCTACAACCACAGGCGCTTCTTGCGCCACAGCCTCTAAAGGTGCTTCCTCAACAGCGACCGCCTTGGGCTTGCGCGCACGTGGTTTGCGCTTTGGCTTTTCAGGCACAGCTTCCGCTTCGACGTCAGCCGCAGGCGTTTCTGCGACAGCTTGCGTCTCGCTCACCTCTGCTGGTGCGTCTGCATCCGCAATCTCATCGGTCTTAGGCTTAGCGCGGCTGCGCGAACGTCGGACGCGCTTGGGCTTTTCGCTCGCTTCGACATCTGCATCAGGCGCATCGGTCTCAGCAGGCGCCGCGTCCGCAGTCACTTCAGCAGGAACCTCACCAGCCTCATCCGAGGCTGCGCCTTCTTCGTCTTGCTGTGCATCTGCACCGCCATTGTTGTTCTTCTTACCGCCCCGACGACGACGGCGACGACGCTTCTTGGGTTTGTCTTCCCCTTCAGCCTCAGCCGCGCTTGGCGCAGTGCTTTCGCTTACGGGCGCTTCATCCTCTTCAACAATTGCCTCGTCTTCGTCGATTTGATCCATGATGGATGTATCAACTGAAACAACATGCGCAGATGGCTCAGGCACAACACGCGTTGCGGTCTTGAATTTCTCTAGCGCGAAATCCGGGCTGACGAGATGCACATCCGCCTCGATCCGCACGGACAGACCGTAACGCAGTTCGATTTGCGCGATATGCTCACGCTTTTGGTTCATCAGGTAGTTGGCGATTGGCACAGGTGCGCGCACGAGAACTTCACGGGAACGACGGCGCACGCCCTCTTCCTCGATCTGGCGCAAAATGCTGAGCGCCATGTTATCATCAGAGCGGATCAAGCCCGTGCCATGGCACGATGGGCATGGCGCAGTCGTGGCTTCGATCATGCCAGGACGCAGACGCTGACGCGACATTTCCATCAAGCCAAAACCAGAGATACGACCCACTTGGATACGCGCACGATCAGACTTTAACTTGTCCTTCATCATCTTTTCGACGGCCGCGTTGTTCTTGCGCTCGTCCATGTCGATGAAATCGATAACGATCAAGCCCGCAAGGTCACGTAGACGCAACTGTCGCGCAACCTCTTCGGCGGCCTCAAGGTTGGTCTTGGTCGCGGTCTGCTCGATCGAGCCTTCTTTGGTGGCGCGACCCGAGTTCACGTCGATCGCAACAAGCGCTTCTGTCACGCCAATCACGATGTAGCCACCGGACTTCAACTGAACCGTTGGGTTAAACATCCCGGCCAAGTAGCTTTCAACTTGGTAGCGCGCGAAGAGCGGCATGGACTCAGCGTAAAGCTTCACGTTCTTGGCATGCGATGGCATGATCATCTTCATGAAGTCTTTCGCGGTACGATACCCACGTTCGCCCTCTACAAACACTTCGTCGATGTCGCGGTTATACAAGTCGCGGATCGAGCGTTTGATCAGATCACCTTCCTCATAAATCTTCGCAGGTGCGATAGATTTGAGGGTCAGCTCGCGGATTTGCTCCCACAGGCGTTGAAGGTATTCATAATCACGTTTGATTTCTGTTTTGGTACGCTTTGCTCCAGCGGTACGCACGATCAAGCCAGCACCCTGAGGCACTTCAATTTCGTTCGCTATCTCTTTGAGTTTCTTACGATCTATGGCGTTGGTGATCTTGCGAGAAATGCCACCACCGCGTGCAGTGTTGGGCATCAAAACACAGTAACGGCCAGCCAATGACAGATACGTTGTCAGAGCTGCGCCTTTGTTGCCGCGCTCTTCTTTAACGACCTGAACCAAAAGGATCTGGCGTACTTTTACAACTTCTTGGATCTTATAGCGACGTGGACGTGGCTTGCGCGGAGGGCGAATGTCCTCAACGTCATCGTCATCCGCAACAGATTCGATGTTCTCGTCGCGCTGTGACGCTTTCTTGGCTTTGCGCGCGTGATCGTCTTCAATCTCGTCGTCGTCGCTCTCAGAAGCGGCGTCTACTTCTTCGGCAGGAACCTCTGCGTCGGCGTCAACTTCGGGGGCAGCTTCATCTTCAAATGTTGTTTCTTCAACAACAACTGCATCTTCAATCTCGCCCGCAATAGGCGTTTCGACAGGTGTTTCCGCGACCGTTTCCATCGGGGACGAACCCTCTGGGGTGTTGTCAGTCCCGTCATCACCCAAATCTATCGTCTCCATCCCTGCGATATCGCTGGACGGTGCATTTTCAGGCGTCTCTACTTCCTTGCTGACGATTGCATCATCGTTTGATGCATCCGCAGCTTTGGTGGACGAGCGCCGACGCGAACGGCGTGGCTTGGGTTTGTCTTGCTCTTCATCTCGCGCGCGCTGGCTTTCAGCATAAGCGCGTTCTTCCTCCATCAAGGCCTCACGGTCCGCGACGGGGATCTGATAATAATCAGGATGAATCTCGGAGAATGCGAGGAAACCGTGACGGTTCCCACCATAATCTACAAAGGCCGCTTGAAGCGACGGCTCAACGCGCGTTACTTTTGCGAGATAGATGTTGCCAGCAAGCTGGCGTTTGTTTTCAGACTCAAAGTCAAATTCCTCAACTTTGTTTCCGTCGACCACCACAACACGGGTTTCTTCCGCGTGGGTGGCATCGATAAGCATTTTCTTAGCCATGGTATCCGTTTGCGCCCGGCGCAACGTGTCGCGGCAACCAGATCACTCACATGATCAGGTGGTCCGTTTGTATGAAGTCTGGGGCGTCTATTTGAGGCGATGGTGCGCGCATGGCGGCAGAGCCCTTGCGGGGCTCCTGCTCTTATACTCATGTCCTGCGCGCGCTTCATCGCGTTTCTTCTCCGACACGTCGCACTGGCTTCAGTGGCGTGCCCGTTAAAATGCTGCTTTCTATGACAAAAACAGCGTGTCGTATGGCCAACTCAGAATCTATTTGAATAAGATCACCAAATGGGCCGTATCGGTCTGCGTCCTATCGCTTTGGCATTTTGCCGTGCGGGACGCAGCGAAACTCTCCCGATCCATGTTTGCGTGCGCAACCACCGACCGTGCTTCCTACATAGGGTCTAAAGGGATAGTTTCGCAATGGGTAATCGCGGCGGCGAGCAAGATTTACGCTGGGATCACGGCAAAAGCGCCAAACGCCGCGAGAGGCAACCAGACACCACCCATTAGACACATTTTCGGCAAGCCCACGCCCTACATAACGCGCAACGCTTAACCCAACGGCACGTATCAAGCGTTGAAAGGACATAAAATGACGTCTTCAAACACACAGGCCCCCGTCACAAAGGGGGCATCGTCGCAAACGAATGCTCCGCAAACCAGCAAGCCAAAAGAACAAACGACAGTATTCACCGATTTCGCCAGTATCTGAGCCGTCCATTTTCAGGTATCAAGATCAGCATGAGTGATCCTGTTTCTTCGATTCCCAATCTAGGCCCAGCAAGCGACATTAGTTTTACGAAGGCTGGCATAACAAGTGCTGATCAAGTCCGCGCGCTTGGTGCACAAGCGTGCTACAGCAAGCTGATCAAAGCTGGCACAAAGCCTCATTTCATTGGCTTTTATGCGCTTGCCATGGGGCTTCAAGGCCGCCCATGGAATGATTGCCAAGGTGCTGAAAAAGCCGCTCTGCGCGCAACTTTTGACAAAATCAAAGCGGATGCCAAAGGCACAAAAGAAAAGGGCCGCTCCGATCTCGAAGCAGCCCTGGACTTAATTGGTGTGATCGAAAAGCGTTAGAGCTTAGCCAACCAGTTCTAGACCAGAGAAGAAGAACGCGATTTCTTCTGCTGCTGTCTCAGGAGCGTCGGAACCGTGTACAGAGTTTTCGCCGACTGATTCTGCGAACTCAGCGCGGATTGTGCCCGCTGCCGCGTCGCTTGGGTTCGTTGCGCCCATAACTTCGCGGTTTTTCGCGATTGCGCCTTCACCTTCCAGAACCTGAACGACAACTGGCTCAGAGATCATGAATTCACACAGTTCGCCAAAGAACGGACGCTCGGAGTGAACACCGTAAAACGCTTGCGCTTGAGCAAGTGTCATTTGGATGCGCTTGGAGGCGACAACGCGCAGACCCGCGTCTTCGAATTTCGCAACGATTTTGCCTGTAAGGTTACGGCGTGTTGCATCAGGCTTGATGATAGAAAATGTGCGTTCAAGAGCCATGGGAGACTTCCTTTTTATTAGAGACGCACCGCGACTGTGCGGTGAACGCCTGTGAATTCTGTGGCGCGCTTAGCATGGGGTTTGTGAGTTGAAAAGCATCCTGTTGACTTATTCACCCTTTGTGAGAACGTAGTGAGAACAAACAGGAGCGGACGATCATGCACAGCACCAACTACACCGACGTTCTTATTTTGCCTTCTGAGGATTGTCGCACCCGTGTTGCGACGGTTCCTGACAAAGCGGGTTCTGTCGCGCAAATGCTCTATGAACGCATCGCTGATGCGCCCTACACTTTAGAAAGTGATGATTTGCTCAGCACAGTCGCCGCCCTGCGCAAGGATATCCCGATTGATGAGCATGCCTTGTTTCGTGCGGAGTTCTTTTCAAAGGGGCAAGCGTGCCTGCGTGCGTCGCCCTTGGTGAAATCCTTTGGTTGGGCAGTTCACCACAATAGCGATGCAAAAATTGCGCTGATTGATCCCGCAAGTGCACGTTTTGCAGAGCTGAGCCATGACGCGTCAATCAAGCAAGTCACAGGCATGCGCAACAAACGTGCATAAAACACCGCTAGCGCCGCGCGATTGCCTCTGTTAGAGGCTCGCCATGCTTAAGATATCAGACATAACATACTCCGTCGCGGGCCGCACTTTGGTCGAAAACGCATCCGTCACAATCCCGACAGGCCACAAGGTTGGCCTTGTGGGGCGCAATGGCTCGGGCAAGACCACATTATTCAAGATCATTCGTAAAGAAATGGTGCTTGATACGGGTTCCGTGAGCATGCCCCAAGGTTGGAAAATTGGCGGTGTGAGCCAAGAGGTTCCGGGCAACGAAGTGTCCTTGATCGACACAGTCCTGCGCGCCGATACAGAGCGTGAAGCGCTTATGGCCGAAGCTGAAACCGCCACGGACCCGACACGAATTTCCGAGATTCAAACCCGCCTGACCGATATCGATGCATGGTCTGCCGAAGCGCGCGCCGCAACGATCCTCAAAGGTCTTGGTTTTACCCATAACGAACAACTCCAACCCTGTTCAGCCTTTTCCGGCGGTTGGCGTATGCGCGTCGCTCTGGCGGCAGTTCTTTTCTCTGAGCCTGATTTGTTGCTGCTCGACGAGCCGACAAACTATCTCGATCTTGAGGGCGCGCTTTGGCTCGAGGCCTACCTCGTCAAATACCCGCACACAGTTTTGATTGTTTCACACGACCGTGAGCTGTTGAACCGCTCCGTTGGCGGCATTTTGCACCTCGAGGACAAAGGCCTTATTTACTACACAGGCACCTACGACATGTTCGCCAAACAGCGCGCGCAAAAACGTGCTTTGCAAGCCTCTGCGGCAAAGAAGCAAGACGCTAAACGTGAGCATTTACAAGCCTTTGTGGACCGCTTTAAAGCCAAAGCCTCAAAAGCAAAGCAAGCGCAATCGCGCGTCAAAGCACTAGAAAAGATGGAAACCATTCGCGCGCCAGAGGATGTCGCACGCACTGTGTTTACCTTCCCCAAGCCTGAAGAACTCTCGCCGCCCATTATCGCGACCGAAAAAGCCTCTGTCGGGTATGGAGAGACGATCATCCTGCGGGATTTGAACCTGCGCATCGACCAAGATGACCGCATCGCTTTGCTGGGACGCAACGGCGAGGGTAAATCGACGCTTTCTAAAATGCTCTCGGATCGTCTTAAGATCGCGAGCGGATCGATGGTAACATCGAACAAGTTGCGCATTGGTTTCTTTGCGCAGCATCAGGTGGAAGAACTCTACGTTGACGAAACGCCGCTAGAGCACCTTTTGCGCGAACGCCCTGCAGAGGGCCAAGCGAAACTGCGTGCGCGACTTGCAGGTTTCGGGCTTGGCGCGGATCAGGCTGATACAGCAGTCGGCAGGCTATCTGGTGGGCAGAAAGCGCGTTTGTCGCTCTTGCTCGCCACACTCCCTGCCCCGCATTTGTTGATCCTCGACGAGCCGACCAACCACCTTGACATTGAATCTCGCGAAGCCCTTGTGGACGCTTTAACGGCCTACTCTGGTGCGGTCATTCTGGTCAGCCACGACATGCATTTGCTGTCGATGGTTGCTGACCGTTTGTGGCTGGTGAAAGACGGTCATGTCTCTGTCTATGAAGAGGATTTGCAAGCTTATCGCAAAATGCTTTTGAGCAACGACAAGCCTGCGAAGAAAGACAAAGACGCGAAAAAAGCGGAAAAGCCTAAGGTTAAACGCCCGTCGCAAGATCAGATCAAAGCGCTGCGCGCGGATGTGCGCAAGTGCGAAGAGCGTATGTCCAAAATCGACGAGATGCGCGATAAATTGGCGAAAAAGCTCGCGGATCCAGTGCTGTACGAAGAAGCACGCAAAGGCGAACTTGAGACGTGGAACAAGAAGTACGCCGAAGTCATGGAGGCTCATGGCCGCGCTGAAACCATGTGGATGACGGCGCTTGAAAAGCTTGAGGCGGCCAACGCGTCGTGATCGACACGGCGTTTTTCATAACGTCTTTCGTGACGCTGTTCGTGATCATTGACCCTATCGGTCTGACGCCTTTGTTCGTTGCATTGACGCAAGGCATGACCGTCAAGCAACGTCGTGCAATCGCGATACGCGCGACTTTGACCTCTGCGGGAATTCTTGCGCTGTTTGCTATCTTTGGCGAAGCATTGCTAGGATTTATCGGTATTTCCATGGCGGCGTTCAAGATTGCGGGCGGTATTTTGTTGCTGCTCACAGCTCTTGATATGTTGTTTCAACGCCGCTCCAAACGGCGTGAGGATACGGCGGAAGAAGACGACGATCTGGATGATCCGTCTGTGTTTCCTTTGGCAATCCCACTTATTGCTGGACCCGGCTCGATTGCGACAGTGATCTTGCTTGCTGGCACACAACCCGGGTTTACGGGGCTTGGCCTATCGCTGGCTGTTATGGTTTTGGTTTTGATCGTGACCTTCATTTTCTTTGAGGCCGCTACGCCCTTGGAACGCTTGCTAGGCAAAACAGGCATAAACGTCGTCTCGCGTTTGCTAGGTATGTTGTTGGCCGCATTAGCGGTGCAATTTATGCTAAATGGCCTGCAAGACTTTGGTCTTTTGGAAAACGTTCCTAGATAGAGTGAAAGGAGGCCCGATATGGCGCAACTTTCCGGCGATGATTTTGGCAATTTGATTTATCTCGTGCTGCTTGGCGGTGTGATTGCCTTTTGGTTTTTCACGTCCTCACGCGGTTCGATGAACAAAGTTCTGCAACAAATGTCTGTCTGGGCACTGATTTTTATTGGTGTCATTGCGGCCTATGGCATGTGGGGCGATATCCGCCAAACTGTCGTTCCGCAGCAAAGCGTCATCAGCGGCGGCGAACGCATCGAGCTGCCGCGCGCGCGTGATGGGCATTATTATGCAACGGCGATGGTGAACGATGTGCCGATCCGCTTTGTTGTTGATACTGGCGCGACAGGTGTCGTCTTGCGCAAAGCGGACGCGTTTGCAGCGGGGATTGATCCTGATGAGTTGGCTTTTGTGAGAGAGGCCATGACGGCCAACGGGTCTGTGCGCATCGCTTCGGTGCGAACCGATAGTTTCGGTTTCGCAGGGGCAGAACTACCGCGGTTTCGGGTAGATGTGAACGAAGGCCAGATGTCGCAATCCCTTATGGGGATGAGCTATTTGCAGACATTCGAGAGGATCGAGATTTCGGGCGGTACATTAGTACTGGTGCGGTAGCGTTGTTTGCACCTGAGGGAGCCTCCGGCGGGGATATTTTTAAAGAGAGGAAGCGCGCGGGTTAACCTTAATGACAGGTTATTCCTTTTTCGCCTTCATCTGCCAATTGCCGCTTTCTTCTGACCAATATTGCGCAGTGCAGCCTGCATCAGTCAGCATTTTCCACTGCGCGCGTGCCGTTTGCAGGGCAACGTCGTCATTACCATCGAAAAGGATACAAGTACGCTCATAGGTTTTGACTTGTTCAGGGCTTATGTCCGCGCCATCGATACACATGGCGCATGCGGCATCGTTCGCAGTGGCATGTGTGTCGCTCAGTAAGATCGGCTGCGCGGAATCGTGCGCCGTTCCTGTTACGCCGTGCGCGAGAAAATCTGTTTTTCTGCCGTTCCAAAGTGCGTGATCTAGCGCTTCTAATCGCGCCGAGCTACGGCCCACAACCACACAGCGCCACCCTGCCCCGAGCGCTTTGCCAAGCAGCAAAGGCAGCGTGGTTTCCAGCGGATTGCGTGTGAGGTGGTAGAAGTAGGCCGCCCCCATATCAGCTCTCAAACATATCCGAGACAAGGCGGTTTAACGCCATAACGCCCCAGCCTGTCGCACCTGTCGGGGCCAAAGTGGATTCAGATTTCAGCGAGGCCACACCCGCGATATCAAGGTGGACCCAGGGCGTGTCTTCCTTCACAAAACGTTGCAAGAATTGCGCGGCGGAGACAGAACCAGCAGCGCGGCCACCAATGTTCTTCATATCTGCGATACGCGATTTCAAAAGGTCATCGTAAGCTTGGCCCAGTGGCATACGCCACGCACCTTCACCCTCGGTTTGCGCGGCTTTGAGGAACGCATTGCATAGGTCATCATTGTTAGAGAAAACGCCCGCATTTTCATGCCCTAAACCTACGACAATTGCCCCCGTGAGCGTGGCGAGATCAATCATACCAACAGGCGCAAAGCGGTCCTGCGCGTACCACATCACGTCACACAGAACGAGGCGGCCCTCCGCGTCGGTATTGATAACTTCAACCGTGTCGCCCTTCATTGACGTGACCACATCACCGGGGCGTACAGCGTTGCCGGAGGGCATGTTTTCCACAAGCCCGACAAGACCGACAACATTCGCCTTTGCACCGCGCAGCGCAAGCGAGCGCATCACGCCAGAAACGACGCCCGCGCCGCCCATGTCCATGGTCATGTCTTCCATGCCGGCACCAGGTTTGAGCGAAATACCGCCTGTGTCGAACACCACCCCTTTGCCAACCAGTGCAAGCGGCTTGGCGTCTTTCTCGCCGCCCTTCCACTGCATGACAACGACTTTGGAGGGGCTGTCAGAGCCTTGACCCACACACAGCAGCGTGCCCATGCCAAGCTTTTCCAGCTCAGCTTCTTCGAGCACCTCAACTTCAAGCCCGAGGCTTTCCATCTCTTCGAGGCGATCCGCGAACTCTGTGGTCGTCAAAACATTTGCGGGTTCATTCACCAAGTCGCGAGTCATATGCGCGCCTTCAGCGATAGCAAGAAGCGGTTTCACCTCGACCTCTACTTCTTCGGGCTTGGCACACATAACGCTCAGAGTGCGCGATTTATCGTCTGTGTTCGTCTTGTGCGGGTTGAATTCATAAGCGCGCATCGCAGCCCCGAGCACAATTTGCGCTGTTTTCGCGTTGCTTCCCGCAATCAAGAGCGCAGCGCCCTCGCCCATAATCTTGCCAAGTGCGGCACCCGCCTTGCGCGCATCCAAAGCGCTGGGTCGGCGATCCAAGACCAGCACATCTACCGCATGCGCCGCCATTCCCGCGGGAAAGTTGAGCGTGATTACTGCGCCCGCTTTGGCATCCTCTAGCTTGCCCGCCTCAACAAGCCGCGCCAAGGCGCCTTTGCTCAATCGATTGATACGACGCGCGCCGGCATCAAGTTTACCATCACTCGCAACCACAACCGCGATACGACCTTCAAAACCGGCAAGAGCATCAAGATCGACGGCGGTAAACGAAGTGGCAATGAGATTAGGCATGAGAGAGCGTTCCTTTTTGCAAATTTAGCCTAGGGATAGCGAGGTTCGCGAGGCTTTGCCAGATAGCAGTTTTCCACAGGGTAAAAATAGGTTACAGATTGGAAAAAAGCAGCAGGCAAACGGGGGCAGTTTTGGCAAGATTTGACAGATACGTCCTGTCGCAACTTTTTGTGCTGTTCGGCTTTTTCTCGCTCGTGCTGGTTTCTGTTTACTGGATCAACCGCGCGGTGATCTTGTTTGACCGCCTGATTGCGGATGGGCAACCTGCTTCTGTATTTTTGGAATTCACGGCCCTTAGCCTGCCAAATGTCGTGCGTATGGTTCTGCCTATGTCCGCGTTTGCGGCCTCTGTTTATGTGACCAACCGCCTTGCGTCCGAAAGTGAGTTGGTGGTCATGCAAGCGACTGGTTATTCGCCATGGCGTTTGGCGCGGCCTGTGGTGATCTTTGGCTTGATTGTCGGCACGTTTATGATGGTTTTAACGCAATATTTGGTGCCAACATCGCTTGAGCAGCTTCGGTTTCGTGAGAACGAAATCAGCGGCACTTTGTCTGCGAAACTGTTGCGCGAAGGGGAGTTTATGAACCCCTCTGAGGGCGTGACATTCTACATTCGTGAAATCACGCCAGAGGGTGTGCTGAAAGATGTCTTTCTAAGTGATCGCCGAAACGCGGACCGTGCGACGACCTATTCGTCTGTGGATGGCTTTCTGGTGAACGAGCCAACAGGGCCAAAGCTCGTTGTGGTAAACGGAATTGCGCAAGCCTTGAACACAGAGACACGCAAACTGACAAAGACCAAATTTACCGATTTCGCTTATAACATTTCTGATCTGATTGATGCGCCGGGCGCGTTGTTTAAACCACTTGATCAGCGTTCAACAGCAGAGCTGTACTTCGCAACCGATCTCGTCAGCAAAGCGACAGCGCAGACACCTGGTCGCATCTTGGAAGAAGTGCACGGGCGCTTTAATCAACCTATTCTCTGTGTTGTTGCCGCCTTAATCGGCTTTTCTACCCTATTGGTCGGCGGGTTCTCGCGGTTTGGGGTTGGTCGGCAGATCATTGGCGCGATTTTGCTGCTAGTGCTGGTGAAACTGGTTGAGAGCATCGTGACCGATCCTATACGTGCGAACGCCAACCTTTGGCCTTTAGTTTATGCGCAAAGTGTCTTTGGACTTGGCGTTTCGATTTTGATGCTGCGTTTGGCTGCGCGACCTAGACGGCGTCGCAAGGACGCGTCCTTGAGCGAGGCGCGTGCATGATCCTTCATTTCTATTTTGCACGTCGCTTTATTCGGGTTTTCCTGACGACGCTTTTCATCTTTCTTGCGTTTCTGACGTTAATCGATCTGGTCGAACAGATGCGCCGTTTCAACAGCGATAACGTCAGCTTTACTGATGTCTTCTTTCTAACGCTCCTGAACGCGCCTGCGGGCATCTACCAGATTTTGCCGCTCGTCATGATCTTGTCGTCTGTGTCGCTATTCTTGACCCTTGCGCGCACCTCTGAGTTGGTGGTCACGCGCTCTGCCGGGCGGTCCGCATTTACAACTTTGGCCTCACCCATGTTGGTCTCCGCGATCATTGGTGTGTCCGCGGTGACGTTGTTCAATCCGATTGTTGCTGCAACCAGCAAGCAGTTCATCACGCTCGAACGCGAATATAAGAACCAAGAAACAAGTACAGTTTCAATTGGCCGCGATGGACTTTGGCTGCGCCAAGGGGACGTTGACGGGCAAACCGTGATCCACGCGCGCTCTGCGATTGAGCAGATGACGACCCTCAATGATGTGAGTTTCTTGCAATTTGACACCAACGGGCAACCGCGCTCGCATATCGTTGCCGATCAGGCAACACTGACACAGCGTGGCTGGCAATTGCAAAATGCAAAGCAATGGGCGCTAAATACGACGGACAGCCCCGAAGAAACCGCCCGCATAAATGCGCACCTCCTTGTCCCGACCAGCTTGACCGAAGAGCGTATTCGCGAGAGTTTTTCTGAGCCTTCAGCCATCTCGATTTGGGATATGAACAGCTATATCAATGAACTCGAAGAAGCCGGATTTTCCGCGCGTCGCCACAAAGTCTGGTTTCAGATGGAGCTTGCGCGCCCGCTTTTCTTGATGGCCATGGTCCTTGTCGGCGCAGGGTTCACGATGCGCCACACACGTTTCGGTAAAACAGGTGTTGCGGTGCTTGCTGCTGTGATGCTTGGATTTGGGTTGTATTATGTGCGCAACTTTGCGCAGATTTTGGGAGAGAATGGGCAACTTCCCACGATGATTGCCGCTTGGACACCGCCCGTCGCTTCGATTTTACTTGCGCTCGGCCTGTTGCTGCATATGGAGGACGGATGAGCCGGACTGTCCATATCTTGCGTGTTCTCACAGCAATTGCGTTGATCGCCTTTGCACTTCCAGCGCGTGCGCAGGATGCAGACGCTGCTTTACTTGTTGCCGACAGCGTTTTGATTACCGAAGACGAACGCCTTGTGGCAACGGGCAACGTGGAAGCCTTTTATGATGGTATTCGCCTTTTTACCGATGAAATCATCTACGATCAAAAACGAGATGAGTTGATCATCAAAGGCGCTATTCGCCTCTCGCAAGAGAATGGTGACGTGATCATCGCGGACAGCGCTGATCTTGATAGCAAGCTAGAGAACGGCATTCTGCGCGGTGCGCGCTATGTTTTGAACCAAGAATTGCAAATCCTGTCTGCGCAAACAGATCGCGTAGAGGGTCGTTATACGGTGCTGCGCAAAGTCGTTGCGACGTCTTGCCAAATTTGCGGCAATGGCGCGCCGATCTGGCAAATCCGTGCAGACCGTGCGATTCATGACCGCGAAGAAAAGCAAATTTACTTTCGGCGTGCCCAATTCAGATTGCTTGGTGTGCCTGTCCTTTATCTCCCCACCATGCGTATCCCTGACCCTTCGCTAAAACGTTCGACAGGTTTTTTGGTGCCAAGGTTTTTTTCTGATTCAGAACTCGGGTTCGGGATCAAGCTGCCCTATTTCATCACACTGGGTGAACATGCAGATGTAACTCTGACCCCTTTTGTAACTCCTGTTACGCGCACGTTAGAGCTGCGGTTGCGCAAAATGATCCGGCGTGGATATGTCGAACTGAACGGCGCGATTTCAAAAGACTCGTTGCTTCCAGACTCCCCGCGTCACTACCTTACCGGGTTTGGCGCGTTTGACCTGGGCCAGTCGTTTGTTCTTAGCTTTGACGTCGAAACGGCCTCTGACAGCGGGTATCGGTCTAACTATGGTTATTCCGGCCGTGATCGTTTGGGGTCTGGCATCACGCTCACACGGGTCAAACGCGATGTGTTCTTTCAAGCGGAACTGCTGAATTTCGAAACGCTGCGTGACAATGAGAGCAATGATACTCAACCCACAGTGACCGGTAACGTCACATATGAGCGTCGCTATCAACTTCCCAGCATCGGTGGCGAATTGCGCGCAACGCTTGGCGTGCATGGGCACAAACGGGTGTCATTGGATGATGTGACAGGTCGCGATATGGCGCGGGTCAACCTTGATCTGTCTTGGCAAGATGAATGGACCGTTGGCAACGGTTTGCGCTTTGGTCTGGTGACTTCGCTCGGGTTGGACAGTTACGGGGTTCAACAAGACAGCACCGCTTTGGGACGCACAAACAATGTCACGCCTGCTATAGCTGCAACATTGCGCTATCCGCTGATGAATGTCGGGCAAGACGGCGCGCGATACCTGATCGAACCGATTGCACAGATCGCTTGGTCTGGCGGATCTCCTTCGGTTTCGCCAAATGATGAAAGCGTCAGTTCAGAGTTTGATGAAAGCAATCTGCTGTCCTTGTCGCGCTTTCCTGTGAAAGATCGTCGCGAGACAGGTACAATCGGCGCTTTAGGTTTCCGTATGGCGCGGCTTGATACTCAAAGCTGGTCTGCGGGTTTGACTGTCGGGCAAGTGTTTCGCGAAACGGCTGATCCGTCTTTTTCCGACAGCTCTGGCTTGCAAGGTTTGACCTCGGACACGTTGTTGGCTCTTAATTATACATCAAACTGGGGCGGCTCGTTCATGGCGCGTGGATTGTTCGAAGCGGATTTCGAGCCGGTTAAGACCGAAGCCCGCATCGCTTATCGCCGCAATAAGGTGACACTTGCTGGCACATATGTGCAGATTAACGCCGACGCGGCGGAAAATCGCACGGCTTCGGTCGCAGAGTGGTCGCTGGGTGGAACGTATAAGATCAATCGCCACTGGACGGCGCAGGCGAATGCCCAGTATGATTTACTTACGGATCGTATGGCGAAAACCGGTGGTAAAGTCACCTATGAGAATGAATGCGTCTCTATTGGCTTGGGTGCCACACGTAGCTTCGCAAGATCAACAACGCTGGTGCCAGCCACGACTTACGAGCTGGCCGTCTCGCTTCGCGGGTTTAGCACAGGAGGCAGCGGCAAAGCAGCGCGCCGCACATGCAGGAAATAAAAGATATGGTTCACACTGATTTCTCTATCACACGTCGTATGAAAAGCGGTTTTGTCGCTCTCACATGTGCCGCGCTCCTCGCGCTCAGCGCGCCTCAAGTTGCCAATGCGCAAAGCATGTTCGCCACTGCAATCAAAGTAAACGATAGCTCTATCACCAACTTTGAAATTGCTGAGCGCACGCGCTTTCTAGGACTGTTGCGCGCGCCCGGAGATCACAAGAACCTTGCTCGCGAACAACTGATCGAAGATCGCCTCAAATTGGGTGCGGCACGCTCTGTCGGAATTGTTCCATCTAGCGAAGAAATTGAAGCCGGCATGGATGAATTTGCCGGTCGCGTGAATTTGACCCGCGCCGAATTTATTCAAGCATTGAATGCTGGCGGCGTCTCTGAGGATGCGTTTCGCGCGTTTGTGCAGTCCGGCCTTGCATGGCGCCAATTGGTGCAAGCGAAGTTCGCCAGCCGCATCAACGTTAGCGAAGACGACATTGATCGCAGCGTCGCATCTTCCGGCTCAGGCGCAGGTATTCGCGTGCTTTTGTCCGAAATCATCATGCCAGCGCCACCACCTCAAGCTGCGGCCGTGCAAGAACGCGCTGAACGCATCTCACAAATTACCAGTGTCTCGGCCTTTGCAGCTGAAGCACGGCGTTACTCTGCCTCCGCCTCCAAAGCGCGCAGCGGACGGTTGGAGTGGTTGCCAATCACACAATTGCCAGCACCTTTGCGTCCTATTTTGCTCGGTCTCGCACCGGGTGAAGTGACAGCCCCGATCCCGCTACAGAATGCAGTGGCCTTGTTCCAATTGCGCGATATCGAGGAAACCCAAGGGGGCGATCCGAAATACGCGGCGATTGAATACGCGGCTTACTATATCGCAGGTGGACGCACCGAGGCGGGCCTCGCCACAGCGCGCAAGATTGAAAGCCGCATTGATCGCTGTGACGATCTTTATGGCATTGCCAAAGGCCAAGATCCAAGCGTGCTAGATCGTGGAGCCAAAGCACCTGCAGACATTCCAGCGGACATAGCAATTGAATTGGCAAAGATGGACCCAGGTGAAACATCCACCACACTTACACGTGCGAACGGCCAGACGTTGGTTCTGTTGATGCTATGTGGCCGCACGCCAGAGCTTGAGGAAGAAGTGGACCGCGCAGAGTTGTCTTTGGGCCTGCAAAACCAGCGACTTGCGTCCTATTCCAACGGTTATCTTGAGCAACTGCGCGCCGATGCGCGCATTGTTGAGAAGTAAGCGTGAAACGCCCAATTGCGTTGAGCTGCGGTGAACCTGCGGGGATCGGTCCCGAAATTGCGGTGAAGGCGTGGGATGCCTTGCGTGCTGAGTTGCCGTTCTTTTGGATTGGCGATCCTGCGCATTTGCCAGCAGGTGCCGCATATGAGTTGATATCATCGCCCAGTGATGCACACCGTGTAAGCGGATCTGCCATGCCCGTACTACAGCAGTCTTTTGCAGGTTCTGCCCAAAAAGGCGAAGCTGATAGCGCGAATGCGCAAGGGGTGATCGACGCCATCGAGACGGGTGTGCTATTGGTGAAATCTGGTGCAGCCGCCGCACTTTGCACGGCCCCCATTCATAAGAAAGCGCTGCAAGATGGCGCTGCCTTCGCCTACCCAGGACACACGGAATTCTTGGCGGCTCTTGATGACAAAGAAGACGTCGTGATGATGCTCGCCTCTGAGCAACTTCGCGTGGTGCCTGCAACAATTCACATTCCTTTGAAGGATGTTCCAAACGCTTTGACGCCGCAATGCCTAGAGAGCACGCTCCGGATCACCCGTGCGGCCCTTCAAACACAGTTCGGAATTTCACAGCCGACCATCGCTGTTGCGGGCCTAAACCCACATGCGGGCGAAGGCGGAAAAATGGGTCATGAAGACGATGAAGTGATCGCGCCCGTGCTAGAGAAACTCCGCGCCGAAGGCTTTATCCTAAACGGCCCCCTGCCCGCAGACACGATGTTTCACGCCGGCGCGCGCGCAGGTTATGATGCGGCCGTGTGCATGTATCACGACCAAGCGCTGATCCCAATCAAAACGCTGGATTTTGACAAAGGGGTGAATGTGACCTTGGGTTTAAGCTTCATCAGAACATCACCTGATCACGGCACTGCGTTTGACATCGCAGGCCAAGGAATCGCCAACCCAACCAGCCTTATCGAAGCGCTGCGTATGGCTGCTAGGATGAGTGACACATGACAACGCCTGATCCACTACCACCGCTACGCGATGTCATTGAACGTCACGATCTGCGCGCGCGTAAATCGCTCGGCCAGAACTTTCTGCTCGACCTTAATCTGACCGCCAAAATTGCGCGTCAGGCAGGTGACTTGAGCGCTTGTGATGTGCTTGAAATTGGACCTGGTCCCGGCGGGCTTACCCGTGGGTTGTTAAGCGAAGGGGCGCGCAAGGTTCTCGCCATCGAGAAAGACGCACGGTGTTTGCCTGCGTTGCAAGAAATTGCGGATGCATATCCCAACCGCTTGCACGTGATCGAAGGCGATGCGCTCAATATTGATCCGCTTGCACATTTGACGCCCCCTATTCGTGTGGCTTCTAACCTGCCCTACAATGTCGGAACGGAACTGTTGATCCGCTGGTTAACACCCAAACAATGGCCGCCCTTTTGGCAAAGCCTTACGCTGATGTTCCAACGCGAAGTTGCCCAACGCATTACTGCCGATGTGGGTGACAAAGCTTATGGCCGCCTCGCGATCCTGTCGCAATGGCGTTGCGATGCGCGGATCGTTGTGAGCTTGCCGCCCGAAGCGTTCAGTCCGCCGCCAAAAGTCTCTAGCGCCGTGGTGCATCTCAGCATGCTGCCCGAGCCACGTTTTCCTGCGGATTTCAAAACATTAGAGCGCGTTGTCGCCGCCGCGTTCAATCAAAGACGCAAAATGTTGCGGTCCTCTTTGAAGTCTGTCTCGCCCGAGATTGAAGATATGTTGCACGCCGCGGGCATCAAGCCAACCGAGCGCGCAGAGCAAGTGTCTTTGGAAGAGTTCTGTGCCCTCGCGCGCGAAGTCGCGAAGGCTTAATCTCTAACAGTTACTCAGCTGCGTCAGATGCAGATTCTACCGGAGCAGATGGTGTTTCAGACGCAGGCGCGTCGTTGTCTGCGGCAGACTTGCGAGGACTACGTGGTTTGCGCGGTGTGCGCGCACGGCGTGGCTTGCTCTCAGGTGTTTCCACCAAACCTGTTTCCTCAACGCTAACAGGCTCTACAACATCGGGCTGATCGCCTGAACCTGCAGAATTATCAGCCACAACGGGTTGCTGCTGTTCTTGCTCTGTGCGTTCTGCATCGCGTGTCGCACGTTCTGCATCGCGCTCGGCGCGCTCGCGGTCTCGCTCTGCTTGGCGTTCACGGTTTTCGCGCTCTTGTTGTTCGCGGCGCTCATCAATTTCTTTCTGAGCCGCACTCAACATCCGCAAATAATGCTCGGCGTGCTGCGAAAAATTCTCTGTAGCCACACGATCGCCCGACAACTGTGCATCGCGCGCAAGTTGCTGGTACTTATCGATGATCTGCTGCGGCGTGCCGCGTACTTTGCCCTCAGGACCGCTGCTATCAAAAACGCGGTTAGGGATATTGCCGCCACCCGGTTGGGGGCGGTTGCGGTTGTTCTTACGCGAACGTGGTTTTGATGATCTCATCTAGCTTCAATCCAGCATATCAATGTCACTGTGATCCACCACTTGCGCTAAAGTTAGGCGCGAGAAACAAGATCACTATTTGTGGCTTGGTGCCAAGGGGAACGAGCAGACCTGTTCTCCCGTGTAGCACCTCTCATAAAGCACTTCATTCACGTTGCTGCAACATGATTCCGTCTAACTGTTAAAAAACCGCGATAAATTTGCCCAATAGCGCGTTATTGCGTGCTCCAAACACCTTTTACAACGCGGTCTCGTCCTGCCATATCGGGCAAACATTTAATTTGTATGAATCCGGCTGAGTTGAAAAGCGCTTGAACTGCACTTCCTTGGGTATGACCAATCTCGACCATCAGATGCCCATCCGTTTTCAAATGCAGCCCTACGTGCTGTGTCAATGTGCGGTAAGCTGACAAGCCATCCGCCTCATCCGTGAGCGCAAGACGAGGATCAAACGTGCGCACCTCAAAATCCAGATCGTCCCATTCATCCAGCGCTATGTAAGGCGGGTTGGACAAGATCAGATCAAACTGTCCGTTTACGGCTTCAAACCAATCTGATTTGAGCAAGGTCACCTTGTCCGCAACGCCTAGTGCGTTTTTGTTATGCTTCGCGACGGCGAGCGCCTTTTCAGAAATGTCTGTACAAACGACCTCGGCGTTTGGCCATTCTGCGGCCAAGGTAAGTCCGATGATTCCTGTGCCTGTTCCCAAATCAAGAACCCTTGATTGCGCGCCAAGATCCAAAGCAGCGGCGATCAGCGTTTCCGTATCAGGACGCGGATCGAGCACATCAAGATCCACCGCAAACTCGCGCCCCCAAAAACTACGCTTTTGAATGATCTTTGACACGGGCGTGCACAGCATGCGCGCATCCACCAGGAGCGAGATATGTTTCACCATGTCGTCGCTCAACTCATCATGCATATGCAGCGTCATACGAGACGGTGAAACACCCATCGCATGTGCTGCCAGAATACGAATGTCGCGCATTGTATCATCGCTTGGCACGCGGCTTAGACGATCGCGTAAATCAGGCAGCCATTCTTGTAGCGTCACCCGTTCATTTCCGCCAATTTCGTTGCTTGATCATCTGCCGTCAGCGCGTCGATGATCTCATCGAGTTCGCCCTGCATCACTTGATCCAGCTTATAAAGCGTAAGGTTGATGCGGTGATCGCTCATGCGCCCTTGCGGGAAATTATAGGTGCGAATCCGCTCGGATCTATCGCCAGACCCCACTTGAGATTTACGATCTGCCGAGCGTTCATCATCAATACGTTGACGCTCTGCATCATAGAGCCGCGTGCGCAAAACCTGCATTGCAATTTCGCGGTTACGGTGTTGGGACTTTTCGGCGCTTACCACAATAATCCCCGTCGGGAGGTGCGTGATGCGCACTGCGGAGTCGGTGGTGTTCACGTGCTGCCCACCTGCCCCGGACGCGCGCATTGTGTCGATGCGGATGTCGTTTGGCGCGATGACCAGATCAACCTCTTGCGCTTCGGGAAGCACTGCGACAGTCGCAGCAGAGGTGTGAATGCGTCCCCCACTTTCAGTTGTTGGAACACGTTGTACACGGTGCACGCCGGATTCGTATTTGAGACGCGCAAAGACGTTTTCGCCTTTGATGTGACCTGTGACTTCTTTGATACCGCCAAGCTCTGTCAGTTGTTCTTCGATGATCTCAAACTTCCAGCCACGCGCCTCTGAATAGCGCTGATACATGCGCAACAAATCCGCGGCAAAAAGGGCTGCTTCGTCTCCCCCTGTCCCGGGGCGAATTTCAATCATTGCGGGGCGCGCATCGGCCTCATCCTTGGGCAATAGCGCCAGTTGAAGAGCAATTTCCGCCTCTGGCAGCGCTTCTTTCAAAGCCGGTAATTCTTCCTCGGCCAACTCTTTCATATCCGGATCTGCCAGCATCGAGGTCGCTTCCTCGATATCGGCCAAAAGTTGCCTGTAGGCTGCGACTTGCTCGACGACCGGCTTCAATTCGGAATATTCCCGAGCTAAATCAGCTATTTCGCCGCCATCAGCGCCGCCTGCCATCTTCGCTTCGAGAAACTCGAAACGTTGGGTGATCTGCATGAGGCGGTCCATTGGAACCATTGCGGCGTCTCCAGCTTGCGCACGGCTTGCGTGCTTTTTCGCTTATGGTATACTTTTCATCATGAGAAAAGTCCTGACCTTGATCGCATTTATGCTTCCTGTCGGCTCTTTTGCAGATGTCACCAGTCCTAGCGGGAAAACCGTCGAGTGTTATTGCACCGACAAAGGCGGCTTGCGTATTGAATTGGGTCAAATGACCTGCCTACAGGTGGATGGGCGCATGTTTATGGCGCAGTGCCAAATGAGCCTGAATTCGCCAATGTGGCGCGAAGTTGCGCCTGGGTGTTTATCTTCAGAGCTTGGAAATCCAGCCCTCTATTCGCTTCCGGTTGACGGACAGGTCTGATTTGCCAAAGCGCAACCGCCCGTAAATCGCAAGCAATTCACCGCGGCGTTGAACCGTTGTGTAATCAGGAAACCCGACGACACGCGTGCGCGAAATATAGGTGATGCGCCCTTCTTCGATGCTACCTGCAAGCACGCGACTGCCGCTTTCGCGAATGACGCGGTCCAAATCAGCAAGATCTGCTTCAATGATGCGCAAAGCCCCACCTGCGAAATCGGCATCGTGGACGCCCTCAACGGCTTTGTGCCATCGATCTGCATCACTTGGTGCAAATTGCACATAGGCGACAAATGCCACGATCAGTCCTAAAAAGAATAGCGTCCACATATGATGTCCCTTGTCTATCATCGACAGTTTGAATTTTTTTCGTGCTTAGCGATAGGCGACACCGGGCAGCACACAGAGTAGTTCATAGGCCAGATTTGCAGCAGTCAACGCTGTGTTACCGGAGGTATCATACGGCGGGCTGACTTCAACCAAGTCGCAACCAACAATATTGAGGCCACGCAACCCTCGTATAAGCTCCATTGCTTGCATAGACGTTAACCCGCCAATTTCAGGCGTGCCCGTACCCGGTGCATAGGCTGGATCAAGACTATCGATGTCATAGCTGATATAAACCGGCGCATCGCCAATTTTCTTTTTTATCTCAGCAGCTAACGGCGCAAGGCTCTTGTGCCAAAGGTCAGGTGCCAAATATTGATTAAAGCCCCATCCCGCCGCTTCTGTAAAATCTTCAGCACTATATCCTGTTCCACGCAAACCGATTTGAAACACCTTATCAGCTTGCAAACAACCATCCTCAAATGCGCGCCTGAACACTGTTCCGTGGGTCTCGCGCTCGCCAAACATATGTTCGTTCACATCCGCATGTGCATCCACGTGTATTAACGCAACGGGGCCATGCTTTTTTGCGATGCTGCGTAAGATCGGTAACGTCAAAGAGTGATCACCGCCAAGCGCAAAAGGAATTGTATCTGACTTCGAGAGCTCATCGTAATACGCTGAAATAACGGACAAACTCTTTTCCAAAGAGAACGTATTAATCGGCACATCGCCAATATCCCCGACGTTCAAACTGTCAAATGGAGCCGCACCCGTTTGAAGGTTGTAAGGGCGGATCATCGCACTTTGTTCACGGATTTGTTTCGGTCCAAAACGTGTGCCAGAGCGCCAACTTGTTCCAATATCCATAGGAATGCCAAGGATCGAGACATCCAATCCCTCGGGCCCATCATGCGCAGGCAAGCGCATAAAGGTTTGTGGACCAGAAAACCGTGCAAGTTCATTTCCTCCAAGAGGTTGGTTTGTCATTGCCCTTTCCTCAAGTGATTCCAACCCCATAGAGACATAAGTTCAACCGCCACATGCGCCCCGGCAATCGCTGTTGCGCCCGTTGTATCGAACGGCGGTGAAACTTCTACAATGTCCCCGCCAACCATATTGATGCCTGCCAAATCTTGCAAGATTGCGGCAGCTTGCCAAGATGCAAGACCTCCCCACACAGGGGTACCAGTCCCGGGTGCAAATGCAGGATCAAGGCAATCAATATCGAACGTCACATAGGTTTGGGTGTCGCCAACGATCTCTTTTACACGCTTTGCAACCGCAGCAGATCCGTTTTCATGCACCCACCGCGCATCTAAGATATTAACACCCATTGTATCCGGATTATCCGTTCGAATTCCGATAGATACAGAGCGCTCTGGATCTATTAACCCAAGCTTAATCGCCTTGTAGAACATCGTTCCATGGTCGATCCGCTCCATATTATCGTCTTGCCACGTGTCCGTGTGGGCATCGAACTGGATTAGGCTGAGTGGACCAAACTTCTCAGCGTATGCTTTTAGGATTGGAAAGCTGATAAAGTGATCACCGCCAAGGCAAATGCTTGCGGCGCCTGCGTCCAGAATACCTTTAATATGCGCGGTTAAAGCAGCGGGAAATTCACTGACCATCGCATAATCAAAGGCCAAATCGCCATAATCGACGATGTTGAGCTCAGAAAGCGGGTCATACCCCCAGCCATAAGGCGCATCAGGCGATTGCAGGCTAGACGCCTCACGGATCGCGCGTGGACCCAGACGTGTGCCGGTGCGGTTGGTTGTTGCCTGATCGAAGGGAATTCCTGTGATGGCTAGGTCAACGCCGCTCAGGTCTTTACTATAGCGACGGCGCAAGAAGGACGTCGCACCACCAAAGGTGTTCTCATTGCTAAGACCACGCAAGCTGTCGCGCGTAAACGCATGATCTACTTGTGTTTTTGCATCCTCTAAGGCCATCTATTGAGCGCCTTCTAAGGGCTGAGATCGCTCTACCAAACGCGCAAAAAAGCTTGCGCCGACGGGTGCTACATCATCGTTGAAATTGTACTCAGGATGATGCAGTCCTGCACTTTCGCCCTGACCAAGGAATAGATAGGCACCGGGACGCTTTTCTAACATATAGGCAAAATCTTCGGCACCCATCTCGCGCCCTGCATCGGCAACGACTTTACCCTCACCTGCGATTTCTACTGCAACATCAGTAGCATGTGCGGCTTCTTTCGCGCAATTTATCGTCGCTGGATAGCCGCGTTCATAGCGAAGTTCAGCCGTGACACCATAAGAGGCTGCTTGCCCCGCGACAATCTCGCCCAGGCGGCGCTCAACCATGTCCTGCACTTTGGGATCAAAGGTGCGCACAGTGCCATTCATATAGGCGTAATCAGGAATAACATTATCAACCGTGCCTGTATGAATTTGCGTCACCGACACAACCAGATCATCCAGCGCATAGTGATTACGCGACACAATCGTCTGGATCGCTTGAGCGATGCCACAGGCCGCAATCACTGGGTCACAGGTTTCATGGGGCATCGCCCCGTGACCACCCACGCCTTTAATATCAATGTGGAACGTATCCACAGCAGCCATGATCGGACCCGGAGTCGTGTAAAATCCACCTGCAACAAAGCCCGGAGCGTTATGAATGCCATAAACCTGCGAAATGTCGAAAGTATCCATAATACCCTCTTTCACCATGACTTCAGCACCGCCGCCATTTTCTTCGGCGGGCTGGAAAATCAACGCAACGCGGCCAGAAAAGTTACGCGTTTCAGCAAGGTAGCGCGCAGCACCTAGCAGCATCGTCGTGTGTCCGTCATGACCGCAGGCGTGCATCTTGCCCTCATGCACAGAGGCATAGTCAAGCCCCGTCGCCTCGATAATAGGTAAACCGTCAAAGTCAGCGCGCAGGCCAATCGTGGGGCCATCGCCCTGCCCGTTGATGATCGCGACGATGCCTGTCTGTGCAATTCCTTCGTGCATTTCATCAACGCCAATCTCTCGCAAACGCTCTGCGATAAACGCAGCCGTTTTCGGGCAATCGAAGGACAATTCAGGGATCGTATGCAAGTGGCGGCGCCACGCGGTCATGTCTTCGGCAAACTCCGCGATGCGGTTCACAATCGGCATAGGATGGACTCCGTTCAGGCTATCGTTAGAAATGCATCTGACAGAAAAGAAAGCGCCAGCGCAATGCCCGATGAGACCTTGATCCATGACCCAAAGGGCGGAATGCCCCGTTTGCTCGAAATTATGCGAGCCTTGCGTGACCCTGAGACCGGATGTCCTTGGGATATTGAACAGGATTTCGCCTCGATCGCGCCCTACACGATTGAGGAAGCCTATGAAGTTGCTGACGCGATAGAGCGCGAAGAATGGGACGAATTGCGCGGCGAATTAGGCGATTTGCTGTTTCAATCGGTGTTTCATGCGCAAATGGCGTCCGAGCGCGGCTTGTTCGATTTTAACGACGTGGCTGATACTATGTCGGACAAGATGGTTGCGCGTCACCCCCATGTGTTTGGCGATCAAAGCAACGCGAAATCGGCCGAGCAACAGACCAAAGATTGGGAAACCATCAAAGCAGCAGAGCGCGCGGGTAAAGCGCAGAAAGGCACGCTGGATGGGGTGGCAGTCGGATTGCCTGCTTTGTTGCGGGCGAAAAAGTTGCAGAAACGCGCGGCTCGGGTTGGCTTTGACTGGCCTTCAACAGATGAAGTTCTGGATAAGATTGTTGAAGAAGCGGGCGAATTGGTCGAGGCGCGTGATGAGCTAAGCCAAGCTGAGGTAGAAGAAGAGTTCGGCGATCTGCTCTTTGTGATGGTCAATCTAGGGCGTCACTTGGGCATCGAATCCGAGACGGCCCTTCGCGCGGCCAATGCAAAGTTTACGCGGCGCTTTGAGAGCATCGAGCGCGCGCTTGCTACGCAAGGCAAGACACCAGAGCAATCCAATCTCGAAGAAATGGACGCGCTCTGGGACGCTGCAAAACGCGCAGAGAAAAATACCTGATTGTTTTATTCAGGTATTGACCTGAGTGTTTTTGTCGGAATAAAAGAATGCATCGAAATCAACCCTGGAGGACCGCACAATGCGCCGCACTCTCACGACACTAATCGCCGCAAGCACACTTGCTGCACCTGCTTTCGCTGATGAAGTGAACATTTATTCTTATCGCCAACCAGAACTGATCAAACCGCTGACCGATGCATTTACGGCGCAAACCGGCGTTAAAGTAAATGTTGCGTTCCTTGCCAAAGGCATGATCGAGCGTCTCGCGGCCGAGGGTGATCGCTCCCCTGCGGATTTGGTGTTTACGGTTGATATCGCACGCCTATCGGCTGTGGTTGAGGGTGGTTTTACAGCCCCTGTTGAAAGCGTCGTGCTGGACGCGAATGTGCCAGAAAACCTGCGTGATCCAGACAGGCACTGGTTTGGCCTCACAACGCGTGCGCGGATCATTTACGCCTCCAAAGAGCGTGTCGCAGATGGTGAAGTTACAACTTACGAAGATCTAGCCAGCCCCAAATGGGAAGGCCGTATTTGCACACGTTCAGGCACAAACGCCTATAACGTGGCGCTGACCTCTGCCGTAATTGAACATAAAGGAATGGAGGGTGCAAAAACGTGGCTGCAAGGCGTGAAAAACAACCTCGCGCGCAAACCCCAAGGCAATGATCGCGCACAGGTCAAAGCGATCTGGTCAGGTCAGTGCGATATCTCTGTCGGAAACACATATTACATGGGGCAAATGCTTGCCGATGAAGAGCAACAAGAATGGGCAGATAGTGTGCGCATCGTTTTCCCAACGTTCGAGGATGGCGGCACGCATGTGAATGTCTCTGGCGTGGCGCTGATCAAGTCTGCTCCCAATAAAAACAATGCAATCAAGATGATGGAGTTTTTGACCTCCCCAAAAGCGCAGGAAATCTACGCGGCTGCAAACTTTGAATACCCCATCGCGCCGGGCACACAAGCAGACCCGTTGGTGCAAAGCTGGGGCACGTTCACCGCAGATAATGTGAACCTGATGACGCTCGCGGCCAACCGCCCCGCGGCGTTGAAGTTGATCGAAGAAGTTGATTTCGACGGCTAAGCCTACATTCAAATAACAAGCGAAGGCCCGCCACCGTGCGGGCTTTTGTGCGTCTGCCCCATGGACAAGCCTCGCAGGCTGGCACAGATTGCGCACACGCGAACAGGAGCCCCGTTTTGACAGCACGAGACATCATCATCGACACAGACCCCGGACAAGACGATGCGGCCGCGATCTTGCTCGCGCTTGGCAGTCCTGACGAGATCAACGTCCTTGGAATCACGGCCGTCGCGGGCAATGTCCCCCTGCCATTGACGCAGAAAAATACACGTATTGTCTGCGAGTTGGCGGGCAAAGTTGATGTCCCTGTCTTCGCAGGATGCGAAGCGCCCATAGCGCGCAAGCTGATCACGGCCGAGCATGTCCACGGCACCACTGGACTTGACGGTCCGACATTACCGGACCCGACGATGCCTTTGCAAAAACAGCATGGCGTTGATTTCATTGTTGAAACCTTGCGAGAGCGTCCCAGCGGTTCCGTCACGCTTTGCCCGCTTGGACCGCTCACCAACATCGCCACAGCGCTTCAGCGCGCTCCTGATATCTCGGAACGCATTCAAGAGATCGTTCTGATGGGGGGGGCCTATTTCGAGGTTGGTAACATCACCCCTGCTGCAGAGTTCAACATTTACGTCGATCCAGAAGCTGCTGAAATTGTTTTTAAATCAGGTATTAAGATCACAGTGATGCCACTCGATGTGACGCACAAAGTACTCGTCACACCTGATCGCGTCCAAGCCTTGCGCGACTGCAAAACCAAAGTGTGCGACGCGATGGCAGAGATGGTCGATTTTTTCGAGCGGTTCGACACGGATAAATACGGCTCTGCTGGTGCACCTTTGCACGACCCTTGCGTGACCGCTTATTTGATCAAGCCCGAACTCTTCTCGGGTCGCTACATCAACGTAGAAATCGAAACGCAGTCAGAACTGACTTTGGGAATGACGGTTGCGGATTGGTGGGGCGTGTCGGCACGCGAGCCCAACGCCATGTTCATGGGCGACGTGGATGCGCAAGGCTTCTTTGATTTGCTGACAGAGCGTTTGGCACGGTTATGAGCGCAGCACTACATCTTGCAAAGACCGATGATCTGGAGCGGCTCATGGGGCTTGTTTCGGCATTTCACGCAGAGACTGACTTTGAGAGCACCCCAGAGCATCGCGAAGCCGCCTTGCAGCCCTTGCTTGAGGGCTCTTCACACGGTGCAATCTACCTGATCGGCCCTGCCCGGGTGCCAATTGGTTACATCGTGATTACTTTTGGGTGGTCCGTCGAATTTGGTGGCTTGGACGGGTTCATAGACGAGATTTACATACGCTCAGGCGTGCGAGGGCGCGGCGTCGGCGCTGAGGTGATCACCTCACTTGTGGCCATGCTCAAATCCGTTGGTATGAAAGCGCTGCACCTAGAAGTCGAACCAGAGAACGAGCGCGCCCTACGACTTTACAAACGCTGTCATTTCAAGCCACGCAATGGCTATCAAATGATGTCGCGTATCCTTTGAAGGATCACACTGATGCAAACGAAAATCCCGTTCGATAATAGCTTTGCCACGCTTGGCACTGACTTTTTCACCCATCAAATGCCCGAGGCGGCGCCGACCCCCGAGCTGATCGCGTATAATGACGCACTCGGGTCAGAACTTGGGATTACACAGGGCGATGACCTTGGTGCTATTTTCGGCGGCGCGCATCTTCCTGAAGGAGCAGAACCGCTGGCGCAGCTTTATGCAGGTCATCAGTTTGGCAACTACAATCCGCAGCTTGGCGATGGTCGCGCGGTGTTGCTTGGAGAAGTCATTGATAGCAAAGGCAATCGCCGCGACATTCAGCTAAAAGGATCAGGGCGCACGCCCTATTCGCGCGGCGGTGACGGCAAAGCGTGGCTCGGCCCTGTGTTGCGTGAATACGTTGTGTCAGAAGCGATGCGCGCGCTTGGTATCCCCACAACGCGCGCTTTAGCGGCCGTTAGAACCGGCGAGCAGGTCTACCGCGAGGCGATGCTGCCCGGTGCGATTGTCACGCGGGTCGCGGCGTCGCATATTCGTGTCGGCACGTTTCAGGTCTTCGCGGCACGTCAGCAAATCGACAAGTTGCAACAGCTGTGTGAGTACACCATCGCGCGCCACTACCCAGATGCGAATGGCCCCGAAGGGCTGTTGCAAGCCGCGATGGACGCGCAGGCGAAATTGATCCCCGCTTGGATGGGTGTCGGCTTTATTCACGGGGTGATGAACACCGACAATTGCCAGATCGCAGGTGAAACGATTGACTACGGTCCTTGCGCGTTCATGGATGGTTTTGCGTCTGATCGTGTCTTCAGCTCAATTGATCGCATGGGGCGGTATAGCTATGAAAACCAGCCTGATATCGCGATTTGGAACATGGCGCAGCTCGCGACGTCTCTGGTGCCGCTCATGCCTGACGCCGACGCCGCGATTGAGCGGTTCACCGCGATGTTGCATGTGATGAAGGACCACTTGCGCGCCGAATGGCTGGCGGTGTTTGCCGAAAAGATCGGCATCGCGAATACGCGTGTCGAGGACGCTGAATTGATCACTGATCTGCTCGATATGATGGAGAAAGGTGGCTCTGATTTCACCAATACCTTCAGCGCACTAACACGTGGCAGTGCGATTGATGAAATCACGGATCGCGACGCGTATCAGGCGTGGCACGAAAAGTGGCAGGACCGTCTCAAAGATGAAAGTGCGTCAGAGGCGTTAATGGCATCGCGCAACCCTCTGATCATCCCGCGCAATCACCGCATTGAACAGATGATCACCGCTGCGGTTGAAGGCAATTTCGCACCGTTTCATCGTTTGAACAAAGTATTGAGCACGCCGTTTGAACATGGCGATGACACAGATGATCTAAAGCGCCCACCACACACGCATGAGATTGTGCCCGCGACGTTCTGCGGGACTTAGGCGGTCTTTTTGGGTCTGCGAGAAATCAGCACCAGACCGATGCACACAAGGACCAACGCCCCAACCGTTTGCGCATGGATCTCTTCGCCCAAAATCCACCAACCAAAGAACACGCTGAGCACGGGCGACAGGAACGAAAACGATGCAATGTCAGATGCGGGATAGATCTTCATCAGGGCGAACCACAAAAGAAAGCCGAAGATCACCATCACAATGGATTGGAACATCAAAGCGGCGCCGTGGATCATTTGGAAATCGCGGATCAGTGGCCCAAAAAGCGGACTGAGGATCAAAAGGACTACGCCCGAAATGGCGAGCTGACAACCGAGTTGCAACTCTGCGGGTGCTTCGCTGACGGGTGTCAGGCGTACAGCCAGCGCGATCCCTGCCCAACCGAGCGCTGCGATCAGGGCGAGCACATCACCGAGCAAGCTGGCTTCCCCGGTAGAGCGATCAAGGAAGGCCCAAGCCACGCCGCAAATCGCAATTAAAAAACCAACGAGGCGAATACCGCTCAAACGCTCCCCCGGAAGTAAGAAATGCGCAATGATGCCGAGCCAGATTGGCATGGTGTAGAAAATGACGCTCGCGCGGCTGACCGTGGTGATGTCGAGTGCAAGGAACAGGCAGAGGAATTCGAACGTAAAGAGAAAGCCGATCAGCACGCCGCCCCAAAGCTGGCCGCGAGTCATATAAATCGGCACGCCGCGCAGCTTGATCCAGATGAACAGCGCAACCAAACCGATCAAAGATCGCAATGCTGCGGAGAATATCGGCTGTATCCCCTCAATCGTGATCTTGATCACAATCTGGTTGAACGCAAAAAGCGTGGCGAAGCCGAGCATCGCGCTGACGCCAATGAGATCTAATCTGTCTTTGCGTTCCATCCCCTTGGCAGACCTTATGGGGCGCGTCGGGTCAAGGGCGCTTTTGGTGTTTGGTGCTTTTCATCTGATGCCCGCCCCCTTAGTTTGCTTCAACTGTTGTCTTATAAAAGTGTGCGCTCTCATGAATTTCCTGCAAATCACTTCTCTTCTCATTGTGCTCGCGGGGGCATTCGGAGCGTTGAATTAACTGTTCCTGAAACTCCCGAGTGCAATTGGCATTCTTGTCGTGTCTCTGCTTGCCTCTTTGGTGATCTTGCTCGTTGATCTTGTGGCACCCGCACTTGGCATTGCAGATGTGGTGCGTGACACGGTGACGGGCATCGATTTCTCGGAGGCTTTGCTCGAAGGCATGTTGGGCCTATTGCTCTTTGCTGGCGCATTGCATGTGAAGCTGAGCGACTTGAAAAAAGAATGGCGTCTTGTGTTTCTCATGGCGACGATTGGCATCGCGCTTTCGACCGCCGTTGTGGGTTTCGGCTTTTCGTGGCTCACTGGTATGCCGCTTATCGTGGCGTTGGTCTTTGGCGCGTTGATTTCCCCGACGGATCCAGTCGCGGTTCTGGGCGTGTTGCGCGAAGCAGACTTGCCCAAATCACTTGAGACCAAAATCGCGGGTGAATCGTTGCTCAATGATGGCGTTGGCTATGTGGTTTTCCTTGTCCTTGTTGGCATCGCTTTTCCGCACGGAGACGATCATCATGGCAGTGGCGCTATGGATGCCGTCAAACTGTTCTTCCAAGAAGCCGTTGGCGGCGCAGTCCTTGGCATCGTTCTAGGCTGGCTCACGTTCCGCCTGATGCGCCGCATTGATGACTATTCGCTCGAGGTTCTGTTAACCCTCGGCCTCGCCTTTGGTGGCTACGAATTGGCGGTTTACCTGCATGTGTCCGCACCGATCATGGCGGTGTGTGCTGGGCTCTTGATTGGCGATATCGGCACGAAAGAGGGTATGACGCAGCAAACCCGTGACTATGTAGATGCCTTTTGGAAACTGATCGACGAAATCCTAAATGCGGTACTGTTCTTGCTCATCGGCTTTGAAGTCTTCGCGATTGCATTTGACGCCAGCTTCCTGATCACAGGGATCATGGCCATCGCATTGGCACTCGTGGCGCGTCTTGCGGCTGTTGCGATTCCCGTATTGATGCTCAAACCGTTCCGTGAGTTCAGCGCAGGCGTCATTCCGATTATGACATGGGGCGGCCTCAAAGGCGGGATTTCCGTCGCACTCGCGCTGTCCTTGCCTGAGGGGGAATGGAAGCCGCTAATTCTCACTGCGACATACATTGTGGTGATCTTCTCAATCATTGTACAAGGTCTCAGCGTCGCGCGCCTCGCCAATCGCTTTGGCAGCGCACCGGATTTGGTCTAACGACACATCTAACAGAGCATATTGCTCGCATTTAGGAGAATACATATGAGCCTCATGGGAACACTGGCGAAAGTCGCTATTGGTTACGCAACTGCGCGCGGCGTAGATAAAATGGCGGGCGGCGGTGGCCTTGGTGCGCTTTTGGGCGGTCAACAAGCTGAGGCAGGTGCTGCTGCGTCCAACCCGATGGCGGACATGATGCAATCCATGATGGGTGGCGGTGCTGAGGGCGGCGCGAGCAATCCAATGGCTGACATGATGAGCAAAATGACAGGCGGCGGCGCAGCTGGCGGCGGCATGGACCTACAGGGCATGCTCGGTGGGCTCATGGGCGGTAGCGCAGATGCAGGCGCGGACAAAGGCGGCTTGCTATCGTCCCTCACCGGTGGCGGCGAAGGCAGCGGTGCAGGTGCAGGCGTCGGACTTGCGGGTATCTTTGCAGCGCTTGGCGGCGCAGCCGCGGTTGGTGGCAAGGGTATGGGCGACATGCTGGACGGCTTTGGCAAAGCAGCCCCTGCGGCCCCCGAAGCCGAAGCAAGTGCGGGCTTGATGTTGCGTGCAATGATCCAAGCAGCGAAATGCGATGGCGACATTGATGATGCCGAGCGCGCGAAAATCTTAGAAACCGTTGGCGATGATGCGGACGCCGAGGATATTGCGTTCGTTCAAGCACAACTGGCGGCACCTGTTGATGTTGAAGCGCTCGCCGCGGACACGCCTGATGCGCAGAAATTCCAACTCTACGCGATGTCGATGATGTCGATCCGCGTCGATACACCGGCAGAGAAAGCCTATATGAGCGCCCTCGCCGATGCGCTGGGAATTGACGCGCAAACCGCGCAAATGCTCAACATGCAGATGGGCGTGAACGCTTAAACGAGCGTCTCTTATTTTGCTAAATTTCTAGGCGCTTTGGTCCTTTGGCCAGAGCGTCTTTTTACGTTATGATAACGCTTATGCGCGAGACCTGATCTGAACTTAAAAGGTCGGATCGATATGGACATCAGTTTTGTGCTTTATCGCAGCAAAGCGAAACGTCACCTACGGGGACGCGTGGTCAGTGAAATTGTTAGGGTTAGCTTGCTGAACAACCAGCGCGACGGCTTAACCGGCTTTTTGCACACCGACAAAGATCATTTCTTGCAATATCTTGAAGGTCCAAAAGAGCCCTTGATGCACCGTTTATCCATCATCCAACGCGATCCGAAACACCACAATTTGATCATCCTAGCGGATGGCATTTTGGATGAACGGTTGTTTCCCGATTGGGACATGGGCCAGATCGAGATGCTGCGCCCCGGGTTTGGATGTGGCTCGGTTCACATGGGATGGATGCGGCCTGATCCGAATGTCGACGTCCTACCGCTTTTGACCGCGTTTGCCGCTCATGCGTTAAAAGGAGAAAAGGTCACGATCACCGCAGTGACGTGACCCTTTACTGTAATGTAAAAGTGCTCAGTGGTTAGCTTGCGGGTTTAGCGCCGCCACCGCCGCCTCCGCCACTGCGACGTCTGCGACCACCACCTGGCTTACCGCCGCCACCGCCGGGCTTGCCGCCACCAGCGCCGCCACCGGGCTTGCCGCCGCCACCTGGACGACCACGACCACCGCCACCTTTGCCACGACCACCGCCGCCACCACCCATGCCAGAACGGCTCTTGGCGGAAGGACCATCGAAATCAACCCACGCCGTGCCAGAGGCAACGGGGATAGAAATCTTCATCGTCTTTTCGATGTCTTTCAACAAATCCATTTCATCAGGCGCACAGAATGCAATCGCGGCACCATCTTTGCCAGCACGTGCAGTCCGGCCAATACGGTGCACATAGGCGTCCGGGACATTGGGCAACTCGTAGTTATAAACGTGGCGCACATCGGGAATATCGAGACCGCGCGCCGCAACGTCTGTTGCCACGAGCACTTTCATATCGCCCTTTTTAAACGCCGCCAAAGCGCGCTCGCGCTGACCTTGGCTTTTGTTGCCATGAATAGAGGTCGCAGCGAACCCGCGCGCCACCAGCTGTTTCATCAGTTTTTCACAACCGTGCTTCGTGCGTCCGAAAACCAGTGCGCGCTCTTCTTTGTGCTCACCCAGTAATTCGATCAGCAAGGATTGCTTTTCGGTCTTGGCAATGAAGTGCACAACCTGCGTAACCTTATCGGCCGCTTTGCCGGGGGGCGATACTTGGATGCGCTTGGGGCTTTTGAGATAGGTATTCGCAATCTCGTTCATCAGCTTCGGCATGGTCGCCGAAAACAGCATGGTCTGGCGCTGCTCTGGCAAATGCGTCGCGATCTGGCGCAGCGCGTGGATAAAGCCCATGTCGAGCATTTGATCCGCCTCATCGAGCACCAAGAAATGCGACTCTTTAAGCGTGAGCGCGCGGCGATCCATCAGGTCGATCAAACGGCCGGGCGTCGCGACAAGAATGTCGATGCCGTTCTCCAAACGCTTGGATTGCACGTTGATCGATTGACCACCCACAACCAGCGCAACCTTGATCGGTGTGCCTTTGGTATAGTCTTTGAGGTTCTCAACGATCTGGCTTGCCAATTCGCGCGTCGGCGCAAGAATAAGGGCGCGCACGGTCTTTGGCGACGGGCGACCGGGGTTTTCGCTCAACAAAGTGATCAATGGGAGACCAAAGGCCGCCGTTTTGCCTGTGCCCGTCTGAGCAAGGCCAAGAACGTCATGGCCATTCAACGCTTCTGGGATGGCGCGGGCTTGGATCGGGGTCGGTGTGGTTAGGCCCAGTTCGCTCAAACGTTCTATAAGACGCTTGGGCAGGCCCATGGTTTCAAATTCACTCAACAGATAATGTCCTTTAGGGGTAGTTTGTGCAGCGCAGCCCATGCTTGGGCGCGTTTTGCAGTGTTTGAGCAGCACATGGCCCCTTTGATGCGTCAAGTCAACCGCATCGGCGCGAATGCGCGACGCGCTGCCCCTTTTCCCTCGCGTTCGGGTAGGCTATGGACGATTCAGCACAGGATAATGCGGAGCCGCGATATGGCTGACACGACAATCATAGAGCGCTGCGAAGCCAAGGGGCTGCGCATGACAGGCCCACGACGCACCATCGCGGCCGTTCTGCAAGCAAGCGACGACCACCCCGATGTGGAAGAGCTATACGCGCGCGCCTCAGCCGTGGACGCGCAGATTTCGATCGCGACGGTCTACCGCACCGTGAAACTGTTCGAAGAAGCGGGTATTCTGGACAAGCTTGAATTCGGTGACGGACGTGCACGCTATGAAGATGCAGAGCGTGATCACCATGATCACCTTATCGATATGAATTCCGGCGAAGTCATCGAATTCGTAGACCCCGAGATCGAAGAACTGCAAGAACGCATCGCCGCGCGTCTTGGCTATACGCTCAAAGGTCACAAGCTCGAACTCTACGGCGTTCCAATCAAGTCGAAAACAACCTAGCGCGTGGGAAACACCCGCGCGGCCCTTTTGATGGTTCTCGCCATGGCTGGCTTTGCCTTGGGCGATGCTTTTGTAAAGCTTTCAGCGGGTGCCATGTCGATTGCACAAGTGCTGATCTTTATGTCCGTGCCCGGCGTGATCATCTTTGCCATATTGGCTAAACGCAGCGGACAAGACGTTTTCTCGCGCCAGTTCTTTGACAAAACGGTTCTCATGCGCAACTCGGTCGAGGCGTTTACAGCCATTTGCATGGTCAGCGCACTTTCCCTTGCGCCGCTCTCTTTGGTCATTTCAATCATCCAAGCTGTGCCCTTGTTTGTTACACTCGGCGCCGCGCTGATCCTCAAGGAAAAAGTTGGCCCACGTCGTTGGATCGCGCTGATCGCTGGGTTCTTTGGTGTGATGTTGATGCTACGCCCTGACGCGAGCGGCATTTCATTTGGCGCTTTGCTCGCGCTCTTTGCGGCGGTTGGTCTATCAACCCGCGACTTGCTCACCCGCGTGATGCCTGCGCGCATCGGAACGCTGCAAATGGCCACTTGGGGCACAGCTGCGCTGATCCCTGCGGGCTTTCTGATGCTGCCCTTCACTGGTCCGCATGGCATGCCAAGCCTGTCTGCTTGGGGCATTGTGCTCTGTGCGTCACTGGTAAATGCGGTGGGTTACTATTCGATCACTGCTGCGATGCGCCTTGGCGAAGTGTCCTTTGTCACGCCGTTTCGTTACACACGGTTGGTTTTTGCTCTCATCATCGCCGCGCTGTTTTTCGCAGAGCAAGCGGATTCGCTGACCTTGCTTGGTGCTTTCATCGTCATTGGCTCAGGCCTGTTCGTTATGTGGCGCGAGCGAAAACTTTCTGTTAGCGGTAACAATTAGTGCGCTAACAGGGTTCCCCCCATGCCAAGTGCAGTGTAATCAGGCGCTAAATCGCAACTTGATCACAAGGATATAACCGCCATGAGCGCTATCATCGACATCCACGCCCGCGAAATTCTCGACAGCCGGGGCAACCCAACGGTTGAGGTCGATGTGATCCTTGAAGACGGCACAATGGGCCGCGCGGCGGTTCCCTCTGGTGCCTCTACGGGTGCGCATGAAGCGGTTGAAAAACGTGACGGCGACAAGTCGCGCTACATGGGCAAAGGTGTTCTAGAAGCTGTTGCTGCGGTAAACGGTGAGATCGCAGAAGAGTTGATCGGCATGGATGCGACCGAGCAAGAGATGATCGACGCGATGATGATCGAGCTTGATGGCACACCCAACAAAGCACGTCTTGGAGCCAATGCGATCCTTGGTGTGTCTTTGGCTGTGGCCAAAGCCGCCGCTGATTTTTGCGCCCAGCCTTTGTTCCGCTATGTTGGCGGCACCTCTGCGCGCACGCTTCCTGTTCCGATGATGAACATCATCAATGGCGGCGAACACGCTGATAACCCTATCGATATTCAAGAATTCATGATCATGCCGGTCTCTGCGGCCAACATTCGTGAAGCAGTGCGCATGGGCTCTGAAATCTTTCATACGCTGAAGAAAGAACTCACCGCTGCGGGCCTTTCCACGGGGATCGGCGATGAAGGTGGCTTTGCGCCCAACATCGGATCCACCCGTGAAGCGCTTGATTTCATTATGAACTCTATCGCGAAAGCTGGTTACAAAGCGGGCGACGACGTCTACCTCGCGCTCGATTGTGCGGCGTCCGAATATTACAAAGACGGCAAATATGAGTATTCTGGCGAAGGCAAATCTCTTACGAGCGCCGAGAATGCTGCCTACCTCGAAGCATTGGTGAACGACTACCCGATCATCTCAATTGAAGACGGCATGCACGAGGACGATTGGGACGGTTGGAAAGCCCTCAACGATCTGATCGGTGATCGCATCCAGCTGGTTGGCGATGATTTGTTCGTGACCAACCCAGAGCGTTTGGCGATGGGCATCGAGCGTGGAAGCGCCAACTCCATGCTGGTAAAAGTCAATCAAATCGGTACGTTGTCGGAAACCCTTAAAGCAGTCGACATGGCGCACCGCGCGCGTTTCACGAACGTGATGAGCCACCGTTCCGGCGAAACCGAAGACGCGACAATCGCGGACCTCGCCGTTGCCACAAACTGCGGTCAGATCAAAACCGGCTCTCTCGCGCGCTCTGACAGACTGGCGAAATACAACCAGTTGATCCGCATCGAAGAGATGCTTGGCGAAACAGCGCGCTACGCAGGCCGCTCAGTTCTCAAATCATGAACGCCGATCAAATCATCAAGCACCTAGATCTCCAGCCGCACCCTGAGGGCGGCTGGTATCGCCAAACCCACATCGACAACGCTCAACCGCGAGCGAATGGCACCTGCATCTATTTTCTGTTGAAAGAAGGTGAAAGCAGCCATTGGCATAAGGTCGATGCGACAGAAATCTGGCATTACTACGCGGGTGCGCCGCTGATCCTGTCGCTCGCAGAAACAGACCAAGGGCCCGCCACTGAACACTTGCTCACGCCTGATTTGAGCAAAGGCGCGCCGCAACTCATCGTTCCCATAAATCATTGGCAAAAGGCACGCAGCACCGGTGCATTTACCTTGGTTGGGTGCACAGTTTCGCCAGGGTTTCGTTTCGAAGGCTTCACTCTGGCAGCGCCAGACTTCGACATTCCAACCCTTTAGACTTCATCTTTCAAGATAAACTTCGGGGGAGTCGATCTATGATCGACGGGGGCTGGCCCCGTAAGAAGTCCTGAAACCAAATGAACCTATCTGAAAAAGAGCACACGAAACCCCTTTTTTTCTTGCTCAATTTGAGCGGTTCCGTGCTTTTCCTCATACGCCAAACAAACACCGTGTGTGGTTTTTTGGTGGTTTTTAACCGAGGGGAATTTAATGCTATACCGCTGCTACCCCAAAACCCGAATTTTTTCATGGGTTATGACGCGGAAATTGTCTGA
>NZ_MLCB01000160.1 GCF_001890925.1 Planktotalea frisia
GTCTTCAAGGTTGGATACATCTTAGCACGCTGTCCAGTTTTGCCGGACCACTTCAGTTCGGCTCAACTGAAACCGCGAAACAGGAGTGGCGTTTAGAGGCCGACCAGGTTGCGCAGTTTGTGGATGATGTTTGCGAGCGCGATCCCGATGCTTGCTCGAAGGCTTCTAAGGTCTTTGAGGCATATTTGAACTGGGCGCAGGGGAACGGCATCAAACAAACGATGAGCCAAAGGGGCCTGAGGGATCGGCTTACTCGGCTGGGCTTTGGACACAGGAGGGACAAAACCGCCCGATACGTGACTGGCATGCGTGTGCCAGCGAGGGTGTCTGTCTTTCTGTGACGCATGTGACGCATGTGACGCATGTGACGCATGTGACGCATATTCTTACTGCACGGTCTATGGTGAAAAAATATATTCATAAGAAAATATGTTTTTTAATAGAGAGCGCAGTAAGAAGAAGCGTCACCAGCGTCACCCTACCCCCACCCGATAGCTGATCACTCCGCACCCAGCTGACCTAAGCCGCGTTATGCATCAACGATTGGTTCGGGAATACGTGCCGTTCGCTGCGGCTTGTCTGAAATCACACAACGCGGACGAAGCGTGAATTCGCCGCGTTTGCACCAAAGACTGCTGTAAGCAGTTCGCGCGCCTTTCGTAAGCCTACATAGCACCGGAGAGTCAGCCGGCAGAACCCCCGCCCAATTCTTCTATCATCCGGTCACGCATGACGAACTTCTGTGGTTTGCCGGTGATCGTCATCGGCAATTCATCCACGATGCGAATATGGCGTGGCACTTTGAAATGGGCGATCTGACCATCGCAGAATACGCGCAGAGCCTCCCCTGTGACCCCACCACTTGTTTTGGCAACAACCCATGCGCAGACTTCTTCCCCCAGTCGCGTATCCGGCACGCCAAAGACCTGTACTTCACTCACGTCGGGGTGGCTGAACAAGAACTCTTCGATCTCACGTGGATAGATGTTTTCGCCGCCTCGGATAATCATGTCTTTGACCCTGCCCGTAATGGAGCAAAATCCCCCCTCATCAAGCACCGCTAGATCGCCAGTATGCATCCAACCATCGCGGATGGCGTCTGATGTGCGGGCGGTATCTTCCCAATAGCCTTTCATCACCGAATAGCCCCGCGTGCACAGTTCGCCTTGGACGCCTACCGGCACGATTTGACCGGCCTCATCGACTATCTTGACCTCCAGATGCGGATGCACACGCCCGACGGTTTCACAACGCCTTTGGGTGGTGTCATCAACAAAGCTTTGGAACGAAACTGGCGCGGTTTCGGTCATGCCGTAGCAGATTGTGACCTCCTTCATGTGCATCCGGTCGTTGACTTGTTTCATCACATCAACAGGGCAAGGTGCGCCGGCCATCACGCCTGTGCGCAAAGCAGAGAGATCGCGTGGTGTGCCGTACAGCTCCTGCAGCATCGCAACGAACATTGTCGGCACACCGTAAAGGGCGCTACAGCGCTCAGTGGCAAGTGCATCAAGCGTTTGCTTCGCATCAAATGCTTCACCCGGAAAGATCAGTGCCGAACCTTTGCTTACGCCGCCAAGAACGCCCATGACCATACCGAAGCAGTGATAGAGCGGCACCGGAATGGCGAGGCGGTCGTTCTCTGTCAGTTTGATCCGATCCGTTACAAAACGCGCATTGTTGACGATGTTGTAATGCGAAAGCGTCGCTCCTTTCGGTTGGCCCGTTGTGCCAGAAGTGAACTGAATGTTGATCGCTTCATCCGGTTGAAGCGTGCGGTCGATCTCGGGCAGGCGTAATTGCTGCGCTGGCCCACCAAGCGTTGACACCTCGGCAAAGGTCCAGACACCGCTGTCACCTGGCGCTTCGTCCATCAAGATCACGTGGCGCAGGTTTGGCAATCTGGCTGCGTGTAGCCGTCCGCGCTCCGCATTTGCCAACTCTGGCGCTAAAGCGCAGATCATTTCCAGGTAATCAGACGATTTGAAAGATTGCGCCAGAACCAAGGCTTTGCAGCCAACTTTGTTCAGCGCATATTCCAACTCAGACAACCGATACGCCGGGTTGATGTTCACCAAGATCACGCCAATACGCGCGGTGGCAAACTGGGTCAAAACCCACTCAAGCCGGTTTGGCGACCAGATGCCAAGACGATCCCCTTTTTCCAGCCCAAGTGCCAGAAAACCCGCCGCCAACGCATCTACAGCGCGATCAAGGTCATAATAGCTCAGGCGCGCATCTGGAAAGATCAGCGCATCGCGTGGACCATATCTGGACACGGCATCGCGCAAAAGCTGCGGGATCGTGGCGTAGGCAAGTTCAGGATGCTTCGCGCCTTGCACATATGATTTTCCATCGCGGCTCGCGAGGTTACTTTGCACAGATGCAACTTGATCCAATCCGAAATTCTGGATCCGGCTTGCAATACTTTCGTTAAGGATCGTCATCGTGAGGGCTCCTTACATATCGCGCCAATCACCAGATTGCTCAAAGGCGTGGGCTGCTTGATAAATTTTCATCTCGCCGTAATGTGGCCCGACCAATTGTAGTCCGATTGGCAGCCCTTCGCTAAAGCCGCAAGGGATGCTCATCGCAGGCAGGCCACCGTTAAAGGGTGCCGTGTTCGGCACCATTTCAAAGGCACGCTGCACGTATAGACCAAGCGAGCAATCAGCAGGCGGATGTTCCTGCGGTTTGATTGGCAGCGTTGGCATGAGCAACAGGTCATATTGCTTGAGCGCGGCCAAATATCGTTCATTGCACCGGCGCATAATGTTTTGCGCTTTGCCGTAAAAACGTCCACGGTATTGCTGCTGGAAATGCTCCCCAACGAACATGCAAGCCTTCAGAGAATGGCTCAGTTCATCTGCGCGGCCTTTCCATTGCGCCATGTGATCGGTCATTGAAGGCAGGAACAGACCGCGGTAATTGGTTCCAGTGGAATTGCCCCACATCATGCCGTCTTGCAGCCCCTCAAGCGTGATCGCAGTCCATGCATCCATCGCGGTGTGATGTTCAGGAACAGAGACATCTTCCACTTGCGCGCCGAGCTCGCGAAAACGCTCGATGGCTTGCATCACCTTTTTATCAACGTCCACCTCTGAATTGGGATGGCCGAAGCCCTCACTTAAAACTCCTATGCGCATACCGTGAGCACCGCGACCCAGCACCTCGGTGTAGCTATAGACCTTAGGTTTGTACTGGCGTGGATCAAGACCGTCCTCGCCTGCCAAAACTTCCAATAACAAAGCGTTATCCGCAACAGTGTTTGTGATAGGGCCAAGGTGGTCAATGGTTTGTTCAATAGGCATTGCGCCAGTATAGGGCACCAAACCGTGAGTAGGTTTCATCCCGTAACAGCCGCAATTGGATGCGGGGATGCGGATAGAGCCGCCTTGATCACCAGCAATCGCCATATCCACCTCGCCTGCTGCAACCAATGCAGCAGATCCGGCAGAGGAGCCACCTGCCATATAGCCGCGTTTGTAGGGGTTATGGATTGGGCCTTTGGCATTGGTGTGTGAACCGCCAGAGAGGCAAAAGTTCTCGCAATGCGCTTTGCCTGCGATGATAGCGCCCGCGTCGAGCATCCGCGTGACGATTGTGGCGTCAATTTCTGGCGTGTAGCCTTCCATGATGGATGAGCCATTCATCAGCGGTACACCCGCAAGGCAGATTGTGTCCTTTAGTGCAATCCTCTTGCCACGCAATTTGCCATCAGGCGCGCCGCGTACCTCGGTTTTGACGTACCATGCATTCAACGGGTTTTCGCTTGGATCAGGAAAACGGCCGGGGCTACGTGGATAGCGGACTTCGGGCAAGTTGTCGGGCATCGCGTCCAACCTGTCATAAGCCTGCATGTAGGGCTCGATGATCTCTGTGTATTCACTCAGATCCTGGTCCGATAGGCTCATCCCGAACCGTTCGGCCATGGTGCGCATTTGAGCAAGAGTAGGGCGTTTGATAGTCATTGCTGTTACCGTTGATACTGAGGGTTGCGATCGGGTGGGCGCAGGAGCGCATGGTTGTTGGGCAAATGTTTCGACGCGTTGTGGCGCAGCGGCCTGTGTCTGCGCTCGCGCGGTGTTTTGACGTGTGCCGCGTGCAGCGCCAAAGCCCAGAAATTGATCGACTTTAGATTGATCTGACAGCTCTTCGCGCGTCAGCTCGCCTGTGATCCGTCCACGTTCTAACACCAAAACGCGGTCAGACAAGTCAGCGATAAAGTCAAAGTTCTGCTCAACCAGCAAAATGGACAGCCCCCGAGTTTGGCGCAGCGTCAACAAAGTTTCAGACATTTCCTCAATGATGGAGGGTTGGATGCCTTCTGTCGGCTCATCGAGCAGTAAGAAGTCCGGATCGCCCATCAGACAACGCGCCAGTGAAAGCAATTGTTGCTCGCCCCCAGACAAGGCACCGCCCTCGCGGTCTAGCAGGCGCGAGAGGCGTGGAAAATCAGCCAGCACCGCTTCGATCACATCATGCTCGGACCCATTGCCATGATCGTGCCAAGCAAAGCGCAGGTTGTCGCGCACAGAAAGTTGCGGAAAAATACCGCGCCCTTGCGGCACATAACCGATGCCCATTTGGCTGCGCTCATTGGGCGGAAGCCGCGTGATATCGTTTTGGTCATAGCGAACTTGTCCCGAGCTCGCAGGAAGAAAGCCCATCAATGTTTTCAAAAGCGTCGTCTTGCCCATGCCGTTATGACCCAACACGCCAACGACTTCGTTTTCGGCGACATCAAGGTCAATGCCATGCAAGATCGGCACGCGGCCATATCCACCGGACAGTCCCTTGGCAGATAGCAATATTTCGCGATCTTCAGACATCACGCTTTCTTTCCTAGATAAACGGCGCGCACTTGGGGATCCGACATGACTCGTTCGACATTGTCCTCCATCAACACAGCACCTTGATGGAATACGGTCACGGTTTGCGCGATGGAGCGGATAAATTGCATGTCGTGCTCGACGATTACGACGGCTGCGAAGCGAGTGAGTTCGTGGATGATCTCAGTCATGCGATCAACGTCCTGCGCGCTCATTCCAGCGGCGGGTTCATCGAGCAGCACGAGCCAAGGGTCGGCTACCGCTACAATCCCCAGTTCGACGCGCTGGCGTTCGCCGTGGGCTAACTGTCCCAGTTGCGTGCGTGCAATTGTGCCCAATGCCAATCGATCAATGATCGAATCCGCGCGCTCTCGAGCCTCAACAACGTTGTAAAATCGCCGAGCCGCCAGCCAGATATTTTCATGTACACTGAGCGCGTCCATGACGTTCGGTGTCTGGGTTTTGATGCCCACGCCGAGCGAAGCAATCTGATGCGGTTGCCATCCTGTAACCTCTTGACCGCGCATATAGACGTGGCCTTCAGTTGGTGTCAGCAATCCCGTCACACATTTGAAGAAGGTCGATTTACCCGCACCATTAGGTCCGATCAAACAGCGCAGCTCGCGGGCCTTCAGCTTGAAATTGACATTATCGCTTGCCGTTACACCGCCAAACCGCATCGTCAGTCCGCTGGTTTCTAAAACCGTTTCAGCCATGCCGCGCTCTCCTCATCCGGCGAGGTTTTGGCTTGCGCTTTGTGCCGCCAAAAATGCTGTTCAAAAGCGACGCAACTGCTGGCACGAGGCCGCGCGGTAAGAACAAAACAAACAGCACAAGGATCAGACCCAAGACTAGCGTATTGTCGATCATACTTTGCTGGCCCAGCATGAACTTGAGGTATGCCAATCCGGCGGCTCCAACAATTGGCCCAAATCGCGTGCCAAGGCCGCCCACGATACACCAAATAATGATCTCGGCCGATTGGCCCAGCGAAAATAGGTTGGGCGTGACGATCTCGCCCCAATTGGCGAATAGCGCGCCGGCCAGTCCGGCGATGGCAGCCCCTATTGCAAACAATACCGTTTTACGCGTGGCTACGTCGTAGCCCATCAGGCCCATGCGCACTTCGTTTTCTCGAATGCCGACCGCAATACGCCCGAATGAAGAGCGAAGCAGCCAAGTAACCAATAAGAAAACGATTACCAGCGCGACCGCGCAAACGTAGAAATAGGGATCGCCCCAGATATATGCAGCCGGATCACCCGGCACGTTGAGCGTCTGAAAGCCGGGGATGCCGTTGAAGCCGCCCAATCGCGCGTTGCCGATCACGTATTGCGGACCCGCGGTTGAGTTCACAAATTTGAACAGGATCAGCGTGACAACCAGCGTGATGACACCTAGATAAACATCCGCCAGTCGCCCGTAAAACATCATTGCTCCGAGCAGAGCCGCGAACACCGCTGGCACCAGAACCGCGAGGATCATCGGCAGCGTACTCTCACCAATATTGATGGCAGCGATGGCGTAGGTGTAAGCGCCCAAACCGAAGAAAGCGGCTTGACCAAAGCATAAGATCCCGCCAAAGCCCCAGACCAACCCTAGGCTAAGGCCGAGCATGCCGTAGATCACAAGTACAGTCAGCGTATATGTGCTGATCATCAACGGCAGCAGCCAAATCAGCAATGCTGAAACCACCAGCGTTATTATCACATCGTGCAACACGCTGCGACCCATCACAATTTGCCTTTGAAAAAACGACCAGTGATCCCTTGCGGCATGGTGCGCAGTAAGACGACAGCGGCGATCAACAGTGCGACTTCACCGATGACCGGCGAGATGGCGAAAGTGAAAAACTGGCTGACGAGGCCGAACGAGGTCGCAGAACTCACAAGACCTGCGATCAGAGACGGACCGCCCGCGATCACGGTGATAAATGCTTTGGCAATGTAAGCCCCGCCGGAAGTCGGAACGAGGCCGACCAAAGGGGCCAAAACGGCACCTGCAAGTCCGGACAAGGCCGAGCCGCAGAAGAATGTCATCATGTAAATGCGGTCCGGACTATAGCCGAGTGCAGCCGCCATATCAGAGCGTTGCATCGTGCCACGCGCGATCAAGCCGGCGCGTGTCCCGCGCAGCACAGCATACATGGCGATGACCAGTACGATGGACACGATAATGATAAAAAAATTGTAGCCATTGACCTGGTAACCACCGAACGCAAAGCCGGGGATCGGGGTCGAGATACCTGTCGTTGTATTGCCGAAAATCATCGTTGCCAGCCCAATAAAGACCAAGCTTAACCCCCAAGTGGCCAGCATCGTATCGACCAAGCGCCCGTAGAGATGGCGTATCACCAAGCGCTCGACGATCAATCCGATCAACCCAACGACAAGGGGCGCGATGACGAGCATGGCAACAAAGACATTCACGCCTAGCCCGACAGCGGTAATGGTAGCATAGCCGCCCATCATCATAAATTCACCATGCGCGAGGTTGATGACTTTCATCATCCCAAAAACCACGGCCAATCCGGCACTGATCAACACCAGCGACGCAACGCCATAAAGCACTTCAACAAGTATAACGAAACTGAGGTCCATAGTGCCCAACGTCTGAAAGGAGAGGATCAGGGCGGCTCACACCGCCCTGACAGGGAGAACCCAAAAAGATCAGATTTCGATCTCGTATTGGGTGTTGTCGCCAGGGTTGGCTTGCAAATCGCAAACGGCCTGAGTGTCAATTGGCGCGCGCTGAGGCAGGGTTTCAATCACGGTCATACCTTGGCCCTCAAACTCCATTATATGCACATCGACTGTGGCATGGTGGGTTTGCGGATCAATGGTGACCTTGCCTGCTGGACCCTCGATGGAAATGCCCGTCTCAAGCGCATCCACGACCGCGTCGCGCTCGATGCTGCCTGCTTTGCGCACACCTGCGGCCCAAAGCATGATGCCCTGATAGGTCGACACGGCCAATTCATGGATCGCAGTCGTATCGCCATATTCCGCCTGCCACTTTGCTTTGAACGCAATGTTGGCAGGTGTGTCCAGCTCTTGGCTGTAGTTGTAGGCGACCATGATGCCGTTGCCCTCTTCAGGCGTCAGCACCTTGTGTTCGTTGCCTACGCCCATCGTCGTCGACGCGAGAGGGATCTTGTCTTTCATGCCCGCAGCCGACCATTGGCGGAAGAAGGACAGATGCGCACCGCCCACGAGCGGGGCAAACACCAGATCCGGCGCGGTTTGCTGAATCTTGGTGATAGTAGAGCCGAAATCAGCAACATCGAGCGGGAAGAAATCAGTCGCAACGACCTCGCCGCCATTCTCTTCTACAAACTTCTGAATCCAGCGTGCCGTGATTTGGCCGTAGTTGTAATCAGCCGCAAGGATATGCACCTTGGGTCCGGATTTCTTCATCGCATAAGGCACCAACACTTCGACCTGCTGGGCAGGGGTCACACCCGTTACAAAAATATTGCGATCGCAGACGCCGCCTTCGTATTGCACGTTGTAGAAGTACAAGGTCTTGGTCTTGCGCATGGTCTGGCGTATCGCTTCACGCGAGGCAGACAGAATGCCGCCATGTACGACGTCAACTTTGTCCTGACGGGTCAATTGTTGCGCATATTGCGAATAAAGCGCCATGTCAGATTGGGTATCATAGGCGGCAACTTCGACCTGTTTTCCGAGCAAGCCGCCCGCATCGTTTATCTCTTTCACAGCCAAGCGCATCGCTTGATCCATTGGCTTGCCATAGGCATCAAAGATGCCGGATGTATCTAGGATTGATCCCAATTGGATTGTATCCGCCGCCATCGCTGCCTGGGGCAACATTGCCGCGGTGCTAAGCGCTGCTGCGCCGCCAAGTAATTCTCGCCTATTCATAGACATTAAAAGTCCTCCGTTGATTGGTTTAAGGTAAGAGGTGACTTATGATCACTCTTTGGATTTTTCGGCTTTAGGGTTGGGTTTTGGTTCGTCTTTTGCCTTAATACGGTTGGCATAATCTGCGGTGCGCCCTGCAGTAGGTACGTCAAAATCCATGCCAATCTCTTCGCCCATTTGCTTCATCGCAGGCAGGCGCACTGCCATTCCAAGTATTTGGTCCATCGCTGCCCCAAAGGCGCTGTCGACCCCGTCGCCGCCTGGAGATCCAGCGCCGCCGCCGGGTCCGCTGATCTGGTTGATACGGATTGAGTCAATTTTTTCCACAGGCTTCATCATCTGGGTCATGATCTCAGGCATTTTATCGAGTTTGCGTTCTTCAAGGCGCATGCGGATCACCGCATCGCTAAGCGTGTTCTCAGCCGAATTAAGGGCAACTCTGCCTGCCGCTTCGGCCTCCATTGCGGATTGCTCAGCATGTGCGCTGGCGGTGCGGGCCGATGCATCAGCCTGTGCTTTGGCAAGCAGCGTGTTGACGTCGCTTTTGACACGCGCGTCTTCAAGCTCAATATCGCGATCTTGCTTGAGCTTTTCGATTTCCTTTTCGCGCATCGTGACCGCGCGTTCCTTTTGCGCCTGAACGTTTTCGGCAGCCAGAATCACCTGCGCACGGGCTTCTTCCTCTTCGGCTTGTGCTTTTGCCTCTTTGGTTCGCGACTGCGACAGCTTGATACCGTTGGCTATTCTCGCCTCTTCCAGTTCTAGCAGAGCACGCATCTCAACCTTGCGTAGTGCCTCGTCGCTGGTGACCTTCGCAGCTTCGGTTTCTTGCTCCTGCTGGATGCGACTGGTCTCGGAAGCATGCCGCGCTTCTGAGTGCGCTTGCAACGCTCGACTTTCCGCTTCGGCTTCCAGTTTGGTCAGGTGTTCTTGCTGAGCAATCTCTGTTTCACGCTCTGCCCGTAGCAACTCCATCTGGCGTTGATGCTGGGCCAAACGATGCTCGCGCACGGCAACTTCTGTCGACGTTTCGACCTGTATACGGGCCTCGCGTTCTTCTGCGACCATCTCCGCCAAACGCCGCATACCACGTGCATTGAAGGCGTTGTTTTCATCCCGCCCTGAAAAATCACTTTGGTCAATTGAGACAAGCGCGGCTGTCACCAGCTCTAGCCCAAGGCGTCCAGCGTGCTCAGACGCAACGCGCGCAACCTCTTGGGTAAATTCAGCACGCTCTAGGTGGATATTGTTCAAATCGCGCGATGCAGCAGCCGTCTGGATCGCGTTGGCCAAAGGACCTGCGAGCGCATCCTCAAATACCTCGCCTCCCCGAGCAATTCGATTGCCAAACGCCTGCGCAGCCGTCGCGATATTGTCTGTATCTGATGCGACGCGGAGCTCGAATTTCATTGTGATGTCAGCGCGCAAGGGATCGGATGTGAGCACCGCCTCGCGCCCTGAGCGCGACACCGTTACGGTATTGGTCTGCATCGACACGCGTTGTGATTGATGCACAATCGGAAGCACCACGCAGCCGCCATCTGTTATCACGCGCCGACCACCCATTCCGGTGCGCACGAGCGCACTTTCCAAAGATGCTTTTGCGTAAAACCGCTGAAGAAACCATATACCCATCAGCAGAACGATTGCCAAAATGACGAGAGCTAAGAGCCAGTACAAAATAAGTTCCCCCACCGCGTCTGGCACGAAGACCAACGCATCAAATCAGTTGATGCTACGGTGTGAGATTTTACTTTCCATTTCAAGCATTTTATTTGAATAGGAAAATATTTCCCATGTTATTAATGTATTACAGTAACTTAAAGTCACAAAATTGTACGCCATCGGCACGTGCTAAGTAGATGGACGGGCGCTCTTTTTTGCCATTTCGCTCAAAACTGCGACCACTTTCGTGAATCACAGGCAGACCGTCCTGCGTGGAACGTCCTCGCCAAATGTCGCCAAAGTCGCGCAAGAGCACTGACAAGTAATGCAAGCCTTCATAAGTTGATTGTCCAAGCGCATTCAACGCGGGCCCGATTTCCCCATGCATCGCATAATACCGTTCCTTGAAGCATGCATTCGCGTCGGTGGAAATGGAGCCAAAGTAAGAGGAGACAGAAAACAGCCGCTCCAGATTACCCTCTCCACAGGCCATCAAACCATTTTCCTCCAAAGCGCAGGACAAACGAAGAATCGATTTATGTAGGCCACGCCGACCGAACACGCGGTTGAAATTGACAGCGTCTTGCCCAACCAGTGACACAAGCACTGCGTCCGCGCCCGAAGCTTCCAATCTATCGACCAAACCAGTCATGCTGGGCAGCCCAAATGGCACATAGCACTCCATCGCCAAATCCACATTCATCTGCTTCAGGCAGGTTTTAGCAAAACTGTGCGAGCTGCGCGGCCAGACATAGTCGTTCCCAATCAGCGCCCATTTGCGTGGCCGGAATGCCTGCTGAAGCATCGCCATCGCAGGGCCGAGTTGTTCTTGAGGAGTTTCACCAATGGCAAATAAGCCCGGCGTCGTTTCTCCGCCCTCATACAGCGGCGTGTAGATGTAGGGAATGCGTTGACGCACCACTTTGGACAACCTTTGGCGCACAGCGCTCAGGTGCATTCCCACAATCGCATCAATTGCCCCGAGCTCGATCAGTTCATTAATGATTTCTTCGATTGGCTCACCGGCCTCGATCGCTGCATCAATCATGATCAACTGAACACGGCGACCTTGAATTCCATTGGTGCGGTTCAATTCTGCCGCTGCGACTTGGGCACTCGAAATGCAAGACGGTGCCCAAATGCCAGCTGGCCCACACATCGGAATAAGAAGCGCTACATTGAAACTGCCCGACTCGTGCAGATGGCCGCTCTCGCGCAGATCCGCGAGTTCGATTGGAAGAGCCAGCTCTGCTGTTAGGCGTCCCAGGGCCACATCCTTCTTAAGTTTGCACGGCGAATTGGCACATTGCAATTGAATTTGCTTTCCAAGTCAACTAAATTCACTTTGAACGATTTACCGAGGCTGACAATGACGACCGAGCTTAACCCTCTTGGCAATCACCTTTCGTATGCATTGGCTGCGGCGCATAGGGCGGTTACTCAATTGCTGACTGTTCGCCTGAAAAAGCAAGGCATTCAAATTGAGGCATGGCGGATCATGGAATGCCTTGACGCAGGTACTAAGCTTTCCATGGGAGAGCTAGCAAAGCAGGCGCTGCTCAATCCGCCCGCGTTGAGTAAGCTCGTAGACAGAATGGTGTCTAATGGATTGGTCCATCGCCAGATCGCAACTGCCGATCAACGCCAGATCAACCTGCTTTTGACAAACTTGGGACGCAGACGGATGCTTCAAGTCCGACAGGACGTCGAAGAAGAAGACCGTGCATTGGCGGAACAATTTGATACCAAGGACGGCGCGTTACTGATGCAACTTTTGTCCCAAATCAGTTGATTGGCTTAATACCTCTTCATCAACTCAGTTCTTGTTGCTGACGACCATCTCGCAAGTGCAACGAACTTACTCGTTTCATCCAAGAGGTCTTTATACAGCGATCGCGAAGGACGCAAAGCAATCATTGGCGCAGCCGCCGCGAATGCCCGGTTTGTCCCCGGCACTGTGAATTCGCGGCTTAAGATGTGCTGCAGACTATTCGAATGACCACAATCGCTTATGCGATGCAGCAGAAATTTCGCGGCGGTGCAGCAGTGACGACATCAAGCACATCCCGTTTGAAGACTTGCTCAAGCAACGTGTCGATTTGCCAGTGTTCAGATTGCCCGACGGGACCGTGTCTAAGAACATCCACCAGACCTTCCGCAAGTTCCTCACAGACACAGGGCTAATTACTTGCCCTCGTACAGGGCAGAATAGAACGCTGTATAGTCTGCGTCACACTTATGCGACCTTTGCCCTGCTCAACGACGGTATGGATATACATGCGCTGGCTGTGCAGATGGGCACAAGCATTGGCATGATTGAGCGACATTACAGTCATCTTACGCCGCGTCTCAAGAAGGACATGCTCACGGGGAAAAGGTATGAGCTGAGCAGGGATGAATTTGACGGTCACACCGAAACTAGAGAGTAGCTAAGGGCTACATTTTGGGCTAATTCTGTTGAAAAACTCTTCTTGATTTGGAGGCCCACCACTGATTCAATTTGCCTGTGAATGCGGGGGGATTGATGATGTTAGGACCGAAGCAAGAGGCGCAAAGCGCGTTGTTTTATGAGTTCTCGATTGAAGATCATGTGCCTCAAGAACACCTGCTACGTTCGATTGATCGGTTTGTGGATCTGAGCAGTATCCGTCCGCATCTTGCAGAGTTTTACAGCCACACTGGCCGTCCATCTATCGATCCAGAGCTGCTGATCCGCATGCTGTTGGTTGGCTATTGTCTTGGCATCAGGTCGGAACGCAGGCTTTGCGAAGAGGTTCATCTCAACCTTGCCTACCGCTGGTTTTGCCGCCTTGATCTTGCGGATCCAGTGCCGAACCATTCGACCTTTTCCAAGAACCGGCATGGTCGTTTCCGCGAAAGCGATTTGTTGCGCCATTTATTCGAGACGACTGTGGCGCGCTGCATTGCGGACGGTCTGGTGAGCGGCCAGCGCTTTGCGGCAGATGCCAGTTTGATCGAAGCTGACGCGAACAAACAAAACTCAACGCCGAAGGAAGATTGGGACACATCAGCAATTACGCCACAGGATGCTCCGCGCGCCGTGCGTGAGTATCTCGATGTTCTGGACGATGCAGCTTTCGGCGCAGCATCTGAGGTCGAGCCCAAGTTCACGTCCCACTCCGATCCTGCCAGCCAGTGGACTGCAGCCCGAAAAGGGCCTGCATTCTTTGCCTATTCCACCAATTACTTGATCGACACTGATCACAGCGTGATCGTCGACGTGGAGGCGACGCGGTCAATCCGACAGGCAGAGGTAGGGTCCGTCCGCAAGATGCTGGACAGGGTCAAAGACATATTTGATCTGCACCCCGAGCGGATCATCGCGGATACTGCTTACGGCTCGGGCCCAATGCTGGGTTGGCTAGTGGACCGCAAGATCGCCCCGCACATCCCGGTCATTGATAAAGCGGGCCGCACGGACGGGACCTGGAGCCGCGCAGACTTCGAATGGGGCCCAGAAAACGACCAATATGTTTGTCTAGAAGGCCAATCACTCAAGCAGTTCCGCCGCAACTATTCTGACCCCAACAGAGGCCCAGACGGCAAAGGCGTCGCCAAATACCGCGCCTTGAAACTGATGTGCCAAGCCTGCCCATCAAAAGCAAAATGCTGCCCAAATGCCGACTTCCGCTCCATCACCCGCGAAGAACATGAAGACGCCCGTCAAGTTGCCCGCGACATTGCCAAAACCAAACAATATGTCATCTCGATGCGGCTCAGAAAGAAGGTGGAAATGCTCTTTGCCCACCTCAAACGCATTCTCGGGCTGGGGCGGCTCCGATTACGTGGCCCATGCGGCGCAAATGACGAATTCCTCCTCGCCGCAACTGCCCAAAACCTCCGCAAACTAGCCAAGATCTTTCCTGCACCGCAGCAAACGCGCAAAGCCTTATAGGAAAGGCGCTCGCGCCCTCTTCAAGACACCACTTTCTGCGCCAGCAACACGGTGTTTTTCCACAGAATCGGCGGGAAGCCGACATTCGCTGCGGGTGCGCGACTTTCGCGGTAGCTTTGCAAAAGCTGACATTCTTATAGAAAATGACCTCAAGAATGTTGCGATGGATTAGATGACAACGATAGGTCCATTGTCCCGAATGCCAGATCAGCATTAGAAGAACGTTTCGGATCAAAAACGTCTTGGTTTGAGAATTCTGCTAGTTAGCAATCTCAACTTCCAGCTCTTTTAAACTCTGACGCGTGATGTTTATGATCTCATTCAATTCGCCCCCACTTACAGTCAAAGGAGGGCAGAAGGCCATCGCATCCAGCATGTTACGTGATATGAGGCCGTTCTCTAGCATGATTGCATTCATTCGTGCACCCAACTTGCCAGCACTAAATTCGTCCTCACGGCCTTCAGGAGCAACCAATTCTAGTGCAGCGATAAGGCCAACGCCACGTGCTTCACCAACAAGTTTGTAGCTGGCGAGATCAGCGAGCGCGGCTTGCAACTCTGCGCCACGTTCAGCCGCATTTGCAACAAGACCACGCTCTTCGATGATCTTGATATTCTCAAGCGCGACAGCTGCGCCAACAGGGTGCCCGCCAGCCGTATAGCCATGTCCCAAAACGCCGATGCGACCACTTTCCTCAGCAATAGGATCGTAGGCACGATCGTTCATCATGAATGCGGAGAAAGGGAAATAGGACGATGTGATCTGCTTAGACATGGTCAAGATGTCGGGCTTAATCTGATAAGTGGTCGAGCCGAACATGTTGCCCGTGCGACCAAAACCGCAAATCACTTCATCCGCAATCAACAGGATGTCGTATTTCGCCAAAACTGCTTGGATTTTCTCCCAGTAAGTCGCGGGTGGAACGACAACGCCGCCAGCACCCATCACAGGTTCTGCAATGAAGGCAGCAACTGTGTCAGGGCCTTCGGATTGGATCATCTCGTCGAGATCTTGAGCACAACGCGTGGCAAAAGCCTCTTCGGTTTCGCCGGCTTGACCTTCGCGCCAATAGTGCGGGCACGTCGTGTGCAACACGCCATTGATGGGCAAATCAAAGGAGCGGTGATTGTTGGGCAGGCCGGTCATAGAAGCCGACGCAATTGTCACACCGTGATAACCGCGCATACGCGAAATAATTTTCTTTTTCTCAGGCTTTCCCAGAGCGTTAGAACGATACCAAATCATCTTAACGATCGTATCATTCGCCTCTGAACCTGAATTTGTATAAAAAACCTTGCTCATAGGAGCTGGCGCGATTTCGATCAGTTTTTCAGCCAAATCAATCGCTGGTCCATGCGAGCGGTGCGAGAAATTGTGATAGAATGGTAGTCTTTGCATCTGTTGATGCGCGACGTCGATAAGGCGTTTTTCGTTGAAGCCGACAGCGACGCTCCAAAGCCCCGACATGCCCTCAATGTAACGCTTTCCGTTGTTGTCAAAAACATGAATACCTTCGCCGCGATCAATGATCAGCGGACCAACCTCTTCATGGGCTTGCGCGTTTGTGTAGCCATGAAAATGATACGCAACATCACGGGCTTCGTCGGAGTTTGGTCTCATGTTCATTGGGCACACCATTTCTAGCAAGTTGGAGCGAATTTGATCAGATTTTGATCGTTATTGAGACGTTGCTATCGCTCTTGCATCGAACTTGGCAAGGAATTTTAGAGTGCTGCTGAAGCGCACAAATGAAGCGCGAATTTGAAACACGACGGCTCTTTATTTTGGTGAAATGGCTCTGCCAACCACGCTTTCTCAGCGCTTGATCCAACAGAACGTTCTGAAAAACCGTTTGTTTATTTGGGCTTGCCGCTATTATTCAGGAAAAGCTTGGGGAGACTCTAAGGCTCTGTATTAGCTTTGGTTTTAACGAAGATTGGCCTCGGCGATGCAGCAAAACTGATGGTTCTATAGGACGGCTCTGATGCATGAACAAAAGTTTGTGCGTTTTTTACCAAAGTGATGCACATGAAAAATGCTAGGTTCATACAACACGGGATCTCTGTGTGTGGGGAATCAGACATGACACTTAAGGATAGTTCGGCGAACAAACGGTTAACTGCCACTCAATGGCAGGCAGCGGTGTCTGACACATTCTTTCCACTGGAAACCCAGATGGTCGAAGATCAGTCGTTCTCTGGAGACCTTGATACTTGGAGTTTGGGCATCGTCGGGCTTTCGCAGATGCGCTGCGATGGAATTTTGTACAAACGCAACAAACGCCATTTTCTAGAAGAAGTCGAAAGCAGCCTGCTAATTACGATCCCTAGGCTGGAAAACGTCGGCTTTAGTCAGAACAATCGGCAAGCGACTTGTGCGCCAGGAGAGTTCTTGGTTGAACGTGGCGACATACCTTATGAGTTTTGGCATGAACAAACCAATGAGTTGTTGGTTCTCAAAGTGTCCTCCGAAAGTGTACGTGCACGGATCGGTCCAACCGATCGCCTTGGTGCCCTTAGCTTTGATGGTACGCAAGGCGTTGCAAATTACTTCCTCGATGTGGTGAAGGCCACTGCTGCTCACGTTGACTTGTTGGATGAAGCCGCACGGACAGCGGCGGGGATGCACATCTTAGATTTGCTTTGCTTATCGATCCGCAGCGATGACCGTGTTTTGGACAGCAACATGTCTTCAATCCGCGCGGCACATCTACATCGCGCGGAGCAATTCATTCGAAACAATCTTAACAACGAAGACCTGTCTTCTGGTCTTGTTGCAGAGGCCTGCAACGTTTCCCTGCGTTATCTTCAGCAACTCTTTCTCGACGCGGACAAATCGATTTCCGGGTTTATTCGTGAAAAGCGATTGGTACGTGCCCAAGAGGATTTGAAGGTCCAAGGCATAACGACAATTGCTGAAATCGCCCATCGCTGGGGGTTCTCGGATCAATCACAGTTCAACAAAGCATACCGTGCACAATTCGGCTGCACGCCTACCGAAACACGCAAGGCGGCACAAAGAAGCCAGCAAGCAGGGCCGTCCTGACAATTCACTAACTTAAACGAATGATTAGAATTGGGTCAGCATTTCGCTGGCACCATCGTGATGCCTTATTGTCTTAAGAAGGATGAAGAAATGAAGAATATCAGAGTAGCTGTGGACGTCGGCGGAACGTTTACCGACGTTTGTATCATGGACGAAACTGATGGGTCGATCCGGATTGAGAAGACTTCATCAACGCCTGATGACCCGATGGTTGCTATTCTAAATGGTATTGAGCAGGGCGGCATCGATCTAAGCAAAGTGTCGATGTTTTCTCATGGTACGACCGTTGCCACGAATGCTTTGATCACCCGAAATTTGGCGCGTTCAGCGATGATTTGTACCGAAGGATTTCGCGACGTTGTCGAGATCCGGCGTGCCAACAAAGAGGATCTTTGGGACACGTACAAAGATGTCGCTAAGCCCTACATTCCACGCCGTGATCGCCTTGTTGTTAAGGAATGTGTCGATGCGAATGGAACCGTTCTTGAAGCGCTCGATGAAGTAGAGGCACTGCGCATCGCGCATGTCTTGAAGAAGCGCGAAGTGGCTTCTGTTGCGGTTTGTTTCATGAACTCCTACACAAACGGGGCGAATGAAGCGCGGATGCGAGAGATCCTTCTCAGTGTGATGCCTGACATTCCAGTGTCTATCTCGTCGCAAGTTCTTCCTGAAATTTTTGAACACGAGCGTTTCTCTACGACGATGGCGAATGCGGTCGTGTCGCCTTCCGTCGTTGATTATGTTGAACGCCTTGAGGGCAAATTAGCTGACGGCGGATACGAGCGTGATTTACTGCTCCTGCACACGGGCGGCGGCGTTATGACCCCTGCAAGTGTAAAGGATTTCGCAGCACGTTTGGCTGGTTCTGGCATAGCAGCGGGTGCAATCGCGAGCCGCTTTATTGGCAACCTGTGTGGCTTTGACAATTCCATTGGCTTTGACATGGGCGGCACGAGCACGGACGTCTCTTTGGTGTATGAAGGCAAGTCTCGCGTCACCAAAGATTGGTATATCGAATACGGCTATCCGATCCGTTTCCCTTCTATTGAGGTTTTGACGATTGGCGCTGGTGGTGGGTCGCTGGCATGGCAGGATGAGGGCGGCTCACTTCGCAATGGTCCCCAATCTGCGGGCGCGTTTCCCGGTCCTGCATGCTACCAAAACGGCAACGAAGTCGCGACGAATACCGATGCGAATGTCGTCCTAGGTCGCCTTGGAACGTCACTTGCGGGTGGCAAGATTACGCTTGATCCAAAACTTGCTGAAGCATCAGTAAAAGAGTCTGTCGCCGAGCCATTTGGAATGGAATTGCACGAAGCAGCTGAAGCCATCGTCGCGGTTGCAAATGCGAACATGGCCAATGCTGTTAGACTTCTTTCGATCTCTCGCGGCTATGATCCACGCGATTTTGCGCTGGTGGCCTTTGGTGGTGCAGGCGCTTTGCACGGCGCTGCGATTGCGAAAGAACTGTCGATCCCAACGGTGATTATCCCGCCAAACCCAGGCGTGACGTCAGCGCTTGGATGTTTGCTCGTCGATATCCAGCATGACTTCTCTGAGAGTTTCATGGCCGCTGCAGCGGAAACGAAACCTGCTGATATCGAAGCTGCATTTGCGCGTCTTGAAGCCTTGGCCGCTGAACGTTTAACCCACGAAGGCGTGGCCAAGAAAGACATCGTTATCCAGCGTAACGTTGAGATGATGTATCAAGGCCAGTGGCGTTCGCTTGCGGTGCCAGCACCGTCCAATGTCACTGATATTGATGCATTGATTGACGGGTTCCACAAGGAGCACGAGCGTGAGTTCAACTATCGCCGTGACGACGCACCTGTTTCGATTTTCCGAGTTGCTTTGACCGCGACAGGAATGGTTCCAAAAGCGGAATTGCAAACCCATCAAGTGAGTAAGAACACGCCCACAACCGACAACACGCGCGACGTTTGGTTCGAGGGCAAGGCACATACAGCGATGGTATTTGAGCGCGACAACCTTACCGCGGGCGCAACCTTCGACGGGCCTGCGATTGTTGAGCAATTCGACTCTACCACAGTTATTCCGCCAAAAACGACTGCTGAAGTCGACAAATATATGAACATTCTCATTCGAGTTCAGGAGTAAAATCATGAGTGATTCAAAAGCCCTAGATCCCGTTACGTTCGAAGTTCTAAAGAACTCATTCATTACTTCCGTGGACCAAATGGCGGAGCAAATGCTGCGCACTTGTTATTCGTTCGTGATCTACAACCGCGACTTCTCTAACGCGTTGCATGACGCCGAAGGCAATTCGGTTGCTCAAGGTAATGATGACATCGCGGTTCATGTTGGCACACTGCACTTCACCTGCAAGGACGTTATTCGTGTCTTTAAGGGCGATATGATGCCCGGTGACGTTTACGCGATCAACGACCCATACGCGGGTGGCACGCACTTTAGCGATGTCCGTTTGGTACGCCCAATCTTTGATGAAGACGTGCTAATTGGATTTTCGCAATCCAACGGTCATTGGTCAGATTTGGGCGGCTCTGTTCCCGGCTCGTTTGATGTGACCGCGAAGGATATGTTCCGTGAAGCGGTGCGCATCACGCCCGTGCGTTTGTTCCGCGCTGGAGACTTTTGTTCGGACGTTGCGAACTTGATTGCGAACAACACGCGCGATCCTGCTTCGATCATCGGTGACATTCATTCGCAAGCCCAAGCTACTCAAGTATCTGAGCGTGAAATTCTCCGCCTCGTACGCAAGTATGGCCGTGAGCAGGTTCAGCAAGGCATGAATGAGGTGCAAGATTACGTAGAGCGCGCTGTTCGTCAGCGTATCGCAGCACTCCCAGATGGCACTTGGGAGTCTGTCGACTACATCGACCGTGATCCGTCTGGTGGCGAAGGAATGATCCCAATTCACATCAAAATGACGATCAAAGGCGATCAAATTCATTACGATTTTGAGGGTAGTCATCCGACAATTGGTTCTATGTACAATTCCGCTCCAGGCGCGACTTTCTCGGCGGTGGTTGCAGGGATGAAGACCTTCTTCCCAGACCTGCCTTTAAACAGTGGTTTCTACCGGATGATCTCGGTTGAGGCACCTGCGAATTCAGTGGTGAGCGCACAATGGCCTGTAGCGGTCACAGGCTTTTTGATGCCTTTCGAAAAGATCATGAACTCGGTCTTCGAAATGTGGTCAGAGATTATCCCAGAACGTGCTATCGCCTGTGCTTTCAACCTTGAGTACCTTTTGGCGGGCGGCACGGATAAGCGTCGCGAAGAGGATTCGACCTTCATGTTTTACGAATGGCTCCCCGGTGGTTGGGGCGGTCGTCGTGGCAAGGATGGGAGCGATGTAACCACCGCCTGTTTCGGCACAGGTCTTATGTCCCAACCCAATGAGGGCAACGAGCGGGTCAATCCCACCCGCACGCTAGAGTTCCAGATCAAACAAGACAGTGCGGGTCCTGGTAAGTGGCGCGGTGGCGCTGGTGTGCAAAAAACCTCGCTACTGCTCGAAAGCGAAAAATCTGTCATGTCCTATGTTTGTGATCGTGAGCGTGCAGTTGTGTGGGGTGTCGATGGTGGTTTGCCGTCAATGCCTCATGGATTGACGATTAAGCGCGCAGGCTCAGATACGTCTGAGTGGCTTGGCTCGGTCTTCTCGGATTTCCCGATGTTTTCGGGCGATGAATTCGCGCGTCCTACAGCAGGCGGCGGTGGTTTTGGTGATCCGATGGAACGCACAACCGAGGCTGTGCTGACGGATGTTGTTGACGAATACGTCTCAATAGAACGAGCAGCGCTGGACTACGGCGTCGTCATAAAAGAGATTGATGCAGATCTTTGCGAATACGAAGTTGATGAGGCCGCAACCGATAAGATGCGCGCGCACATCCGGGCTAACCGCGTCGCTTGGGCTCGTTCTGATCCAGAAGAAATCGCAGAAATGTATCGCAAAGGGGAGATCAACTCGATGGATGCTGTGCGCCGTTACGCTGTGATTTTGGATTGGGAAACGGGCGATCCGCTTCCCAAGACAATTGCGCAGTTCCGCGAAAGCTTTGAGCGGCGCAGTGTCGCGCATTGGTCCTAGCGCCTCGGACTTTTGGGAATAGGCCGAGCCACTCAGGCTCGGCTTGATAGAATTAGGGGTGCGTTTTGTCACTAGAACTAAGTTCAATCAGCGTTGCATTCGGCGGTTTCAAGGCGCTTGATGACATCTCGATATCGCTGAAAAAAGGCGAAGTCGTTGGACTTATCGGCCCTAATGGCGCTGGAAAGACGACCTGTGTGAACGTGATTACCGGCTTTCAGGATCCGAGCTCTGGAACGGTTATTCTTGATGGTCAAAACATCAATGCCAAGGCACCACATAATATTCGTCGCCGTGGCTTGGCGCGAACATTTCAAGCAGGGCGCTTGTTCACTGGTCTGGATGTTCTTGACAATTTGGCGGTGACGGGCGTCGGTCTTAGCCATTCACGTCGCGCCTCTGAGGAAGAGGCGATGCGTTTGCTGACTTGGATGGGTGCGGCGCACTTGGCTGAATTGCCAGCGGCGGGTCTCCCCTACACGGACGAACGCCGCGTTGGCATTGCCCGTGCGCTGATGTTTTCGCCTGATTTCCTTTTGTTGGACGAACCTGCCGCTGGCATGTCTGAAGCCGAAGCGAATGATTTGGCCTCGATCATCAGACGGATTGCGGATGAATTGCAATGTGGCGTCCTTTTGATCGAGCACAACGTTGGTTTGGTGCTGTCTTTATCGAACCATGTTTACGTTTTGGACGCAGGTAAGACGATCGAAGAGGGCGACAAAGACGCGATCCTTGGCAGCCAAGCCGTGCGAGAAGCCTACCTCGGCGCTGAACATACGGAGGGTACGTGATGTCTAAGTTAGGCGTTTTCGATGTCGCGGTGCGTTACGGCAAAGTGCCGGCACTGTCGGATGTTTCCTTCACAGTGGAAGAGGGAGAGCGACTGTTCATCTCCGGCCCCAATGGCGCTGGAAAATCCTCGCTGTTAAAAGCAATTTGCGGTGCCGCGCCAACGTCGCATGGCCGCATCGAAGTGGATGGGGATGTGCTAAATGGGCGCTCACCTGAGGCGATTGCGCGTTTGGGCCTAACGATGGTGCCAGAAGGCCGTGAGATTTTCGGAACTCTGTCAGTTGAAGAGAACTTACGCGTCGGCACAGGCATTCGTCGCGATAAATCCGCAATTGAGACGGATATTGCGGAGGTGTACCAGAGCTTCCCGATCCTTGGCGAAAGACGTCACTCCAACGCGGGCGCACTATCTGGTGGGCAGCAACAAATGCTCGCCATTGGGCGCGGTCTATTAACCAATCCCAAGCTGATGCTGGTGGATGAACCTTCGCTTGGGCTAGCCCCGAACATCGTCGATCAAGTCTACGAAACGCTTGTGAATCTGCAAAAAGATCGCGGCCTGACACTTATCATCGTCGAACAGAGCTCAGCGCGCGCCGCCCGCGTAGGGGGGCGGATGGTTCTTCTACGCGGTGGCAAAGTCGTTGGTGACGGTGATGCTGCAAAATTCGCGGAAAGTGATCTGCTGAACGAAGCCTATTTCGGGCAAGATAATTCAAAGGAAACAGCATGAACGCTATTCCACAGCTTTTCTTTGATGCTATGAGCTTAGGCGGAATCTACGCCATGGCTGCGCTAGGGATCGCGTTGATTTTCGGGGTTATGAATCTCGTGAATTTCGCCCATGGCGAATATATCGCCTTTTGCGTATTCGCGCTGATTGTCCCTTCAACAGACGCTGTTGCAGTGATGTTCATAGGTAAAGCGCCCGCGATTTTGCTCATTCCTATGTTGCTATCGATAGGTGCCTTGGTTGCCGTTGCGTCGGAATTTTTCGTGTTCCGGCACATGCGTAATTCGACCCCTGTTGCGATGATGATCTCCTCCTTTGCGCTTGGGTTTGTGATCCAGAACACGTTGTTGCTTGTCTACAGCAGCCGCCCTAAAGCTGTTAGCCTTTGGCCCGAGTTGAACAAACCTGTCAGTATCGTTGGTGCATCGATCCCGCTTTTACAAATTATCGTCATTGTGACGACCTTGATCGTCGTTGTTGCGTTGGCTCTGCTCTTAAAACGCACACGGATCGGGTTGGAAATGCGTGCTGCCGCAGAGAATTTCACGATGGCTAGATTGCTCGGTGTTCGCGCGAACGTTGTGATTACAGGGGCCTTTGCGTTGTCGGGTGCTTTGGCAGCGGCTGTCGCGCTGATCATGGTCACGCAGACGGGTGTCGCGGATGTGCGCATGGGCGGGCAAATCATGTTGGTTGCCTTCATCGCCACAGTGATTGGGGGCTTGGGTAGCTTGCCGGGGGCAGTTGCCGCAGGCTTCTTAATCGGGGCGGCTTCGGTCATTTTGCAAGGGTTTCTTCCGCTTGAAGCGCGCCCCTTTAGGGATGCGTTCCTCTATACGCTTGTGATCGCCGTTTTGTTGCTGAAACCCGATGGACTGTTCGCGCCGCGTTCGTCCAAGCCGAGGGTGTAAGAACATGGCACAAACACACAAACAAAAACGCCTCAGCGCTTGGTCTACACCCATTCTGTTGATCGCAATATTGATCGTTTTCACTTTCTTGGTCACGCTGTTTGGAGATAAATCTTTAGCCCGCATGGCGGCGCAAACCTTGATCCGTGTGACCTTTGTTGTTGGATTGTGGATATTCGTGGGTAACTCCGGTGTGGTTAGCTTCGGTCATGCCGCCTACATGGCCATCGGAGCTTATTGCTCTGCTTGGTTGACACTGCGCCCTCAGATGAAAGGGCTTTTCCTGCCCGACCTTTGGCCGTTCTTGGCCAATGCAGAATGGCATGTGTTTCCAGCTGCGGTCGTGTCTGGACTATTGGCAGCAATTGTTGCGCTCATCTCGGGAGCCGCAATTTTGCGATTAACCGGTATCGCTGCGTCCATAGCGACGTTTGCGTTCCTCGCGATTGTTTACACCATCTATTCAAGTTGGGAAGGCGTGACAGGGGCGACGTCGTCTGTCGTCGGGCTTACGCGCTATGCGGATCAATGGGTCACTTTGGCGTGGGCATCAGCAACGGTTCTCGCCGCTGCATGTTACGCAAACTCAAGTTCAGGTCTCGCCTTGCGCGCTACGCGCGAAGATGAAGTTGCTGCCGATGCGAGTGGCATAAACATGTATCGCCACCGCCTTATCGCCCTCGTGGTCTCCGCCTTTTTCACAGGTGTCGCAGGCGCATTGTTTGGACATTCGCTCGGCGTTCTAAACCCCAACTCGTTCTATCTAGGCGTAACATTCATCACTCTCGCAATGTTGGTTGTCGGCGGCATTGGTAGCCTAACTGGCGCTGTTACAGGTGTGCTGGTCCTGTCTATTATCATTGAAGCGCTCGTGCGCGCAGAACGTGGTGTCGCGTTCGGTGAAACGACATTTGCCCTGCCAACAGGTGCTCAGGAAATCATCATCGGGATCATCATGATCCTTGTTCTCATTCTGCGACCTGCTGGACTAACCGGCGGGCGCGAACTGCGTCTCCGACTGGGGAAACGCTGACTTCAATACCAAAAAACTGCACAACAAGGAGACCACAATGAAACACTTTATCACAGCAACGCTTCTGATGGGACTTGCGACGCCTGTGTTTGCCGATGACATTACAATTGGTTTTGCAATTGCGAAATCAGGTTGGGTCGAAGCTTATGACGCACCAGCCGTTGCCGCTGCGCGCATTCGCATTGATGAGATCAATGCTGCTGGTGGCCTGATGGGCAAACAGCTCAAGTGGATCGAGGCAGATACCAAGAGTGACCAAGCGCAATCTGCAAGCGCTGGTCTTCAGATGGTTGACGATGGTGCGGACATGTTGATTGTGTCTTGCGATTATGACTTTGGCGCACCTGCTGCATTGGCGGCTGAAAGTGCAGGATTGAATTCATTCTTCCTTTGCGCGGAAGATATTAAGGCTGGCATTCAAGGCGTTGGCCCAAATAGTTTCTCAGCCTCTATTCTTGCTGCTGTCCAAGGCGCGACGATGGCTGAGTGGGCTGTAAAAGAGCGCGAGGCCATGACAGGCTACGTGCTGCTTGATACGACAATCGAATACAACAAAGGCATCTGCACAGGTTACGACTGGATGTTCCCGAAAGCGGGCGGCGAAATTGTTGGTCGTGATACGTTCCTCAATGGTGATGCTTCTATTGCCAGCCAAATCACTCGGATCAAAAGTCTCGACAAAGAGCCTGATGTGATCATGTTGTGTTCCTACATCCCAGGCGCAGCTTCTGCTGTGCGTCAGATCCGAGCGGCGGGTATCAATTCCACAATCCTGAACGGCTCTGCGGTTGATGGGTCTTACTGGCTCGATGCAGCCCCCGATTTGTCGAACTTCATCGTTCCGGTTCAAGGCTCGATCTATGGCGATGACACGCGCCCTGCGGTTAACGAATTCCGAGATGCATTTGAAGCGGCAACGGGCGCAGGTCCATCCAGCACCTACGCTTACCCCGGTTACCTGTTGATCGACCTTTGGGCAAAAGCGGTAGAGCGTGCCGGCACAGTTGAAGCCTCTGCGGTGACTGCTGAGCTTGAAAAGATGAGCAATGAGCCGACGGCCTTTGGTCCACGCAGCTTTTCTAGTGAAATTCACCACCAAAACACAGCTGAGATGCAGATCATTGAGATCACGAATGGCAAGCCAGCGGTTACTGGCAGCTTCACGATCAGTGAGCCCGTACCATTGGCTGTTCTTCTGAAGTAATTTCAGCCATCGCTAACAAAAGTCTAAGGTGTCCCGATGGCGGGGCACCTTTTTTTCGCGACCTAGCGTGGGACGCTGCGCTTAAGTTTTAACTCGGCATCGGAAAAGATAATTGGCGTGCGGACGCCTTTGACGCCCTCGGGATCAATCACAAGCCCGCGCGCGATAGCATGCTCGCTCGTCAAATTTTCTCCAACCGAATTGATTGGTCCTGCAGGAACCATGTTCGATGACATTTCAGCCAAGAGATCTTCTGAAGGCCAAGTCAAAACTGCCTTTGCAAGGGTCTTCATTAGCTCTTTACGGTGTTTGACACGCTGCTGATTGGATTCAAACTGCGGATCTTTTGCAAGCCACGAAAGGCCAAGAACGTCGCAGCACCGCTGGAACTGTCCGTCATTGCCAACAGCTAGAATGATATGTCCATCAGCGGTCTCAAAAACATCATAAGGACAGATATTAGGATGTGCGTTTCCGGCGCGAGTAGGTGATTGACCTGTTGCAAGATAATTCATGTTCTGATTGGCCATCATAGCTGTCGCGCAATCTAGCAACGACATGTCAATGTGTTGACCTTTACCGGTCGTATGGCGCTGCTGCACGGCGGATAGAATTCCGATGGTGCCATAAAGGCCAGTCACGATATCGGTTACTGCGACGCCTACCTTCTGTGGTGAGCTACCGGGCTCTCCTGTTACAGACATTAAGCCGGACATTCCTTGCAACAGAAAATCATAACCGGGCCTGTGTGAAAGTGGACCGCTCTGCCCAAAACCCGTCACCGAGCAGTAGATCAAGCGCGGGTTCAGGGCACGGAGACTTTCGAAATCCAATTCGTATTTTGCCAATCCGCCTACTTTGAAATTCTCGATAAAAATGTCGGCCTCTGCGACAAGGGCTTTGACGGCGGCAATTCCTTCGGGGGTTTTGAGATCAGCACGCAGCCCTGTTTTCCCTCGATTGCAGCCGTAAAAATAGGCGGCTGAGGTGACGCCATTGTGCTCCATGAATGGCGGTCCCCAGGTTCGTGTGTCGTCGCCGTCGGGGCTTTCGACTTTCGTCACTTCCGCCCCGAGATCAGCAAGTGTCTGCCCGATCCAGGGTCCGGCCAAAATACGTGCAAGTTCGACTACTTTCAGGCCTTCAAGCGGTGACATGTTTCAGCTCCTAAAAAAACGCCTGCAAGCCAGTAATTGAACGGCCGATAATCAGTGCATGAATGTCATGCGTTCCCTCATAAGTGTTCACGGTTTCCAAGTTCATCATGTGACGCATAATCTGGAACTCGTCAGAGATCCCGTTACCACCATGCATATCCCGTGACACACGCGCGATATCCAATGACTTGCCACAGTTGTTACGCTTGATGATCGAAATCATCTCGGGAGCTGCTTGTGCCTCATCCATTAAGCGTCCAACTCGAAGGCTGGCCTGTAAACCAAGACTAATCTCGGTCAACATGTTGGCCAATTTGAGCTGGTGTAGTTGAGTTTGCGCCAAGGGTTTTCCAAATTGCTTGCGATCCAGTCCGTATTGACGAGCCGCTTCCATACAGAACTCAGCTGCACCGAGCACGCCCCAACTGATCCCGTACCGTGCGCGGTTCAAACAGCCAAACGGCCCTTTGAGACCTTCGACATTCGGCAAAAGGGCATCTTCTCCGACTTCGACGTTCTCCATAACGATCTCACCGGTAATGCTTGCGCGCAGAGAAAGCTTGCCGCCGATCTTAGGTGCGGACAGGCCCTTCATCCCCTTGTCCAAAATAAAGCCTCGGATCTTGCCGCCATGCGCCTCCGATTTTGCCCAAACAACAAAAACATCGGCGATAGGGCTATTCGAAATCCACATCTTTGATCCGGAAATTGTATAGCCATTTGCCGATTTTTTCGCCGTAGTCTTCATCCCAGATGGATCACTGCCCGCATCTGGTTCGGTTAAGCCGAAGCAGCCGATCCACTCTCCACTGGCCAGCTTGGGCAGATATTTTTGACGCTGTCCTTCAGAGCCATAAGCGTAGATCGGATACATCACGAGCGAACTTTGCACCGACATCATCGAGCGGTATCCACTATCAACCCGTTCCACTTCGCGCGCGACAAGACCATAAGACACATAGGACCCACCGATACCGCCATATTCTTCAGGAATAGTGACGCCAAGAAGTCCCATTTCTCCCATTTCGCGAAAGATCTTTGCGTCACTGTGCTCTTCGCGAAAAGCGTCGATCACCCTTGGCTGCAATTTGTCTTGGGCATAAGCATTTGCCGCATCCCGCAACATGCGCTCTTCCTCAGACAACTGCGCTTCTAGTTGGAAGGGGTCTTCATAATTGAAGCGGTTAAGATCGGGGTTGTCTTTAGCTTTCAGCATCATTTCAAAGTCCTTTTGGCTTGATGTCTGCTAGCAAATTCACCCGATAATAGATAACAATAGAATATTCATACTTCATGAGTTTTGGGAATATTATGGTTTACCGTCCTAGTTACACGCCTAGTGTTCAAGAGCTTCGTGCATTGGTGTTTTGCGGAGACCTTGGATCAGTGTCCCGTGCTGCCCAAGAGCTTAACTTGACACAAAGTGCAGTTAGTCGTTCAATCCGCGCGTTAGAAGATAGGCTGGGCGTGAAGCTTTTTCACCGCGTGCGCAAACGATTGCTGCTGTCAGACGCGGGACGTGCGATGGTGCACGACTCGCGTGAGATTCTCGAAGCCCTTGACCGATCTGCGAAGATGGCCATGGCCTTCAGTGAAGGCGGCGATGTGCTCCGTTTAGCGGTGCTTCCGACGTTTGCGGCTACATGGCTGATCCCAAGGTTGCCAGAATTTCTTAAGATGCATCCAGATGTGTCGATTGATCTCGCCTCGGCGTTGCATCCTGTAGATTTTGATCGAAGCCCTTTTGATGCGGCAATTCAAAGGGCCGTAATGGCACGAAGCGATACTGACGTTTTTCCCCTGTTGGATGAATCGCTCATAGTAGTTGCTGCGCCTAGCTTTATCGCGCGCGGACAAACTTTATCGAGTGAAGAGTTACTATCCTATCCACTTATTCAATTGACCACACGGTCCGAGCTTTGGAATGAATGGTTTTCACAAACAGGGACTACTCCAATAAAGCGCTTTCAGGGTCCACAGATGCAACATTTTGACATGGTGCTCTCAGCTGCTGAAGCAGGATTAGGGATTGCTTTGTTGCCTGAGATTTTCGCAGAGCAAGCGATTATGTCGGGATCATTGCACAAAGTGAGCCTAAAGACACTTAGCGGTCCGACACCATACGCTTTGATCCGCCCTAGATCACGCGAAGTAAACGCAACCATGGATGCTTTCGAAGCTTGGGTACATTCTGCAGCTCGGCATAGTTAAGATAAAGCGAGGACTGATTTTACTAAGAAGCCAGTTGGTTTTATACCGCTGCTACCCCAAAACCCGAATTTTTTCATGGGTTATGACGCGGAAATTGTCTGA
>NZ_MLCB01000161.1 GCF_001890925.1 Planktotalea frisia
TCCAAGACCTTGAAATCGCTCACAGTAACCGGGGCATCCACACAAATCTTATGTTAACTATTCAATTATTCAATTATTGACGGCTGCCATCGCAAGGGAAATGTTTTCGCCCCTTGCTCAGCTTTCAGGCTCTGTTGCTAAGTTTTTTGATCCTGCTGCCTTGCAATTAATAATATTGACGACATGTATTTTCCGCCACTTCTCTAAGCCGAACTGACCTTCACCAAACACGAATGCGCGATCGGACCCTGAGCAAGTGATGAGCTTCCCTTGTCTGGCGTTAGCGTATTGGGATTGCCGTTGCGACAAGTATCTCCGTCAGGGTCAAACCAAGCACCGGTTGCGATTTGGATGACGCCGAGGCGGATGTCTGCGTTGGTTCTAAGCTCGGCGAGGCATGCGCCGCGTTTGTTATGAATGCGAACGATTTGACCCTCGTGGAGGTCTCGTTTGGCTGCGTCTTCGGGGTGCATGGTGACCGGCTCCACTCCGCGTGGGCGATCCGCGCGGCTGACAGGGCCGTGGTCAAGCTGGCTGTGCAGTTTGTTGCGTGGTTGGTTCGAGATCATGTGCAACTGGTCCGGTTCCGCGCTCCCTAACCATTCTAAAGGCTCCAACCAGATAGGGTGGCCGGGGCAGTCATCATAATCAAAGCCCGAGATCGTATCCGAGAATATCTCGATCTTGCCACTGGGCGTCGCGAGGGGATTGGCGTCAGGATCCTTGCGGAAATCCGCCATCATAATTTCGGGCTTGTCGGGTGTTGGCACCTTGAGCCACCCATCCTTTTGGAAGCTGTCCCAGTTGGGCAATTCGATGCCGAACTGGGACACCCGCTGGCGCGATACGTCCCAAATCCAGCGTTGCCATTCCTCAGCAGAACGGCCTTCGGTAAAGGCGTCATGCACGGCCATGGCAGTCGCAATGCCGCGGAATATCTGGTGGTCATCACGCGCTTGCCCTATGGGTTTTATAGCCTGATCCATCGCAACCAGATATGGATCTTTTGGTGACATCGCGATGTCAGAACGCTCTAGCGGTGTGGTACAAGGCAGCACAATATCCGCATGTTTTGCCAGCGCGTTCCAGCACCATTCATTTGCGATAATCGTGTCTGGCTTCGCCCACGCAAGGCGCATCCGGTTCAAGTCTTGATGGTGATGAAACGGATTGCCACCGGCCCACCAGACCAGACGAATATCAGGATATGCGTAGGATTGTCCGTCGTAGTCAAATTGCCCACCTGGATTTTCCAACAAATCAGTTACGCGGGCCACCGGAATGAAATCTTTTACCGGGTTTTCGCCTTGCGGGAAGGATGCAAAATCAAGTTGGTGCCGGTTCAATCCGATATTGTTCATCGCTGAATAGCCAAAGCCGATACCGGTTCCCGGAAGGCCCATTTGACCCAACATCGCTGCAAGGGTGATCCCGGCCCAGAATGGTTGTTCCCCATGGTCTTGGCGGGTCAGCGACCATGCCACTGAAATCATCGTGCGGCTACCCGCCATGCGCCGCGCAAGATCGCGGATCGTGTCGGCAGGCAGTGCACAAATGTCGGCAGCCCAGGCAGCGTTCTTGGCTATCCCATCCGCCGCCCCGTTCAGATACCTGGTGAAGCGGTCAAAACCGGTTGTATAGCGATCAAGGAAGGTTTGTTCCTGCAAGCCTTCTGCCAGCAGCGTATGCGCCAAGCCCAGCATCAGCGCGGCATCCGTTGAGGGGCGCGGTGCCAACCATTCAGCTTCGACCTCTTCCATCAGGTCTGATCGTAGTGGCGAAATATTGACAAAGCGCACGCCAGCGTCACGAGCGGCGGACACGCCTGCCCGTTGAACATGTGCACCAGTGCCGCCTTGGCTGATCTGACCGTTTTTCAGTGGCACCCCGCCAAAAGCCACAAACAACTCGCAGTCCGAGGCGATGGATTCCCAACTGGTCGCAGTGTCAAGAAAGCCGCGGAACGTGCCCAGAATATGGGGCACCACAACTTCGGCAGCTGCAAAGGAATAGGTGTTTTTCGAACTCGTGCAGCCGCCGATGCAGTTCAGAAACCGTTTCAACTGGCTTTGCGCATGGTGGAATCTTCCGGCACTGGCCCAGCCATAGGAACCGGCGTAAATCGCTTGATTGCCAAAATCCTGACGGACCCGGTTCAATTCATCTGCGACCAGTTTGTTGGCTACTTCCCAAGTCACCGCAACGAAGTCTTCCTCGCCACGTTTTTCTCCTGCTGTGCCGGGCCCGCCCTCTAACCAGCTTTTGCGCACCATCGGGGTCGTGATCCGCGTTGGTCCTTCCAGAACGTCAACAATGCCGTGGCCGATCGGCGACGGATCAGGATCTTCCTCAAAATCACGTAAGGCCGTCACCCGGCCGTCCGCTACTTCTACCCGGTAGGTGCCCCAATGGCTGGATGTCAGCAGATCCCGGTCAGTTGGTTTCATTGTCTCACCTTGTCTGTCGCAGTTTAAGTTTTAAGAGGTCCACCGGCCTTTTTCCATGCGGCAACGCCGCCTGCCATGTTTACGACCGGTAACAGGCCCATCTCAATGGCGACTTTGGCCGCAAGTGCGGAGCGCCCACCAGAGGCGCAGTAGAAGACGTAAGTTTTGTCTTGGTTGAACTCTGGCTTATGGACAGGGCTTTCCGGGTCGATGTGGAACTCCATCATGCCCCTTGACGAAGCAACAGCGCCCGGGATGATGCCTGATTTTGCTTGCTCCAAGCCGTCCCGCAGATCAACAAAGACGTGCGTGTCGCTTTCGACCAGCGACATTGCGTCGTCCACACTGATTGCAGGCACTGCCGCCAAAGCGTCTTTGACAATATCCTTAGAGCTTTTCGTGATATTCTGCGCCATGACAGCGGTCTCCTTCTTGTGCATTCCAAATCGCAGCAACACTATTGCACTGCACGGTTGATTAGATCTTGAGGTCCAGCCGTGGCTTCCAGAAAGGTCTGAACAGTTCGATTTTCGGGCAGCGGTTCATGACGACCTGCAGGCCCGCGCCTTCAGCAAGGCGCGCGGCGTTGTCATCATAAACGCCGATCTGTCCCCAAAGCACCTTTGCGCCAATGGCGATGGCTTGCTCGGCAAAGCTATAAAGCTCTTCTTTGGGGCGGAACACGTCAACCATATCAACCGGTTTGTCGATCTCAGCCAGTGACCGGTATACCTTGAGGCCACGGATTTCGCTCACGTTAGGGTTGGGGTTCACCGGCAAGATGTCATATCCGATCTCGTTCAGCTGGCGCAGCACACCATAGCTGAACTTGGTCTTGTCAGCACTGGCGCCAACCATCGCAATGGTTTTGACCGACGCAAGAATGTCCGCCAGGTATTTAGGGTCGTAGTCGTAGATGTGATCAACGTCTGCTTCGGGCATTACCCCTCCTTTTCTTGCCCTATCGCTTTGCTGCTTGAGGGCTGTGGCATCGCAATGTCCGCCTTTAATTCATGTGGTTTGAGTGGATCCAGAAACGGGTTGCGGTAAAGCTTGTCGTGGCTATCTACACCGATTTCCAACGTGATGTCAGAGGTCGCGCGCGCAACGCAAAGGATCACATAACCATTGTCTATTTGCCGGTTGTTTAGGGCAACCTGACGACGCTGGTCCACCTCACCTTCGACAAGTTTAGCAGCACAGGTGATGCAGCCGCCGTACTCGCAGCCATAGGGCAGATCGACGCCCTGATCGCGCAATTGCTCCAGCAATGGACGGCGGGCATTAACCTGATAGGTCGCGCTTTCGCGGTTGGCGATGGTGACGGTATGGGTCGTCACAGCCAAATATCGCTTGTGCAATCCCCACCGGGATAGCGCGCCTCATGGCAACGGCTGGGTCCGTTTGGTTCTTGGCCAAAGTCAACGATGAAGTCCTCGTTGATCTTCATGCCGCCATTCACCGGGTCACAGTCAATCTGTACCATGACGCCGCCTTTCTCGCGAATTTCAGGATAAAATTGATTGTCCCACGTGCTGAACAGCGACGTCGTCACATAAAGTCGCTTGCCGTCCAGCGACAGTTGGAACATCTGCGGCCCACCTGCGACGTCTACCCCATTGACCGATGGCGCTTTGCCCAAAAGACCGCCCATAAACACTTGCCCCGTCAGAACCGGATTGTGCGGATCACTGATGTCATACTGGCGCATATCGCCGTGCAGCCAGTTGTTGAGGTAGAGGTATTTGTCATCCATCGAGATCAAGATCGCACTCATCACGCCGGGCAGAGGGATCGGCCAGTCGGGATGCTGCTCATTCTCTACATCAATGATCTTTTCCCATTGCCATTTGCCAGCGTCATTCTTCCACCAATGGATCACATTGGTGGAAAGCGCCGCGCCGCAAAACCCATGGGTGCTGTCAGGATCATGGTGGAATTTGACCTCCAGCGGCAGCAAACCATCCTCGCCAAGATAAAAGCTCTCCACAGGCTCGCGCGCCTCGAAATCCCAGAAGTGCAGCTCGCGCCCGTATTTCAGGTGTCCGACTTCCTCCAGATCAAAGCCCGGCATGAATGTATTGGGTGCCGCCCATTCCGAGGAAACCATCACGTTGTGACGCGGCTGATACCAAAAGTCATAGCCGAACTTGATGTCGCCCATGGAGTTTTCCCAGCGGCCTTGTATCTCAAATTCTTTGTCTAGATGTAGATAACCACCGGGCGCTTCGCCTTTAGCGTTGCCGAGCATCGAGATGATGATCTCGGACCCCAAACAATGCACTGTATGCGGGCCGCTTAGGTTGGTCTGGGATTTGATCTGTGCCCCCTCGATCACCTTGTGCAAACGCGGCGCACGCGGGTCGGTCGCGGTGTCCACGATATGCAGATTGTTTGACCGCACACCCGGCAGGATCAGGTATTTGCGTGACATGTTTTCATCTTCAAAGCACGACGAACAAGCGTTCCAGCCCATGTGATGCAACTCATCCCCGATGCCGGGCATTTCCAATCGGTGGATCACTTGAGAATAGGTCGGGCTGTCAGGATCAACGTCCACGGTCGCCAGATAATCCGGCTTTTGAATGCCCGTTCCGGTGTAGATAGCAATTGTATACAGCAGCTTTTCGCGCGGTGCTTTGATCGCGTCCGAAGGTGAGGCATAGCCAGGACCACAACATTCCATCTGGTATTCTCCGATAATTATCCGTGCGTATCAGCCGATAGAGGCCGCCAATTTGGCTCGCGTTTTTCAACAAAGGCACCAATGCCCTCTTCAGCATCCGGCTCTATCATATTTGCAACCATCACCCTAGAAGCATGGTCATACGCATCTACCAATGGCATCTCAATCTGATGATAAAAAGCTTCTTTTCCGATAAGCAAGGTTGCGGGAGCCTTTGCTGCAATCTTGTTGGCAAGGGCGTTTGTCGCCGCTTCCAGCTCACCTGCGGTAACAACTTTGTTCACAAGACCAAACTGCAAGGCTTGATCAGCGGGGATCATGTCACCAGTCAGCAGCATCTCCATTGCGGCCTTGCGTGACACATTGCGCGACAAAGCAACCATAGGTGTCGAGCAGAACAGACCGATGTTCACCCCCGGTGTCGCAAACCGCGCATTATCCGCTGCAACTGCCAGATCGCAACTCGCAACCAATTGACATCCAGCGGCGGTCGCAATGCCATGAACCTGTGCGATGACGGGTTTTGGACAGCTCACAATCGCCTGCATCAGACGCGCGCATTTGGCCATGGTTTCTTCAAAAAACGCGAGGCCCTTATCGGCCTGCGCACGCGCTGCAGTAAGCTCTTTCAAATCATGGCCCGCGCAAAATCCGGGGCCGTTCGCATTGATGACAATCACGTAAACGTCGTGGGCCCTGCCAAGGTCAACTATCTCGGAATGCAGCCGTTCCAGCATCGCCATAGACAGGCTGTTGCGCGCACCGGGTCGGTTCATGGTGAGATGCGCAACTTTGTTTCGACGGGCCTCAAGCACGATATCGTCGGTCATGATCAGTCCTTTAACAATCCACGGGCGATGACAAGCTTCATGATCTCGTTTGTCCCCGCATAAATCCGTTCAATCCGGTTGTCGCGGTACATACGTTCTAGCGGGTATTCCGCCATGACGCCGTAGCCGCCGAACAGTTGCAGGCACCGATCGATGATTTTGGCCTGCAAGTCAGTCAGCCAATATTTCGCCATGGATGCTTTTTCCGTGGTCAACTTGCCGACCAGATGTTCGCTGATGCAGGCATCCAGAAACGTCTTGGCGATCGTCGCTTCGGTTGCGCATTCGGCCAGCACAAACTGAGTGTTCTGGAACTCGGCAATCTTCTTACCGAAGGCCGCACGCTCTTTGACGTACTCAAGCGTGATCTTTAGCGCACGTTCTATCCGCGCCACTGCGTAAACGCCAATCAGTAGGCGTTCTTGTGGCAATTGCTGCATCATCTGCGCAAACCCCTGCCCCTCTTCCGGGCCCAGCAATGCCGCGGCCGGAACTCGCATGTCATCGAAGAACAATTCGGATGTGTCGTTTGATTTCATGCCTAACTTGTCGAGGTTACGGCCCCTGCGAAACCCCTCAAGCCCGTCGGTTTCAACCAAAAACAACGATGTGCCGCGCCCGCCTGCCGATGGGTCCGTCTTAGCCGCGACAATAATCATATTCGCCAAAGCACCATTGGTGATGAAGGTCTTTGAGCCGGAAATCTTGTAGTGATTGCCGTCTTTGACAGCCGTGGTTTTGATATTTTGCAAATCCGACCCTGCGCCGGGTTCAGTCATCGCAATCGCGCCGATCAGGTCGCCTGAGATCATACGGGGCAGAATTGAATGTCTCTGCTCATCCGAACCATAGTGAATGAGATAAGGGATCACGATGGAATTGTGCAGCCCACCGCCCCAACCATCAATCCCTGCCAAATTTCCTTGATATGCAATCACCGCGTCATGGGCAAAACTGCCGCCCAGCCCGCCAAACTCTTCGGGCACCTCTGCCCCCAACAGCCCCATTTCGCCTGCCTTTTCCCACAGCGCGCGGCTAAACGATCCCTGCGCCTCCCATTCGTCGTAGTGTGGCGCGCATTCGCGTTCATAAAACTGCCGACAAGCGTCGCTTAACATTTCAAGCTCGTCATCCATCCAAGGTGAACGGGGAAGGTCAAATTCAGTCATTTAGCACCGGCCAATTGATTGGAATGCGGAAGCGTTCATGAAGGAGTTTAGAAAACCGCCTGTGCCGCAGCCAATCAAATTAGCAGATGCACCCATAGCTAAAACCGATGGAAAGCTTCCACCTATACAGAGATAAAGGAAATGAATTAGGGTAACTCATAGAATAAACTGAGGGACCGTCGCCAATGAACCTGCGTCAACTAGAGGCATTCAGAGCAACCATCCGCTGTGGTTCTATTACCGAAGCAGCCAGGATGATGCATATCTCTCAGCCCAGTGTCAGTAGGTTGATCGCGGATCTTGAGCAGTCAGCCGGGTTTCCTCTGTTCTTGCGGGTGGGGCGCGGATTGACGCCCACAGTGGAAGGGCGGCATTTCTACGAAGGTGTGGAAGGCATGTTCGTGGGCATTGATCGTCTGCAAGATTTGGCGAAATCCATTCGGACATCGCAGGGCGGCACAATCTCCATCGGGGCGATCCAATCTATCGCGACGATTGAGCTGCCCAAAGCGATCAGCCGTCTTTACCATGAGAACCCCGATATTGAGTTTGTCGTGCAAACGCGCAATACGCCTGCCATTCTGGATGCGGTTCAGATGCGCCAGCTTGATCTGGGAATTGTCGGACGCGAGCCGGATTATGCCGGAGTCGAAGTCTTGTTTCAAACATCAGTTGCCTATGTTTGCCTGATGCCGGAAGAGCACCCATTGGCAAATGAATACGGGCTTGTCGATCTTGAAGAAGTCGCCAAGACAGGGACTTTTGTCACCTTTGGTGCCAGCTACCCAGATTCAATGATGTCGATAGATCCTGAGCTTTCGGACACTTTGCGTGCACGTTCACGTCTTTCTGTTGCCAATATGCCTTTGGCCGGCGCTTTGGTGCGCGAAGCCTCTGTGCTGGCCATTGCCGATCCATTTTCAGCAGAACAGGCTGTGCGCATGGGCGGCGTGGTGTTTCGGCCAATCAAACAAAAGCTGACCTATTTTGTCGCTGTTGTTGCCGCCCGTCGCGAGGAACTGTCACGCGAGGCGTTGAAATTTGTCGACCTCTTTGGCCAGCAATTGCAACAGCGGGTGGATCAGGTCGAAAAGCTGAGCGCCGAGCTTAGTTAAGCAGATTAGGCAACCATGTCGCAGCCTGTGGAAAAGCGATCATCAGCATTCCAAAAATGATCCCGACACCGACAAACAGCGGCACTTCGCGGAACGCTTTCTCGGGGCTCTCTTTGGCGACACCTGCGGCGGTGTAGATGCCGACACAGACGGGCGGCGTGATCATCCCGATGCCGGCAAATGCGACAAAGACGATATAGAGATGCAGGATATCCAGACCCAGCGACAAGGCCAGTGCGGCAAAGATTGGCACGGTCAGATAAAACACCGGCACAATCTCAACGAAGGTGCCAAGGATCAGGCAAATCACCGCAACAGCCAGCCAAAATGCCATCGGCGTGCCACCCATTTCAGTGAAAAAGGCGATCAGCTTTTGCGGCGCCTGACTATAGGTCAGAACAACGCTCAAGAAGGTGGCCATCGCGATGATCGAAAAGATCACAGCAGTGATCCGCGCGGTCTGATGCAAAGCGTCTAAAAGCCCGCGAAACGTCAGCTCCCGGTAGATCAAAACACCGATCAGAATGGCCCAGATACCCGCAACGGCGGCAGATTCAGAGGGCGTTAGTAATCCAGCATAAATGCCACCCAGAATGATAACTGGCGTGAATAATCCTGGTAAGGCGGAGCGGAAGGCTGACAAACGCTCAGCGGCGGTCGCCTTCTCAGGATTGCGCAGATTGCGGCAGCGCCATGTGACAACGATGGACAAAAGAACTAGCAAAACAAGGCCCGGCACGAAACCCGCGGCAAATGTGCGCGACACTGGCACATCGGTCAGCGCGCTGAACAGGATCGCTGCGTTAGACGGTGGGATCAGCGATTCCAGAAACGCAGCAGAGGCTGCAAGCACGATGACAAAGGGTTTTGGATAGCCTTGTTCGACCATCTTTGGGATCATAATCGTACCTACCGCGGTAATCGCCGCCAGAATAGATCCGCAGAACGCTGCGAAAAAACCCATAGCAAGGATCATCGCCAACCCTAGACCACCGGGCCAATGGCCAACCAACGTGGTGGCAAAATGCACCAGCCGTGCGGCGGCACCACCGCGCAGCATGACCATGCCGGTGAAAATGAACAACGGCACCGCGATCAGCACATGTTTGGTCATCGATCCAAAGGAGACCTGAATAAGTGTGGACCATGGAAGGTCCATGCCCAGTATCGCCACTGAAGCACTGCCAAGGCCAAAGACCATAAAGATCGGCACCGACAAAAGCAGCAAGAGCATAGAAAATAACGTCGCAGCGGCGTTCATGATGCGGTTCCTTCACGGGTTGTCAGGTCACGGAGCGTCTCTAGCCACAACTCAAATGAGAAGAGCAAAAGAATGAAAAAACCGGTTGGAAACGCCAAATACATCCACCAGATCGGCAGTTCGATTTCCAGTTCCATGAGTTGGCCAAGACGCCGGAACAAAGCGACAGCCTCATTCCCCGCTTGCAGGAAAATCAATGACCCCAAAATCATCAGTGAATAGACAAACAACTTGAGCCACAGCGCCGCCTTGCCCTCTAAGAAAGTAGGCAGCAGGTCGACCTGAATATGCGATCCTGACCGCAGCAACGGCCCCAGAAGCGGAAAAACCATCCAAGGCACCAACGCCGGGGGCAATTCGATGAACCAGTCGTACCCGGTGCCGCTGACATAGCGTGTCACTGCGCTTCCGGTCAGGGCCAGAACCATAATCGCCGCAAGGCTGGAAGATGTCACAGCGGTGAGTTTTTCAAGCGCGCCGTTGAGGATACGCATTAACGACAAGATCGGTGTCATTAGGAAATAGCCCCGCAGGTGTTAGTGTGACGCCCACACAGACTGCGCAGGCGTTCAGTTTCATTCGTCTCAGTTGGCGGTGAAAGCAGATGCTGCTGCGATAACATCTGCATCAACTGTCTCTGCGATGACTGGCATCACTTTGTCGCTCATCAACGTGTTGAATTCGGCCAGCGCGTCGCCTTCGAGTTCGGTGACGATCCCGCCACGTTCTTGAAATTCTGCCAGCGTTTCCTCGCCTGTCTTCAGGATCTCGTCAGTCGAAATCTGGCCGACCTCTTGGCCCACGTCGATCAGCAATTGCTGCAAGTCTTGAGGGAGCTCGTTGAACCATGTCTTGTTCGCCATGATGTAAGCATCCGCGTAGTATTGGTACGGCTTTTGACCATGAGTAAGGTATTCCCACCAGCTGAACGCGCGGATGGAACCTGGAGGGCTGTTGATCGTGTCGATAATACCGGTTTGCAGACCAGAATAGACTTCTCCCGTCGGCATGGACACCGTGTTGGCGCCAAGTGCCTCCCACATCGGCCGCTCTGCCCCGATCAAGGCCCGCGCCTTTAAGCCTGACATCGACTTCACGCCATTCAATTCCTGTGATGAGAAGGTCATCACAGGACCAACGGGGTCATACATCAACAGTACAGAGTCTGATTTCGTTGTAATGTCATCCCAAACGGCCTTGCCAGTTGGATCGTCCTGAAAGAATGCGCGCTGCTCGCCATAGCTGTCGAACATACCGGTGATCGAAACCACATTAAAATTCTTGTTGATCGGCGGGAACGACACCACAGCGACAATGCCGCCCATCTCAACAGCGCCGGACGTAACCGCGCCAAGTTGCTCGCGGATGCCAAAAAGCTGACCGGACGGAAAATAGTCGATACGAAGCCGCCCATCGGCGCGTTTGTTCACCTCGTCAGCGAACATCTTGGCGTGAATTGCACTATGGTGTGTTGGTCCCCAGTGCACCGACAGTCGCGCAGTATATTCCTGTGCGCTCGCGGCACTCGCGAACAATAGGGATAGCGCGCCGGCAGCGAGTGCTGCCCAGCCCACTTTGAGTGTCCGTGTTGATATTAGAAATTTCATTGCGTCCTCCCAAACGATGCGCGCCCAACGTTCCTGTTGCAAAGCGTTCAAGCGCAATATGTGAGGCGCAGGTAAAACCTCCTCACCTGTTCCCAGCGTAAACCTTATTTCGAATTCTTAACTAATCGAATCCGCGAGGCGACTCATTCGTTGGGCGTATGGCTGCGGAAAAACATAGGCCTGACGTATGAGTTAGAGAGATTATTCGATTGGTCCGGCCCGCCAAACTCTTTGTAGTCTGAGGCAGCTCAAACAGATCCCAAGGCACGTGCGCGCACAATGCAGAAAAGCAGCGACATATTTTCGACCGAAGACGCAAGGCGGCTGGCTAAGCGGCGGCTGCCCCGGCTCGTCTTTGATTTTGTCGAAGGGGCGGCGGGGCGCGAGGTCGGCACGGCACGCAATGTCTCTCAGTTCGATAACGTCATGCTGCAACCCCGTGTAATGGCAGACGTCGCACAGTGTTCTCTGGCCACGACTTTGATGGGGCAGTCCTACAAAGTGCCATTTGGGATCGCCCCTATGGGCATGTGCAATCTTGTGCATCCAATGGCCGACGCGTCGATTGCAAGTGCCGCACAGGCCATGGATTTCCCCATGGGTCTGTCCTCTGCCGCCTCCACCTCAATTGAAGATATGGCGCGCATGGCGGGATCGCACGCGTGGTTCCAGCTTTACTTCGGAGGTTCTCAAGAGGCATCTCTTGCCATGGTCGAACGTGCCCAAATTGCCGGATATGAAACGCTGATCTTGACGGTGGATGTGCCGCAGGTTTCTCGCAGGGTGCGCGATCTGCGCAATGGCTTCACGGTTCCCTTTGCCATGACGCCCCGCGCATTCTGGGACTTCGCTACCCACCCAAGCTGGTCTCTAAGCACGCTGGCTGCAGGTGCGCCACGCCCGATGAACTTTACCGACAGTAAAGGCAGCAACACCTTTGATCGCGGGGCAAGCCGGTCTGGTGCTGACTGGGCGTTTCTGGAGCGGCTGCGGGGCAAATGGCCGGGCAAGCTGATTGTCAAAGGTGTGACATCTGCGGCGGATGCACTCCGCATCCGCAGTTTGGGGGCCGACGCAATCTATGTCTCGAACCATGGCGGGCGGCAGTTGGACAGCGTTCCCCCCGCGATCCGGCTTTTGCCACTGATCCGTGCCGCTGTTGGTCCTGAATTCCCGCTGTTGTTCGACAGTGGCATTCGCAATGGTGAAGACATCGTCAAGGCGCTCGCCCTTGGTGCTGATTTTGTGATGATTGGGCGCCCTGCCCTCTTTGCTTTGGGGGCCGAAGGCGCGGCCGGTCTGAACGCGCTTCTGAGCTGCTTTGCGACAGATATCAGTGTTGTGATGGCGCAATTGGGCATCACTTCGATTGACCAGCTTGGACCCTATGTCATTTTCCAAGACGCGGGTCACGCGCACGTTGATGCGGAAACGAAAACACAGGCGGCCTTGCGGCTCGCCGCCAAAACCTGAAGGGGGACATATCCAATGACGGATTCCAAAATGATCAGAGGCGGCGCTTTGCTGGCCCGCGCCCTCAAAGAAAAAGGGGTGGACCATGTGTTCACGCTGGCCGGTGGCTTTTGCAATCCAGCACTTGAAGGGTTCATGGAATGTCAGATGCCGGTCATCAACACCCCTCATGAACAGATCGCAGGGCATTTGGCCGATGGTCACGCCCGCATCACCCGCAAACCCGTCGTTTGCCTTGTCGGCCCCGAAGGCTTTGCCAACGCCGTGCCTGCGATGCTGGAGGCAGGCGGCGAACGCAGCCCGGTCATTTTTGTCACCGGATCATCAACGCTCAAACGTCAGGGTGCGGGCGGTTTCAAAGAGATCGACGATGTCGCCATTGCGGCCCCCTTGGTCAAGTATTCCGCCCAGATCACCGATGGCGAACGGATCAGCGAGTTTGTAAACCGCGCATGGACCGCCGCAACAACCGGCTACCCCGGCCCTGTCCATATCTCATTGCCGGTGGACATCATGTTCTCATCCTTCGCGCCCGATGCGGGACTGGACGAGCGCCCGTTCAACCGCACGGATCGCCCTGCCCCGCGTGCATGGCCTGACCCTACCGCCTTAGGCGTGGTTTTGGAGAAGGTGAACAACGCAAAGCGTCCCGTTATCATCGGTGGTCATGGCGTCTGGTGGTCCAAGTCCGAGGACAAGCTGGAACAGGTCGGTAAAGCCCTGCGCCTACCGATTTTTAACGTTCCTTATCATTCCAAACTGCTTGGCGAAGAATGTGAGGCCTATATGGGCCTTGCGGATTTTCACCAGTATCACCCGTCGAAACCCGCCATTCACGAGGCTGATTTGGTCCTGATGATCGGGGGGCGTCTGGACAATCAAATGAACTTTGGCAATCCGCCGTTTTTCACTAAGGATCAAACACTGGTCTGCATCAACGGCAGCCACGAAGAATTAGAATACAATCAAGCCGCCGACGAGGTGCTGCTCTGCGATCCCGGCGCCTTCCTTAAGGCCTTGAGCGGTGTGGGCAAAATGTGGCCCGAATGGTTTGATCTGCAACGGACCCGCCGAGCTGCTTGGGTGGATGAATGGTACGCCCATATCGAAGCCGAGAGCGCCAAGCCCGGCAAGATGCACCCTCTGCAACTGTCACTGGACGTGCAGGAGCAAATGGGCGACAACGACTGGCTGATCTTTGACGGCGGCAACACTCATTTCTGGTCAGAGATCGCGGTGAACATGGCCGGATGGCGCGGGCAGAAACTGGGCGGGATCATGCACCCCGGCAATTACTCTTTGCTTGGGGTTGGGGTGTCCTTTGGCGTCTCTGCCAAGGCGCTGCATCCAAATCGCAATGTGGTAGTGATCTCCGGCGATGGCGCGTTTCTGTCTGGCGGCCTGTCGATTGAATCCGCCTTTCAGGACAATCTGCCCATCACCATCGTGATCGACAACAATGGCGGTCTGGACTGTATTTCGCAGCAACAAGAACGCCTGTTTGCGAACGGCAAACACTTTGCCACCGATTTCCGCGATATTCCGTTCCATGCGATGTGCGAAGGTCTAGGTGGGCATGGTGAATTGGTGGAAACACGCGACCAACTTGCCCCCGCCTTGCAACGGGCGATGGCCAGCGGCAAAACTGCCATTGTGAATGTCAAATGTCGCGGTGTGATCAGCCCGATTGTGGCCGCAACTTCGGATAAACGGGACAAGGCTTCGATTGAATAATGGCAACTCTTACTTCGCATACGCTCAATGGCACTGATGGCACCCATGCGGGCGAGATTCCTGTGACATTGACGAACCTGACCACAAGCACCGTGACCTTTACCGCGCAGATGGATGAAGGCGGCCGGTTATCAGAAAACATCGACGCCAAAGACATTGATCCTGACGCGATGTATGAATTGGTCTTTGACACTGCCGGCTATTGGGCCGCCCGCAACATGCCCGCTGCGGTCACGCAAATCGCGCTGCGCTTTGCCATGACTGACCCCGAAGGCGCATATCATATGCCGGTTATCTTGAACCCCAATTCCTATTCGATGTGGACCTCACGCTGATGGACGGCCTGAACATGTCGCGGCGCATCCGCCGCACGCCTTATACCGACCGTGTCGAACAGAACGGTGTGAGGGGCTTTTCCGTCGTCAATCACATGCTGCTGCCCAAGGCGTTCCAGCCCACGCTGGAGGAGGATTACTGGCACCTGCGGGCCCACGTCCAGATCTGGGATGTCTCCTGCCAGCGTCAGGTCCAGATTGCGGGGCCGGATGCTGCTGCCCTTGTACAATTGATGACACCGCGCAATATCGCCCGCGCAAAGATCGGCGACTGTTTTTACATTCCGATCATCGATGCACAGGGTGGCATGATCAACGATCCCGTCATGTTGAAACTGGCAGAGGACCGGTTCTGGCTGTCCATCGCAGACAGTGACGTTTTGCTTTATGCGATGGGTCTTGCCTTGGGGCGTGGTCAGGATGTCGCGGTGAGCGAACCTGATGTGTCGCCACTGGCTGTGCAAGGTCCAAAGGCCGAAGATCTGCTGGCAGAGCTTTTCGGCGCGCATATCCGCGATGTCGGCTTTTTCAAATACGGCTGGGTCGACTTTCAGGGCACCAGACAATTGATCGCCCGCTCGGGCTATTCCCGCCAAGGCGGGTTCGAGATATATCTGGAGGGGGGGCATCTGGGAACGGCACTCTGGGACACCATCTGGGACGCAGGTCAAGCGCATAACATCACCCCCGGTTGCCCCAACCTGATAGAGCGGATTGAAGGCGGCCTTTTGTCATACGGCAATGAGTTCACGCGCGAGAACAACCCGTTTGAGATTGGGCATGGCAAGTTTTGCGTGACCGATGGCTCAATTGACTACATCGGGCGCAAGGCTTTGCAGGATATCGCGGCAAAGGGTGTGACGCGTGAAATGCGCGGTGTAACATTTGACGGTGGGCACTGCCCGACTTGTTCCAAACCTTGGCCTGTGATGGTTGGCAACAAGCGCGTGGGTCAGATCACCTCTGCCATCTGGTCTCCGCGCCTGAAATGTAATGTTGGGCAATCCATGATAGATCGTGCGTTTTGGGATGCAGGTCAGGCGGTAACAGTTCAAGTCCAAGATGGCAGCGTTTCGAACGGCATCGTGACCACGCTGCCAATGTGCTGAACCTAGGCGTCAGGATATCCATCATAAACATACTGCTCGGTCGACACGTCGCCATGCCAAACATAGGCCGATAAGAACGCCATTTCTCCAGTCTTGTTGGCATGAGGCATCATCGAAGGATGATAGGATCGCCCGCCCGGTCCAAGGATTTCGTAGGCTGCCGCACCTCGTTTCCAGAAGGCTTGCCCTGCAAACATGACAAACACCTCTTCGGCGGGGTGGCTCCGTATGCCATATTCGAAATTAGGCAACATGCCATAGAGCCCCAACCGGACCTTCTCTGACTTGACCAGACCGTCGGGGCCCAACAATTCCACATTCACCTTCGGCAGGCTATGCGCGATGTAAAGCGGATCAGAAGATGTTTCCGGAGGTGCCCAAGGCAGTGGAGTTTGCCCAATAACGCTGCAGACGGGATGTGCGTCAGGGTGTGACATAACGGTAGTGAACGGCTCTGTTAGAGGATGCACATCATAGGTGGTTTGCGTTGCAAAATCAGCTGTGCGAAGCGCGTCTTGCGCATGTTTCTCAATATCTTCGGGACCGTCAAAACTGGCCGCGAGGACTTCGAACAATGTTGGCAAATCCATCAGCCACCTCACTTATTCAGTCGAAAAATCTAAACACCTAAGTCTCGGTTGTGTAAAGTTACGGCCGCCCCGCGCAACACGCGCCACCAACTGCACTATTGATGCGTGACGAGAGCCTCTCAGGTACGGGCGGGCAAACGCAAGACAGACGTCTGCGCCCGATGTATCTGTTCGCGCTCGCCACAAACTTCAACCCGGTCAAACCCTGGTGCAGGTGGGCAGTTACGCAATTCATCCAAGATGGCTTCTGCAGCGTTTTGAAGAGAACTCTTCGCGCGATATAGTCCTGTGTCCACCATCAGAATAAACGTATTGCACTCAACGGTTGCCGGACCCAACATCGCGTCACAAATCAGCTCGCCCATGGTGGCAAGACCGTAACCCAGAACGCCACCCTTTGGTAAGATCGCGCCGCCATTGAAGTAGTCCGCTGGATTTGTCGATGGGTTGCCACTGCTGTCCACAATCGATCCCTCAGTCAGCGTCGCACCTGCACCCTGTGCCGCATAAATCCACCCACCAGCAACTTGGCCTGTCGCGCAGTCCAGAACGACAGGACCCTGCGCGCCTCCCGGAATACCCAGACACCACGGGTTTGTTGGCAGTACCGCTTTGCTTCCGCCGTATGGGGCGACCATACGCCAACGCTCGCGCGCCCCACCGCCGCAAGCGATGAACAGACATCCCGCATCTGCCGCTCTTTCGGCAAAGGCACCCAACCGCCCAGTATGGCCTATGTTGCGTACCGCAAGGGCGGCAACACCATGTTTTCGCGCTGCGTCGATCCCTGCGTCAGTGGCCGTGTTCATCGCAAGAATGCCGATCCCGCCAGCCCCATCAACGTCCACAGTTGCACTGGAGCCAGAGGTCACATTCGGCACCACATTGGCAACAAGATAGCCGCGCCTGAACTCATCCGCATACTGAAGGACGCGCATAATGCCATGGGATTCTACACCGCATAGTTCCGCATCTATCAGATGATCAGCAATCGCTTTTGCGTGTTCGGTTCCACAGCCTTCCGCCTGCAGAACATGAACGGCTTGTGCATGGGCCTGCGCGATGGGCACCGACACGCGGGCCTCTGCCAGGCGCAGCTTACTCAAGCGCGTTGTCCCGCTGCACCTTCGGCTTGAGCCGTTGCAAGATCCGCAATCGAATGGTGGCACTTGATTGCATGGCCCTGTGTGCCATGTTGCCAGGGCGGTGTATCAGTGTCACAAATCCGTCCGATCTTGCGCGGACAACGGCGTTGGAACGGACACCCCTGCGCGGGTGGTGACAGCTCTACCACATCATCAGCGCTCAGCGTCGGGGCCGTGTCAGGGTCAGGTTCTAGCACCGCTCCCAGTAGAACTTCGGTATACGGATGCGAGGGCATGGCATAGACATCAGCCGACGGCCCCAGTTCACAAAGCCGCCCCTGATAGAGCACCGCGACACGGTCAGACAAGGCGCGCACCACAGCAAGGTCATGGCTGACGAACACGTAGGTCGTGCCTTGGGTCGCCTTGAGATCATTCAACAAATCTAGGACGGCAGCCTGCACCGATACATCCAGCGCCGATGTCACTTCGTCACAGAGCACCAGATCAGGCTCAGCCGCAAAGGCACGCGCAATTGCAACCCGTTGCTTTTCCCCGCCAGAAAGCTGGCTGGGCAAACGATCCAGATAGTGCGCACCAAGGCGGACGCGATCAAGGATGTCTGCAGACCGCTGATGTAGCGCATCACCCGTCAGGCCAAAGTATAATTTCAGCGGTTGCTCAAGGATCTGGGCAATGGTCTGGCGTGGATTGAGACTGTCATCGGGGTTCTGGAAAATTAGCTGAATTTTACGCAGATGATCCGGGCTGCGGTGTTCAACCTCAGGCGCAAGTGCTTGTCCTCCAGCGACTGTGATCTTGCCGCCCGATGGCGGCAACAACCCCGCAATCGCTTTGAGAATTGTTGATTTACCCGAGCCGCTTTCCCCCACAAGGCCCAGTGTTTCGCCTTTGGCCACCGTGATTTCGATCCCGTTAACTGTAGGAACGCCGGCGCTGTCGCGGCCCAGAACTTTGTCAAACAAACCGGGCCGGCGATAACTGATCGCAAGGTCATCCAGATGAAGGGCTGAGGGTGACGCCCCATCAAGGCTGGCGGGGATTGCACCGCTTCCGGTCAATGACAATTGATGCGCTTCTTGATAGTGAAAACACCGCACCGCCTCGCCGCTTGGCAGACGCTCAAGATCGGGGCGGCTGGTCCGACACCCGTCTTGCGCCAGGGCACATCGATCAACAAAGGAACACCCCTGCCCCGCCCCACCCGGTGCTGGGGGCCGCCCGTCCAACGCAACTGGCAGCCGCGGATCGCTCAGCCGCGGGATCGAGGCCAGCAGGCCGCGCGCGTAAGGGTGGATCGGCGTCTTAAGCACCTGACGTGTGGAACCTTCCAGCACCACCTCGCCCGCATACATCACCACAACGCGGTCACAGACCCGCGCAATCGCCCCCAGATCGTGGCTGACATAGACCATGGCCATGCCGCGATCTCGGGCAATATCGCGTAGCAATTCGAGAATATGCGCCTGTGTCGTGACATCCAACCCAGTGGTTGGTTCGTCCAATAACAGCGCCGTCGGTTCACCGGCCAATGCCATCGCGATGGCCGCGCGTTGTTGTTGCCCGCCTGACAGCTCATGTGGAAAGCGGGTCATAATTGCGGCTGGGTCTGGTAGGCGCACCTGCCCCAACAGCTCAATCGCTTTGGCAGAATACTGCGCCTCGGGGACGTCCGCGTGCAGGCGCAACGCCTCAACCAGTTGCGCGCCAATCCGCAACGTCGGCGTCAAAGACTGTCCGGAATTCTGTGGGATCAGGGCCAATTCGCCGCCTCGGATCTGCTCCAGCTCGGTGCGTGTGCGGGCGAACATGTCTTGGCCCTGAAAGGCGACAGACCCCTCCATCAGCCGCAGCCCGCGTTTGAGATAGCCCATCGCGGCCAGCGCCAGTGTCGATTTTCCCGACCCGCTTTCGCCAACGATGCCAATGCTCTCGCCAGCATTCACCTTCAAGTCAATGTTGCGCAGCACCGGCAGGGTTGCGCCGGACTTGCCAGTGAACCCGACAGAAATGTCGCGGATATCTATCAACGGTCCGGTCATACTGGCGCCTTTTGTGCACGGTCAATCCCTAGGGCCTTGGCCAAAGCGTCTGCTGTCAGATTGATCCCGATAATGAGCGAGGACAATGCAATGACCGGCCCCAGAACGCCCCAAGGCGCGAACGACATAAATCCGCGGGCATCCGCAATCATTAACCCCCAATCAGGTGTTGGCGGAGACACACCAAATCCGAGGAACGACAGTGACGAGAACGCCAGCAACATCCACGACCAGCGCATCGCGCCCTCAACCATCAGCGTGTCCAGCACGTTGGGCAGTAGCTCATGCCGGATGATGGTCATACGGCTGTGCCCCCGGGCGCGGGCTGCCGAGACGAAGTCGCGCGCCACAACATCATGGGTTGCAGCACGTGCGATGCGGATCACCGGAATGCCGTAGAAGAACGCCAGCGTCGGGATCAGCACTTCGACGCCGGTGCCAAACGTCACAATCAGGACCAGCATTTTCAGGATCCATGGCAGCGACAGGAAGGCATCGACAACACGCATCAGCACTTCATCTATGCGCCCTCCAATGAGGCCAAAAAGGATTCCAACAAAGCCGCCCCATGTGACTGCGATGGGCGTCGCGATACCTGTGACTAACAGCGCTTCGCGCCCGCCAAGGAGGACACGGGTAAAGACATCGCGACCAAGATGATCGGTGCCCAGCCAATGGGTCGCCTCTGGCCCCGTCAGCATCATCGCTGAATTCATCGCCTTGTAGTCATACGGCACAATCCATGGGCTGACCAATGCCAGCACCACATGGAAAACCACCAAGAAAAGGCCAATCGCACCTGATGGGCGCGAGACGACATCGCGCAGGACCGACAAAGTCCGCATCAAACGGGTGTTTTGTGGAGGGGCTGACGTGACGGTCATCCGCGCCTCATGTGCAAGGTGCGCAAGCGCGGGTTGGCGAACATGGTCAGTATGTCTGCAGACAGGTTCACACAGACATAAACCGTCGCGACGATCAGCGCGATGGCTTGGACAACGGGTAAATCGCGGTCAGATATGGCGTCAATCATCATGCGGCCCAGTCCGGGGTAATTGAACACAACTTCGATCACGACGACCCCGCCCAAAAGCCAAGCAATTGTCAAAGCGACAACATTGATCGCGGGCAAAAGCGCATTCGGCAATGCGTGCCGGAAAACGATGCGCCAATACGGCACACCTTTGAGGGTCGCCATCTGGATATAGTCGCCTACCATGACCTCGATCACCGAAGACCGCACCATGCGCAGGATATGCGCGGTCATCACCATGGTCAGCACCAAAACAGGCAGGATAATCTCGGGGAAAAACTCGGATGCCGGCGCGCTGGCAGAGGTCAGCACAATGCCTGGTAACCACCCCAGCCAGACCGAAAAGATAAGGATCAGAACCGTCGCAGAGACGAATTCAGGGATCGTCATGGCGAAAATTGCCAACGTGGAAACGGCCAAATCAACCGGGCGGTCGCGCCACAGGCCTGTGACAACACCAAGGAAAATCGCCAAAGGTACACCCAGCGCCAACGAACATGCGGCCAGCAACAGTGAATTGCCCAGCCGGTCGCCGACCAGTTCGGCAATGCTCTTTTCGCCATTGGCAGAGATACCCAGATCACCGCGCGCGGCACTTGTGGCCCAGTCAAAATACCGTTCTGCTGCGGGACGGTTCAGGCCTTGCGCCTCGCGGCAATTCTCCAGCAGTTTGCCTTGGGCTTCGCGTTCAAGGAACGCTGTGCAACTGTCGCCTGGCAGCATTTCGACACCGGCGAAAATGATCATCGAGACGATCCAGACCGTGACAAGCCCTAGGAACAATCGGCGGAGCAGCATTGCCAGCATGGGTCAATATCCGTTTGTTGGAGAGACGAAGGGCGTGGGAATATCCGCACGCCCTCCTCCGATTCAGCAATGAACTGTCAAGTTACTCAACCGTGATCATGTGCCAGCGCACGGCGTCGTTCTTGACCTCGTCAAGGCTTGACACCCGCGACGATACGCCAATCAGCTTGGTCACTGTGTAGGGGATCAACGTGCCAGCAGTCTCCAGCAGGTGCTCTTGGGCTGCCACATAGATCGCCTTGCGTTTGTCGAAATCCAACTCACGACGGGCGTCACCCAACATCGCGTCCAGCTTTTCATCTTTGTAGTAGCTTTCGTTCCACTTAGCAGTCGACAGGTAGATCTCGTGCAGCGCCTGATCTGCGGGGCGTTCATTCCAGCGGGTCGCAGCCACGTCTTTCTTCATCCAGACCTCGGACCAATAGCCATCGGTCGGGGCCTGCACCACGTTCACACGAATGCCCGCAGCGGCAGCCTGTTCCTGATAAGCGACGGCCAAGGTGGGCCATGTGGGCTCTAGCGTCGCAACATGCACGTCAATGTCGATGCCATCAGGATAGCCAGCCTCGGCCAACAGCGCCTTGGCCTTTTCGATGTCCTGCGGACAGCTGAGGGCAGCGCGATACTGGTCGTTAGGCTCAACTGGTGTGTCACAGGCGACGACACCTTCGCCGCCCAACACCAATGCCACCAATTCTTCGCGGTCCGCCGCCATGCGAACGGCCTGACGGACGCGAATGTCGCTGAACGGTTCCACATCTGTGCGGAACACAAGGCCGCGCCAGTTGCCAGTTGGAATCACCTGAACGTTGAACTTGTCAGAACCTTTCAGCATGACCTGTTGCTGGGCAGTAATCCCCCGCTCCATGTCGATCTGACCGCCCAAGAGCGCCTGCAAACGGGCTTGACCGTCAGCAATGCCAATGACCTCCATCCGCGCCACACCGGGCGCACCCTCCCAATAGTCGGGATTTGCAACAAGGGTTGTGGTGCCTTCCGCATCAAATTTCTCGACCTTGAAGGGGCCAGTTCCGTTGCCGGTCATCGCAATCGTATCGCCCGACCCTTCGTTCAGCATCCGCAACCGGTAATCCATCAGTTGCAACGGCATGTCGGCAAAAGGTGTGTCCAGCGTGATCTGCACAGTCATACCGTCCAGCGCTTTCACTTCTGTGATCATTTTCACCGCAGACCGCGCCGGGCTGTCGCTTTCGGGATCCAGCACGCGGTTCAGCGAGTAAACTACATCCGCCGCTTCAAATGTGGACCCATCGTGAAACATCACACCTTCGCGCAGCTTGAACGTCCAGACGGTTGCGTCCTCGTTGGCTTCCCAGCTTGTCGCAAGATCGGCTTGGGGCTTGCCATCCAAACCAGGACGCACAAGCCGGCTCATAATCTTTTCGGTAATCTGGAACACGCGCCCCTTAGAGATCGGATCAAGACTCGATTGCGCGCCAAAGCCAAGCTCGTGTGCTTGACGGAATGTGCCGCTTGGTTCGGCTGCGGCCATTCCAGCGGAAAGCGCAATCGCGGATACCATCGTGATTAGTTTTTTCATGTTTCTTCCTCCCAATGTCGCGGAGCGGCTTTTGCGCGCTCGCTTTGACAAGATGTTCCTCCCCGCAGTCACAAACCGACAAACGCAAATTGGCTTATTGATAGATATGAAAAACCTTATCTATCACCGATTTGGGAACTGCATCTTCCCCCATAGTTTCCCTTTGACATGCGCAGAACAAATACAGTTCCTTGAGGGGTCCATTTGAAAACAACATGAAAGGGATCGGCGTGCGCGGCATCAACATCACCGCAATAGGTGGCGGCGGCTTTACCCATGAGACCCACCCGATGCTTGACGACTTTTGCCTGAGGCAGGCGGGTCAAACAAAACTGCGATTAGGGTTTATCGGAACGGCCAGCAACGACGACCCGCTTAAGGTCGCGCGTTTTAACGCCCGTTTTGACGGTGAAACCGCCAGCCATGTTCACCTACCGATGACATTGGATGCACAATCCCTTGCGGACACCCTGAACGCACTCGACATGATTTACGTGGGCGGCGGCGATACCGAAAAAATGGTTGCCCTCTGGCGTAGCAACGGGTGGGACCGCGTCTTGTGTGATGCGGCGCGGCTCGGGCTTCCCGTGGCCGGAGTCAGTGCGGGCGCGGTCTGCTGGTTCGACCGTTTCCTGTTTAACTCCGGCAGTGGCCCCATGCGCCCGCTGAAAGGCTTGGGGCTGATCAAGGGCGGCGCCTGCCCGCACTATTCAACGGAAACAGACAGACAACTGGCGCTACACCGCGCGGTTGCGGGGCGCACCATGCCTGACACGGTTGCAATCGACGACGGAGTCGCAGTGGTATTTGACGCATCCGGTCCGGTGGGCCTATGCAGTGCAGAGCCAGATGCGTCAGCCTATCATATCAAGCGTGCAGCGGATGCCACGATCACACAGACCCGTCTTTCCTTATGACGCCCCGGCCTGGTCCAGAAGCCAGCGTATGACCGACGCGACTTCTGGCGTGCGCTCACTGCTGGGTTTAGCAAGCAGATAAAAGGACCGGGTCGGTTTCAACTCAATGTCAAAGGGTTTGACCAGTTTGCCAGCTTTCAACTCCTGCTCAACAAAGGGAAATATCCCCAAGGACACCCCTTGCCCTTCAAGCGCGGCATGCATCACCGTATTTGAATCCGTAATGGTGATTTCCTCTTTCAGCGTCAGACCTGCACAACCCGCTAGGGTAAGCCATGCCGCCCATTCGGACCGGTCGCGTTGGTGAATGATCGAATAGCGCGCCAAGTGTTTCGGGCTTTCCAAACCTCCCCGTGCGGCCATCAACGCTCTGCTCAGAACAGGCGCATAAGTGATGTCCATCAGGTGGTAGTTTTGTAGACCTGACCAACTTCCTTCACCCCAATCTACCGCCAGATGCGTCCCCATCATGACGGCATCGGTGATGCGCGGGCTGTCATGCAAGATCAGTTCGATGTTGGGCAGATCGCTGTGAAATTGCGCAAGGCGCGGCACCAGCCAACGGGTGCCGAAAATAGGCCCGACAGCGAGGGTAACAGTCTTGCGCGTACTTTGACCATAGGCTTCGACCTCCGCTCTGATCTCGTCAAACGCCTTGGTCAAAACGCGGCTCAAGGATCGCCCCTCGTCGGTCAAAACCACCGCCCGTGTTTTGCGGATGAACAACTTGCAGCGCCAGTCCCGCTCCAGTTCACGGATCTGGTTGCTGACGGTTGTCGCACTGACGCAAAGCTCCTCGGCAGCGTCCTTGAAGCTAAGCCTCCGCGCTGCGACCTCGAAAGTGCGCAAGGCTGTCAGTGGCAATTTCCTTGGTGTGCGTTGCATATGTAACCCGTCCTATAACGGCAGTTTTCTTTATTCATGGTCGCCAGACAAGTTGTTTGTCGACAAACCTTGCGACAGCGAGAGTGCAGAGGTCACAAACTCACGGGTTCCATGGATCACACATCTGACATTGCACCGCGCAGACGCACCGGAGGGCGGCGTAAAGCTGGGGGCCCGCAAGCCACGCAGGGCGCACCCCGCGCAGCACCAATTGCCGGTCGCCTTAATCCGCTGAACGATGAGGGACTTGCGCGCATTCATGCAGCGTCACTCGACATCCTTGATCGGGTCGGAATGAGCGAGGCACCACAGGTTGTGGTAGATGCCGTCACAGAACGCGGCGGCAGGCTGACCTCGGACGGGCGGTTGCTGTTTCCACGTGTGCTTGTCACCCAAGCGCTTGAGGGGTTTCGCCGTGGGTTTCAGCTATTTGGCAGGGCAGCAAGTCAGGATCTGGACCTTACCGGGGCTAAGGTTCATGCGGGCTCTGGCGGGGCCTCGCCCAATATCGTGGACATGTCGGACGGCACGTACCGCGCCGCAACGCTGGCCGATCTTTATGATGCTGCGCGGCTTGTGGACAAGCTTGAACACGTGCAATTTTTCTCGCGCTCAATGATTGCAGGCGATATGCTGACCACCCATGCGCTGGACGTAAACACCGCCTTCGCATCTTTGGCGGGAACGTCAAAACACGTGATGGTCAGCGCCAGCCACCCGGCGCACGTCAGCGACATCGCGCAAATGTGCTATGCGATTGCCGGGTCAGAACAGGCATTCCGCGAAAAGCCGTTCCTGTCCCTCAATATCAACCACGCTGTACCGCCACTGCGCTTTGACGCCGACGCCTGCGAGGTCATGGCCGCCGCTGTGCAGTCAGGAATTCCAGTGATGGTGAACACCTTCGGGCAGATGGGTGCGTCCAGTCCTGTAACCATTGCAGGCTGTCTGGCGCAGACCAATGCAGAAACCTTGGCTGGTATGGTGTTTGCGTGGACCCTCGACCCAGACGTGCGCGCGATCTACGGCGCGCGCCCAATGGTGACGGACCTGCGATCAGGCGGCATGGCGGGTGGCAGCGGCGAGCAAGCGATCCTGACTGCAGCGGCCACCCAGATTGCTCGCTTCTATGATCTGCCCAATTCAACAATTGCAGGCGCGACAGACAGCAAGCTGCCGGACGCGCAATCGGGGTTTGAAAAGGCCTTGTCGGTAACACTTGCCGCCCAAGCCGGGGCCAACCTGATCACTCAGGCCGCCGGCACGCAGGCCGGCTTGATGGCCACCTCTTTGGAGGCTTACGTCATCGACAACGATATGCTGGGAGCTATTCTGCAGTCTGCGGGCAGTATCGACGTAAGTGATGAGACGTTGTCAACGGACACGATAGCCCAGATTGTCCACGGAGAAGGCCACTTTCTGGGCCACGCTGACACCTATGCACGCATGAAATCAGATTTCGTATACCCCAGTCATGCCGACCGGCAGGCGCCCGAGGCGTGGCTTGCCAGTGGGGCGCCAAACATCAACACCTCAGCGCGCAAGACTGTGACAGACACGCTTGCCCGCCACTTTCCACGGCATATAAGTGCAGAAATCGAACAAGACTTGCGGGCGCGTTTCGATATCCGCCTGCCTGCCACAAGGATGACAGCTCCATGAAAATCGCAGTGATCGGCGCAGGTGCCATGGGTTCCATCTATGCGGCCTTGCTGGCGGACGCAGGGCACGAAGTCTGGGCCGTCGACACATGGGGCGCGCATGTCGATGCAATCAATGCGAAGGGTCTGCGCGTTGAAGGGGCCAGTGGCGACCGGACAGTCACATCGGTGCGCGCAACCACAAACATCGCAGATGTCGGGGTTTGCGACTTGTGTATCCTTGCCACCAAAGCATCCGGCGTGGGCACCGCCGCACAAGCCGCAGCGCCGGTTATCGGCCCCGATGCGATGGTTCTGACGATCCAGAACGGACTTGGTGCTGGAGAGCGGATCGCGCAGCACATGCCCACGGACAATGTCCTTTTAGGAGTTGCTGACGGTTTCGGTGCCTCCATGAAAAGCCCCGGCCACGCCCATCATAACAGCATGAAGCTGATCCGCATCGGAGAGATGGGCGGCGGTGTCACGGATCGATTGAAGCGTGTCGAGGCTGTCTGGCAGGAGGCAGGTTTCAACGCCAAGGCGTTCGAAAACATTACCCAGTTGATCTGGGAAAAGTTTCTGTGCAACGTGACCTTCAGCGCACCCTGCACAACTTTCAACGTCAAGGTCGGCGAGTTGATGGATCATCCCGACCAATGGCAGATTGCCATTGGCGCGATGCTTGAGGCCTATACGATTGCGCAGGCCAAAGGTGTGCCATTATCATTTGATGATCCAGTCGCCTATGTCACGGCCTTCGGCGCAGGTATGCCAAAAGCACGCCCTTCCATGTTGCTGGATCACATGGCAGGACGCGTCTCTGAACTGGATGCAATCAATGGGATCGTGCCGATCATGGGCCGCGAATTGGCCATCTCCACCCCGTACAATAACACGCTCACCGCCATTCTACGCCAACGCGAAGCCGCATTTGAGAAGAAAACCCTATGAACATCGGATCCTTTCTACATCGCGACCAAGCGCTCTATGGTGTGTTCAACGGTGAAACCGTTGCTCCGGCAAGCCCCAGCCTCATTGCGCAATACCCTACCTTGCGCGACCTGCTGGATGCTGAAAAATCTGAAGCGCTGAAAGACTCCGCGAACCTGTCCGCAACAATCCCCATCGCCGAGATCACATTCCAGCCGCCCATTCCAAACCCGCGCAAGATCATCTGTGTTGGTATGAACTATCCCAAGCCCTACCCCGTTGATGGCGTGGCCCCGCCCAGCCCTGAACACATCATCCTGTTTGGCAAGGAGAGCGAGACACTTGTCGGGCATGGTGCCACTCTGGAGGCACCGCGCGGCACACCGGCCGACAGCTTTGACTATGAGGGCGAAATTGCGGTTGTGATCGGAAAACCAGCACGCCATGTGACGGCCGCGCAAGCGATGGATCATGTTCTAGGCTACGCGCCTTTCAACGATGGTTCTGTGCGCGACTGGCAAAAACACTCGATCTATGCGGGCAAGAATTTTGCAAATTCCGGATCATGGGGGCCCTGGGTCACCACCGCTGATGCGCTGCCGCGTGTAGAGGATTTGCATCTGACCGTCACCTTGAACGGGGACATGATGCAATCCGCATACGGGCGCGAAATGATCTTCTCTCTGCCCGAACAAATCGCTTACGCCTCATCTTTGTTCACTCTGCACCCGGGTGACGTAATCGCAACAGGCTCCCCTGATGGAACCGGCGGTAGTCGGACGCCAAAGCGGTTTTTGAAACCAAATGATCTGCTTGCGGTAACCGTTCAAGGCGCCGGGACCCTGTCTAATCCCGTTTCATAGATACAGCGGGAAGCTTTGATGTCTTTGTCGACGGGCAGAGATGCGCGCGCATGTATACTGATGACCTTTTGGCGAGAGCGTAGCCGGTTGGCGAGCACTCGACGAGGTCGACGTGACGTTCCTCGTCGAGTGCTCACGCCCGTAAACAGGAGTCTCGGTTAGTCCAAATTCAATGATGATCTACTTAACATATGCGCCATTATCAGCATTTCTCATCTGGCCGGGTGCGCGCAACCTTGAACTATGACTGATATTCAGAAGTGATTTTGTTCAAAGTTTCTGTTGAACCGTTTTCTGCGCTTCCCTCTTCAACGAATACAGCCCAGCAAAAACAATGAGACCAATGCCAAGTAATGCGAGCATGTCTACACGTTCGCCAAACACCATCGTCCCAATTAGGATCGCAAACAGGATGCGACTATATCTGAATGGGGCCACAACGGATACTTCGCCTATTCGCATGCCGCGAACGATAAAGTAGTAACCAATGGCCCCAAAGACCACGCCGCCAAGTGTAAGCGCCAAATGAGTGTGTGAGACTGGGACCATCCCTTCCCCAGCAGCAAAATGCCACACCAACCCTGGGTTCCTCCCAACAAAGGTACTTAATGCGACATAGCGTTCACGCCATGATGTTG
>NZ_MLCB01000162.1 GCF_001890925.1 Planktotalea frisia
CGCCGAAACCTTCCGCTGTGGCCCGCATCGAAAAACCTTCATCGGAGCGGACCTTGGATAAGAGGTGATTCTTCACAAAACAATCTCAACTTGGGTCATAGAGTCACTTCAAAGCGGCACACCCGAAACACCCAACTTCTGCGCATCAACACCCAAAGCCTGCAACGCAGTCGCAGCGATATCAGTCGCAGTGAGGCCTGCCTCTGCATACATTGCATCGGGTGCCGCTTGGTCGATGAAGCGATCCGGCAAGGTCATCGTGCGGATCGCGAGATTGCCATCAAGCAAACCCTCCCCCGCAAGATAGTGCAGCACCATCGCGCCAAAGCCACCTTGCGAGCCTTGCTCGATCGTGATCAGCGCCTTGTGGGTTTTCACCAATTTGCGAATGAGTGCGTGATCGAGAGGCTTGGCGAAACGCGCATCTGCGACCGTCGCAGTGATGCCTTGCTGTTGCATCAAGTCAGCGGCTTTCAAGCTCTCGCTCAAATGCGCCCCAAAGGAGAGAATCGCCACGTCAGCGCCCTGGCGCACAATGCGCCCTTTGCCGATTTCCAGCACATCGCCAATCTCTGGCATTTCAACGCCTGTGCCAGAACCACGCGGATAGCGGAACGCAATCGGTCCACTGTCATGGGCAGCGGCTGTGGCAACCATATGAACGAGTTCAGCTTCATCAGACGCGGCCATTACCGTCATGTTCGGCAGAGCCGCAAGATAGCCAATGTCGAACGCGCCCGCGTGAGTCGGACCATCGGCACCAACAAGGCCAGCACGATCAATCGCGAAACGCACAGGCAGGTTTTGTAAAGCCACATCATGTACGATTTGATCGTAGCCCCGTTGCAAGAAAGACGAGTAAATCGCGCAGAAAGGTTTCAAACCACCCGCCGCCATTCCAGCGGCAAACGTTACGCCATGTTGCTCGGCAATACCGACGTCAAACATGCGTTTGGGAAACTGCTTGGCAAAGATATCCATACCCGTGCCGGATGGCATCGCAGCAGTAATCCCGACGATGTTTGAATCGTTTTCTGCAAGCTTGCTGAGAGCCGTTCCAAACACGCTCGTGTAGCTTGGCGCGTTCGGGCGGGACTTGGCTTGAACGCCTGTCGCCACATCAAATTTCGCAACGCCGTGATATTTGTCCGCAGATAGTTCAGCAGGCGCATACCCCTTGCCTTTGACCGTGCAGCAATGGATCAACACAGGACCCGTCGCACGCGTGCGCGCGGCACGTAGGACCGACAAAAGCTGTTCCATATTGTGCCCATCCACAGGGCCAATGTATTGAAAACCAAGGTCTTCGAACATTGTACCCCCCGTGCCAGTGACACCCGTTACCAACTGTCTTGCACGGCGCGCATGGTCGCGCAAAGGACCTGGAAGTGCGGATTCAAAACCTTCCGCCATCGTCTGCAACTCCCCCAAAGGAGAGGCATAAAGACCAGAGAGATACTTCGACATAGCGCCCACAGGGGGCGCGATGCTCATCTCGTTATCGTTGAGAATAACGAACATGCGGCGGCCTTCAGAGCCTGCGTTGTTGAGCGCCTCATAGGCCATGCCGGCACTGATGGACCCGTCGCCAATAATCGCGACAGCGTCACCCGTTGGCAGCCCCATATCGCGCGCAACTGTGAAGCCCAAAGCGGCAGAAATTGAGGTGGACGAATGCGCCGCGCCAAACGGGTCAAACTCGGATTCAGCGCGCTTGGTAAAGCCGGAAAGCCCGCCCTCTTGGCGCAACGTGCTCATGCGTTCGCGGCGTGCGGTCAGGACTTTGTGGGGGTAACATTGATGCCCCACATCCCAGATCAGCTTGTCGCGCGGCGTGTCAAAAACAGCGTGCAATGCGACGGTCAGCTCGACCACTCCAAGCGATGAGCCAAGGTGCCCACCGGTGGTGGAAACGGCTTGAACAACTTCACTTCGAACTTCATCCGCAAGCGCGGAAAGCTCTGAATTGCTCAGACCTTTCATATCAGATGGGACATGAATACGATCTAAAATAGGGGTATTCGGACGCGTCATTTCTGGGTCCTTTCTCGACGATTTGTATTTCCCGACGTTTGTGGCTAGTCTGCTGGCTCGGGGACAGATGTTGGAAACGAGTTTCAACATCTGCCTCCCGTAGCCAACAGGATTTGTCAGGACGTCGAGATCCTAACGTTCCCGCATGTTTGAAGGGACCCAAACATGCGGAACCTGGTCAGTTGGGCCTAAGCTACAGGCCCAACCGAATTACGTAAGTTGATTGATCGCAGGATCAGCCAACAGATGTGAGAACGGCGTAGGATCTTCCGTCTCACGGGATTCTTCGGGTAGCAGCAAACCGATGCCTTGCAGCGCAGCCAAGCTTGCCCAAAGAACCAAACAGAAGACCATCGCGTAGCCCGCACCTTTGAGCATCAAGAACGTGACGTCCGCCGTAAGGCGCGAAGTATTGCCCGTTCCTAGATAGTCGTGATTATCACTCATGATAAAACTCCTCTCATTTCTCTCAGCCGCTTAGTCGAGCGGCGCATATCCGTGCTCTTGAGCCCAGATGAACCAGTTATCGACAACTGTTCCTGTGATCAGAATTCCGATACCGCCAGTCAGCGTTGTCAGAACTGCGAACCACCAAGCCCAGCGGTGAATACCCTCCATCGTGGCGTTAAAGCCCATGGTCCAGCGCCAGAACAAAGCGGCGCGCTCAGAGGCAGTACCGCGATCAACGATCTGTTCGATCTCACGCTCGCCGCCGTAACGGGATACCGCCAGAATGGTCGCGCCGTGCATCGCAAAGAGCAAAGCCGAGCCATAAAGGAACGCAATCGAGAGTGCGTGGAACGGGTTGTAGAACAAGTTGCCGTAGGTCAGCGAGAACAGGTTCGTCCAATCAAGGTGCGAGAAGACGCCATATGGCACGGCCTCGGACCAAGATCCCATCAGGATCGGACGGAACAGACCCAAAACCAGCACCAGCCAGATCGCAGAGGCAAAAGCCCAAGAAACGTGCTTGCCCATGCCCAGTTCTTCGGCACGAAGATACGTGCGGATCCACCAGCTACATAGCGAGATCGTAAAGAAGAAGCCGGCAATCAGGAACCAGCCCCCTTCTGCCAAAGGTGCCATGCCCAGCCCGTATTCCTCGGACGGAGGATCAAGGGACAGCCAGAACAAGTCGCGCATGAAGATACCAGGGGAATACTCGGCTTGCGCCCAGAAGTTCATCCCGATGATCACAAACCAGATCAGACCCGTTGCGACAGAGACCACACCGAACGGACCCAAGTGGATCGGTCCAAGTTGTGCGTTACCGAGCAGACCAGCGAGCTTGGAAAAGGCGGTGCCTTTTAAGCGCTCTCTAGAGATAGATCCATCTGGATCCACGCCCATCTCAGGCGGTCCTTGGACCTGAACCTGTGTGAAGATGTTTTGATATTCAATCATTGTTCATACCCTCCTACAGGTCAGCCCACCAAGGCAGTTCAGCATACCAATCCCACCAAGCGCTCCAGCTATCGAACCAGATCGTCCCGGAAATCACGATACAAATGGCGCTCCAGACAACCGCGCTGAGCGCAAGGAAGAGGCCAAGACGGTGAATGCCCAAGGGTCCAATCGAGTAACCGACAAGATCGCGGAAATACGTGTCCTCATGGTCAGGTGTGGTAATCGGATTGCCTTTGCCTGTGTTGACCGCGGACAGAACCAGTGAGCCGTGCAGCGCGAGGGCAAAACACGTCGTAAAGAAGAACGTGATCGCGACCATATGCGCTGGGTTATAGTGGAAGTTGCCGTAAGCGTAGCCGACGTTGTTCACCCAATCGAGGTGGCTGAAGATGCCATATGGGAAGCCATGTCCCCAAGCGCCAAGCAGCACAGGGCGAATGATCACCAGCGTAACGTAGGCCAAAATGGCGATGCTAAAGGCGAACGGAACATGCAGCCCCATGCCAAGCTTTCGCGCAATTTCAACTTCGCGCATCATCCAGCTCAAGAACGCGAATGTCGCGCAAACTGTGATGACTTGCCAAAGCCCACCTTCTTCAAGCGGTGCAATCCCTAGTCCTACCTCGAGTGCGGGTGGATCAATAGAGATCAGCCAAGGGTTCCATGTGTCGCCAAGTGCTGCGCCATAGAAAATCAGAATTGTTCCAAGTGCGGCGAAAAAGAATGTCGTGACGCCGAAAAAGCCGACATAAAATGGGCCTACCCAGAAGTCGAACAGATCCCCGCCAACCAAAGTCCCGCCTCGGACCCGATATTTCTTTTCGAAGCTGAGCTGTGCCATCTTCTATCTCCTTCTTAAGCCGGCGCCCGTTCGATGCTAGCAAAGACAAATGAATTTCGTTGGTTGCGGTGGGCGGCTCAAAAAGTGCCGCCCACTGCGATTTTCTTGAAGCTGAATTACTCGCTAGCTTCAGCCGCGAACGCGCGGTTGAACCAGTTTGTTTCTTCGTTGCTAAGCAGAACGAGGTGAATCATCACTGCCAACAAGAAGAGAAACACACCCTGCGCTACGAAAACGCGTCGTGGGTCAAAAATCAGCCAGACTTTGTAAAACTGTGCCATTTTTTGTGCTCCTTAGCCCCAGGCGAACCAAGGCAATTTGATGTACGTCAGAACGTGAGCAACGACAGCTACGACCGTAAAGATCATAAACCCGCTCATGTAGACTGAGTGCAGCTCTTGCGCTTGCTCGTCTGTTAGACCCGTGAAACTCAGGTCACTTTTATCAGCCATTTTTTTCTCCTGAAAATATGTACTGACGCCGCGCTACCCCCGCGGCTGGGTTTGAACAGAAGCTCGTCCTCTGTCCTGAAATTCACTCCCTCTTGCGAGGTAGCGAAACTGTTAACCCCAGAAAATCCGGGGCGTAATTGACTGTGCTTCGCTCCACGCTTTGCGGATCGGGCCTTGCTCAGGCAGCGCAACATTGCGCACCAGTGAGTAAGCCCAGAGCAGTGTGCAAATTGGCAAAGCTGCGAGCAGGATTAGAGTAAAGTAGACCTTGTACTCAGTGCTTGAATCGCGCGCAGATTTGTTCTCGTGCGCGGCCCATGATACGTCATTTGTAAAATCGGTCATTTGGCTCCTCCAGAAGCTGGTTGTAGGCCTTCCACAATCTCAAGGAGGACCCGTTCTGCTCCACTTTCGAGAGCGCGCTTTTCAGCAGCGTCCCGCAGTGTTTTTGCGGCAGAAATTCTTGTTAGGATGGGATGGTTAGCGACGATCTCATCCAAACGTCGTTGCGCGTCCGCGTCCCAAGGGAAGTCGCGGCGCAGTTGTGTCGGTGTTGCAGGGGCTTCATCCATTTCCGTGCCAAGCGGCAGGATATGAAACAAAGCATCAAACAAGCTGTTGCACACTTCTTGCACCAGATAAGTCGCGCCCGCGTAGCCCATGAAAGGCGTACCCGTCGCACGCCGGATAGCAGCACCGGGGAAGGACGCAGGTATGAAAGATGGCGCAGGACCAAAGCCTGATTTCATCTCCGCGAGGTACATCTTTTCATTGATGGACCCCATGACGATAAGCGGACGTTTCTGGTGCATCATCTCGCGCACTGAATCGTTGTCCGTTTTCTTGCCACGCAAACGCGCAACTGCGAAGGCGCAAGGCAGACCCAAATCATCCTCAAGAAACTTACGAATGCCGCGCGTGTAGGTTTCATTGGCAACAATCGCAAAAGATGCGGTCGCAAAAAAATCCTGCGTGACAGAGCGCCACAAATCCCAAACGGGTTTGATCGTGGAGTGCTTTTCCTGCTCGATGAACGGTTCTGGATCAAGGTCCAGATGCTCACCCAAGGTGCGCAGGAATTTCGTCGTTGAATCGATGCCGATCGGTGCCTGCAAGTAAGGTTTGCCCAGCACTTCGCAAAGGCCGCGACCGAATTCGCGATACATACAGATGTTCACATCCGCATTCACCAATCCACGCATTTCCGCCACATGGGCACCAAGCGGCATGACCATGTTAACTTCAGCGCCGATACCTTCGACAAGACGACGGATTTCGGCCAGATCGGATGGCATATTGAACGTGCCATACATTGGTCCGAGAATGTTGACGCGTGGCTTTGCGTCTTCTTCACGCTTCTTTTCAGGGGGCATACGGCCCTTGGTCATGCCAAATTCCGTGAAAATCCAAGTCATCGCGCGATCTGCGGCTTCCCATTGATCTTCATCAATCGTGCGCGGCAAAAAGCGTTGGATATTCGTGCCTTGCGGCGTCACGCCACCACCGATCATCTCGGCGATAGAGCCTGTGACAACAACCGCAGGAAGCGCTGGATCCAGCACTTTCCAAGCGCGTTTCATCGACTCTTCCGTACCGCTGCCCATCTCTTCTTCGGCCAGACCCGTCACCACAATCGGCAACTCATGCGGCGGAAGCGCGTCAGTGTAGTGAAGCACGGATGTGACTGGCAGGTTCTCGCAGCCCACAGGGCCGTCGATCACACATTGCAATCCTTTGACGGCACAGAATGCATAAACCGCACCCCAGTATCCGCCCGCGCGGTCGTGATCTTGTACTAACATTAGATCATCTCCGCTGCTTTGGCGGCTTTCGCAGCGCGTTCTAGTTTTTTCTGGTTCGTGGCGCGGAAATTCGGCTGCAAGTTCGGGGACTTTTCCCAAACACCAGCTGTGTCGCCGTGACCAACGCCCTCAAAGAACTCGCGCATATGCGCCATACGATCTTTGTTACCAATCGCTGCATTAACCACTTGAGCGAGCGAGCCAGCCCCAGCAGCACCCATCAACGGACGCGCAGAAATTAAGTTGGTGAAGTAGAGCGACGGAATGCCCAGTTCTTTACCCTTTTGCACAACAGGCGTTGTACCAATGGCAAGATCAGGACGGATCGCTTCCATCGCGGCGCAATCATCTTCCAGCGACGCGCGGTACTTAACCTTAACGCCTTTAGCTTCCAACCAAGCCGCATCATCCGCGGACCATGGTGTCTTGGGGCAAGCGGTGCCTACATATGGAACGTCAGCGCCACTTTCGATCAACAAACGCGCGACCAAAAGTTCACTACCCTCGTAACCAGAAAGCGTGATCGTGCCTTTGATCGGGCTCGCGGCAAGCGCGTCTTTGATCATTGGCAGAAATTGATTTTGGGTCGCTGCGATTTGATCGGCAGGCAAATTAAACGCCTCACCAATGCTTGCGAGCCACGTGCGCGTGCCATCCATACCAACAGGTGCAGAGCCAATCACAGGACGCCCCGCCGCTTGGAATTCACGCACAGACGCCGTGTAGAACGGATGGATCGCAGCCACTGCACCGCAATCAAGCGCCGCATATAGCTCGCGCCACTCACGACACGGAACAACAGGACCAGCCGCAAGACCAAGGGGTGCGAGCATTTGACCGATAACCATCGGGTCAGCCGGGAACATTTCACCGAGCAGAGAAACAGTCGGGCGATCGGATTTACCACTTGCTGGCATTGGCACTGGGCCTGCTTCAATCTCTTGACGGGCATAGTTCAGCATCGCGCCAGCAAGGACATCTTTTGCCTCTGCGTGGGTTGGAATGCCGAAACCGGGAACATCAATACCAACAATGCGCACGCCGTTGATCTGCTTTGGAAGTAAACGCAGGGGCACACCAGAGGCAGTTGGAACGCAAAGGTTCGTCACAATAACCGAGTCAAGCTTTTCAGGGTCAGCAATGTCATGCACCGCTTCGCGAATGTCCTCAAACAACTTGCCCGTGACCAAAGTTTCCGAATTGAACGGAACGTAGCCAACCGAACGTCGCGCACCGTAGAAATGGGACACAAACGACAGACCATAAACGCAGCAAGCTGATCCGCTTAGGATCGTCGCTGTGCGTTTCATGCGCAAACCAACGCGCAAGGATCCGAATGCAGGGCACATGCTTTGGGGTTTGTCATGTGGGCCTTGGGGATAATCAGCCGCGTATTGGTCCAGAATTTCAGATTTACCAGCCGCGCGTGCAGCCGCTTCCATCTTGTCTGTTCCAGCAGAACATCCGCCTTCTAGTGCTGTCTCTTTGACAGCCTCAGGGGCTTTTTCGGGAGCAGAGGGCAGCTCAAATGTCATCGGCGATGACATATCAAACATCTGCAAATCTTCGGGCGCTTTTTCAGGAGCGCGCGCAGCGACAACTTGCACGTTTCCGTCGGCATCATATCCGACTTCGTAGCCATCCGTCATAATGCGCCCTCCTGGATTAGGAGTATGTCAAAGCGATGCTCAAGCATCGTCATACACCACTTCAAGGCTAACCTTGGGCTTGGAAAACTTGCCGCGCATATCCTCGTCAGTCGCAGGGACCAACTGGTAATCGCCGCCCGTATCTTTGGCATCAAACAGGCCAAGCAGACCGTCTTGATCCAAGGGCGCAGGGCGTACAGGCGGCGCAATGCCGACCGCTTCGCCAAGTTCAGCGAACAGGCCACCCCACTGGGATTCTTTCGTGCCGACAATCTGGTAGTTCGCAGATTTCTTGCGCAGATCATCGTCCTGTGGGATCGCAGCGAGAACTGGAATATCAACCGCTTTGGCAAACGCTTGCGCCTCGCCAGAGCCGTCATCTTTGTTGATCACAAGACCTGCAACACCGACGTTACCGCCTAGCTTGCGGAAATACTCAACCGCAGAGCAAACGTTGTTCGCCACATAAAGTGACTGCAAATCATTCGACGCCACAAGGATAACCTTTTGCGCCATGTCACGTGCGATCGGCAGGCCGAAACCGCCACACACCACGTCGCCGAGGAAGTCGAGCAGAACGTAGTCAAAGTCCCAATCGTGAAAGCCCAATTTTTCGAGCAGCTCAAAACCATGGATAATCCCGCGACCACCACAGCCACGACCAACCTCAGGTCCGCCAAGCTCCATCGCGAACACACCGCCGCGTTTGAAACAGACATCACCGATCTTGACCTCTTCGCCAGCAACCTTCTTGGCACCAGACGTTTCAATGATCGTCGGGCAGGCTTTGCCACCGAACAACAAGGACGTCGTGTCAGATTTCGGGTCACAGCCAATAAGCAGAACGCGTTTGCCTTGCTCGGCCATCATGTGGCTGAGGTTCGCAAGCGTGAAGGATTTACCGATGCCGCCTTTACCGTAGATCGCGATGATCTGGGTTTTGCTCGTGGGTTCGCCTTGCGGCACCTCTAGAGTTGGCTCTTGTGCGGCTTCGTCACGCAGGCGTTGGTCAAAGTCTTTGAGATTTGGCACTTCGTCTTTCACGTCGCGTCCCTCCAATTAAGCATCATCTTGAGGCACTCAGGATCACTGAACGCCGTTTCATATGCAGCTGGCGCATCGGCTGAATGCGCGCTGTGCGTGATTAATCCACCAAGGCTCAGCGCGCCGCTTTCGACCAGCGCGCGTGTGGCAATCAAATCATCTCGGTTCCATTCAGCCGCGACCCGGAAACGCGCTTCTTTCATGAAGGCAGGCGGAAAAGCGAAGCTGATGGCATCTGTGTAAAATCCGGCGAGAACGATCTCTCCGCCGCGCGCGATCCGTCCGATCAGATCGCCAAGAACGGCGGTCGATCCGGATGCATCGTAAATGGATTTGTAGTTGCGACGGATGTCGTCTTCTGGTGCGATCACGTCATATCCAACAGCGCCTGTGCGGCGTGGCGGATCAATTTCCCAAACCGTCGGCGCAGGTGCACCAGCAGCGATTGTGAGACGTGCAAGCAAACGACCAAGAACACCGTGGCCCACAATAAGATCAGGAACCGCTTTACCCTGCCCTGCCATCGCGTGACGCGCAGTTGCAGCCAATGCGAGCAATGCACCCTCAGCGCCGAAACCTGCGTCAATCTTAGTGACGCGATTCTCTGCGCTGACCAGCGTACGCGCGGCACCACCAAAGAGACCAAAGGCACCTTCGTAGCAATTCGCGCCAGGGACAAAGACAGTGTCGCCCGCTTTATAAATGCTGCCCTTAGGCGCGCTCATCACTTCACCACTGGCTTCATAGCCGGGCACAAGTGGAAACCCCATTCCAGGAAAGGGAGGCATATCACCGGACCAGAACAATTTCTCTGTCCCTGTCGAAATACCAGAATGATTGATCTGGACAACCAAGTCACCGTCATTGGGTGGCGTGATCTTCAAAACATCCAAAGCCAGATCTTTTGGGCCTTTAAGTAAAACAGCAGTTGTTTCCATGGTGACCCCCCTTGGCCTTGGCGTCGAAACTGGTCTTGAAAGACTCAGGTGCGACATTACTTCTCATGTGTAACGTAAATCTGACAACTCATACTGTCAACTATAATTGACACTTAGTTGTCAGCTATTCTTTACGTGCGTGCAGACAGCCGGTTACGAATGCACGCATAGGCTTGGGCGTACCAACGACCTTGAAACCAGCCTCTTCACACAGCGCTGAAATCTCCGCAGCAGAGCGCGCCTTGCCGGTCTGCATCGCCAACGTATAAAGCGCGAAATAGACGTCACCTGCGCGTTCAGGCTTGTCGCCACCAGACATAGGTTCGGAAATGATCAGCCGCCCACCACTGGGCAGGGCGTCATAACATTTCGCCAAAAGCTGACGCACAGTAGTATCGCTGTGGTCGTAAAGAACTCGAATGAGGCTGATCGCATCTGCGCCCGTGGGAATCGGGTCAGTTTTGAACGAACCACATTCGAATCGCGAGCGCGCACCAAAGCCAGCCGCTTCAAAACGAGCAACAGAACTGGGCGCGACCTCTGGGAGATCGAAAAGCACGAGGTCGAGTTTCGGATAAGCACGCCCAACAGCTTCGAGGAACGCACCAGAGCCACCACCCACATCACGCAGCGTTTTAATGTCGGAAAAATCGAGCGCGCGCAGCGTATCTTGTGCCACCAGCTCTTGGCTTTGCGCCATCAGATCTGAATAGGTCGCCGCCACATCAGGCTCCATCCCGCCACCGAAAACGTAGGGCCAGAAAGAGGCGAGTTCCGTCTCGGTCTCACCACGAAAGAAGGCGACAGGATCCGACAAATCGCGGTAAAGAATATCATGGTGCTTGATCATCGCTTCAAGACCAGGAACGCCAACAAGCGCAGCGCCCCTTTGGGTCAGCCCGTACCGACCACCGCGTTTTTGTTTGATCAACTGAATAGCCACAGCCGCGCGCATAAGGATCACCATACGCTCGTCAGGAACACGACAGACATGCGCGAGCTGCGCAACTGTCATTGGCTGATCAAGCAGGCGGCGTGGGATATCAAACTGCACCAAAGCCATCAAAACTTGCGAATGACAAAAGCCTGCCAGCAGATCAAACAACGCTTCACCCTCGCGACGCACAATACCGCGCGTCAAAGGGAAACCAGCGGCCCATGTTTGAAACTTGCGCGATGAAATCAGCCGCGCGAAAAAGCCCCCCTTGGGCTTGCTCGCCAAAGCGTTCGGCATATCCATACGCGCGTCGGTCACTTATTCACCTGGAATTTTGCTAGCTTGGCTCGCGCGCCATTTGAGCGGCGTCAAAACTTCCGCCTGCATGTTTACCAGTTTGGCCAACCCTGCTTCGCCCGGACATTTGGGAATTGACGCAATCGCGCCACTTAGAATGTCTTTCATCCGATCAATCGCGCCGTAAACACCCAGCTCGGTCACCGCATTCGGGCGGCCGTGCAGATCATCCTGACCCACTGGCTTGCCCAAAGCTTCCTCATCATAAAGCGCATCGCGCAAATCATCCGCAACTTGGAACGCTTCGCCAATGCGCGCGCCCAACTCTTCCCATTGATCGCCCTCTTGGCCCGCTGCAATCGCACCCATTTGCGTGGCTGCAATGAACAAAGCGCCGGTTTTGGAACGGTGATAGGCGGCAAGATCAATCTTGCTCTCACTCTCCCAGCCCTGCCCTGCACAGATGCCATTTGGCATGCCTGTGCGCTCTGCGAGCACCTTCATCAACGCAATCGCGCGCATAGGATCAAGGCCAGCAACTTCCGTCAGAACAGAAAAGGCCATGACGATCAGGCTATCGCCCGTCAGCACCGCAAGCGGTTCGCTAAATTCGATATGTGTCGTCGCTTTGCCGCGCCGCGTATCCGCGTCATCAAAGCAGGGTAGATCGTCATGCACCAGCGACGCACAGTGGATCAGCTCAAGCGCGACAGCCGCTGCATCTGCAATCTTGGGTGCATCATCACCGCACGCCGCCGCAACACTCAGCAGAATGCTAGGGCGAATCCGCGCGCCGCCAGGGCTGACTGAATAGTGCAACGCCCGCGCGAGTTTGTCTGGAGAGGGTGCCGCTTGTCCCGCCGTGATCGCTCGTGACATGGCATCTTCTATGCGTTTGGAAAAATCCATCCAACTCTCCTTTGACAGTCCAATAACTCAGGACTGTATTTTCTTGATGACGACTAATATGTAAACTAAACTGGACATATTCGAACGGCCTGTCAATCCAAAGCAACACAAAGGAGCCTGTTAAATGACGACTTCAGCCCCGCACGTTGCGATTATTGGTGCTGGTATCGGTGGTTTGGCCGCTGCTTTGCGCCTCTCGCACTGGGGATGTCGCGTTACGGTTCTGGAACGTCATGCAGGACCCGGCGGCAAGATGCGCACACTGCCCACAGATGCAGGTCCGGTTGATGCGGGCCCTACCGTATTGACAATGAAACCTGTGTTTGAGGCACTTTTCACCGATGTTGGGCTACATTTAGACGAACACGTGACCTTACAAACCGAAGAGACCCTCGCGCGGCATTTCTGGCGCGACGGCACTGTGCTCGACCTGATGTCTGACCCTTATCAAAGCGTTGAAAACATTGCGCGCGCGTTTGATTCAAATGCCGCAAAAGAGTTCAGCGCTTTCTGCGCTCAAACCAAAATTCTCTATGACGCCTTCGATAACCCGATGATTCGCACATCGGAACCTTCGCTTGGCGACCTTGCTCTAACTGTCGCCAAATCCCCCAAACTCCTGCGTGCGATGAAACCCCTCAGCACGCTCGCGAGCAGTCTCAGCCAAAGCTTCAGCGACCCGCGTTTGGCGCAACTTTTCGCACGTTACGCCACTTATGTCGGCGGCCTGCCCGCGCACTCCCCCTCGCTGTTAAGCTTGATCTGGCAAGCCGAAAGCCAAGGTGTCTGGCATGTCAAAGGCGGCATGCACCAGCTCGCACAAAACATCGAAAAAGCCGCGCGCGGTTTCGGGGCGGAGTTCATTTACAACGCCCATGTGACTCGTATCGAAACCCAAGATGGCCGCATCTGTGCAGTGCAAACCGATGATGCGCGGCACATGGTTGATGCTGTGCTGTTCAATGGCGATCCAAACGCGCTTCGCTCAGGTCTGCTCGGCCCCGCACCTGAAACTGCTGTGGATGCCAGCGCCACAAACCCACGCAGTTTATCCGCGAATGTGATGTCCTTCGCCGCGATCCCAGAGGGTGTGCCGCTCGCCGCACATAACGTCTTCTTCGCGCAAGATCCGAAAACCGAATACGCCCCCCTCGCCAAAGGTCAGCAACAAAGTGATCCGACGCTCTATATATGCGCCCAAGATCGCTTTGGCGGCTCGACACCCATTGGCCCTGAACGCTTTGAGATCATTCTCAACAGCCCCCCAACTGACGAAAAAACGCCCCCAAGCGAGAAAGAAAAAGAGCAATGTCAAACCTTGATCCTACAGCAGCTCAGTCACTTCGGTCTCAGCTTTTCACCAAGGCCCACAGCCAGCACACTCACGATGACCAAAGACTTCGCGCAGCTCTTTCCAGCGAGCCACGGATCGCTTTACGGGCGTACCCCACATGGGATGATGGCAGCGTTCAAACGCCCGCCAGCCCGGAGCAAGCTCAAGGGGCTCTACCTCGTGGGGGGCGGCACACATCCGGGGGCGGGGGTGCCGATGGCAACCCTCTCCGGTCAGCACGCGGCCGCGGCGATCTTGAGCGACCTAATTTCAACATAGACGTCCCTCCCGGCGGTTATGCGTGGTGGTACGTAGACGGGGTTAGCGATGATGGCACGCGCGCGGTGTCTGTGATCGGCTTTATCGGCTCTGTGTTTTCTCCGTGGTACGCATGGTCAGGACGCGGTGATCCAAGCAACAATTGCTGCATCAACGTCGCCACTTACGGCAAAGGCGGACGCTTCGCGATGACAGATCGAGGCAATAGTGCTCTGCGCCGTAGCAAGGATTGCTTGCAAGTTGGCCCCTCTTCGATGCGCTGGGACAACGGCGCGCTGATCATCGACATCAATGAGATCTCTTCGCTCCCTATCATCTCTCGCATGCGCGGCCAGATCCGCCTTCAACCTTCTGGCCTTACCTCGGTTGAGATGCCGCTCACCCCTGATGGCGCGCATGTGTGGCGCCCCTTCGCACCTACAGCGCGTATCTCTGTAAAACTTGAAGCAAAGGGATGGCAATTCGACGGACACGGCTATTTCGACAGTAACTTCGGTACGCGTTCTTTGGAGGAAGATTTCTCAACATGGACATGGGCGCGCTACCCGACCGCCAATGGCTCCACCTGCTTTTACGACGCCAACCGTCGCGATGGTTCTGTGCTCGATGCAGCAATAAACTTTGATGAAGACGGCTCCGCGCGCGCCGTTTCAGGGCCACCAAAGACACCGTTCAAACGCACACTTTGGGCCTTGAAACGCGATACGCGCGCAGATGTCGGAACCACGCCCAAACAAGTCAAAACCATGCTCGACGCGCCGTTTTATTCCCGCTCTGTTGTGCAAACCACGATTGATGGTGAACGCGTAGAGGGCGTGCATGAGGCGCTTGATCTGAACCGTTACGGCTCAAACCTGATTAAACCCATGCTCGCTGTGCGCGTGCCGCGTCGTAAGAATTGGACGTTTTAAAGCTTGGACAGGTCCAACGCTTCCACATCAGGGTTCAAGTTCGCGACGGAGTAATTCAACATCGCCGCAACGCTCACCCACGCGAGATATGGCACCATCGCCATGCCTGCCCAGAAATCAATCTGCCAGTGGGTAATGAAACATCCCAGCACCGAGAGCCACAAAAACGCCATCACAACCAGCGCCCCTTTTAAGCGGCGTAGGCCGAAAAACATCGGAGTCCAAAGCGTGTTAAACGCAATTTGAGCAGCCCAGAAGGCCATCGCAAAATGGCTCCCCTCCATCACCGCGACGCGCGCGGCTGCGAAAGAGATCAGCACATAAATCGTTGTCCACATGACTGGAAAAACCCAGTTTGGCGGTGTCCATGACGGCTTGTTCAGGCTGACATACCACGCGCCTGGGGGGAACAACCCGCCAGTCGCGCCTGCGCCAAAACATGTGCCAAGAAAGAGTGCGAAGAGTATATATTCCATCGCCGCAATATAGATCAGCGCTTACTCCGCCGCCACCCCGATTGTGGATTTGGCGTTGACCTCACGCGCTTTCAGCTCTGAGAGCACCGACAAAAGCGCGCCAGTGCGTCCCGTCCCCCACTCGCTTGCGCGCGGCGAATTCGTGGCGACTGCGTCAACCAAAAAGCGCACTTCGTCCAGCGGGGATGCAAACAGAACTGGCGATTTCGGCAAGATAACACTCGCTGCAGAACGCACGGCAGAGACACTGATCAAACCCAACTTATGCGCGTTGGTCGTGCGCGCGCGATGATTAATCGAATCGTGTCCCAAACGTGTGAGCTGCGTGCCAATCGCTCCGTAGATAAAGCGCGCGGCAAAGATACCTGTGCGCGCATTCAATGGCAGCGACCCGATCCCCGTCTCAGAGCGTATGTATAGACGACGCGCCTCAGCGAGCAGGCGTTTCACCATGCGTTTCACTTCAGGCGATGCACTCGGATTGGCCATGAACTCCGCAGGCTCCATGCCCGCATCTGCGAGCCAATCCAGCGGCAAATAAATCCGCCCTGCCCGCGCATCTTCACCCACGTCGCGCGCAATATTGGTCAGCTGCATCGCAACGCCCAAATCACAGGCCCGCGCCAAAGCGTCCGCATCGCGCACGCGCATCAAAACGCACATCATTGCACCAACGGCCGATGCCACGCGCGCAGAGTATCCGCGCACATCAGAGAGCGTTTCATAGCACTGCTCCATCGCGTCCCATGCAAGTCCCTCAAGCAAAGCTTCGGGCAAAGCACGCGGCATATCAAACTCTTCACACACAGCTGCGAATGCGCGGTCCTCGGGCGCATTGCGTGGCGTGCCTGCGTAAACCAGATCAAGCCGTTTTTGCAGATCAAGCACAGCCGCGCGCTTGTTGCTGCCCTCATCCACTTCATCATCTGCCAAGCGACAAAACGCATAAAGCGCCAGCGCAGGGTCGCGCACAGAACTTGGCAAAAGCTTTGATGCCGCATGGAACGACAAAGACCCAGTGCGGATCACTTCGCGGCAATGCTCTAAATCGTCGGAACGGATCAAAGACGTACTCATTCTGCGGCCAATCTTGTGTCAAAAGGTTTCGCGCGCGCCATGTCAGGCACCATTTTTCCCAGCACTTCAGAGCTCGACACAACCCCCGGCAATCCCGCCCCCGGATGTGTTCCAGCCCCAACAAGATAGAGACCTTTCGCCTCTTCGCTCACATTATGCGGACGAAACCATGCGCTTTGCAAAATGCGCGGTTCCAGCGAGAAACCAGAGCCATGCGGGCTTAGATAGCGCTCGCGGAACGTTTCAGGCGTGAACACCGTTTCCGTCGAAATATGATCCTGAAATCCGGGAATTATTTTTTCAACTTCCGCCGCGACCTTCGCACGGTAAATCGGCTCTTCTTTCTCCCAATCAACAGGATTGTCCCAATTCAGATGCGGCACAGGTGAGAGCACATAAAACGTATCATCCCCCTCAGGTGCAGCCGTAGGATCGGTCACGCAAGGACGGTGAATATAAAGGCTCATGTCGTCGGATAATTTCCCGCGCATGAAGATGTCTTTCAACAAACCTTTAAAGCGCGGCCCATTCGCAATCGTGTGATGCCCTACGTCCGCCCACTTATCAGCGGTGCCTTTGGTGCCAAAATACCAAACATAAAGCCCCATCGACCACCGCTTGCGCGCGATCTTGCGCTCGGTCCAACGACGCTTCTTATGATTGCGCAGCAAGTGGGAATAGGTATGTCCCGCGTCCGCATTGCTGACAATAAGCGGCGCATCGCGTTCGCTACCATCTTCAAGGCGCACAGCTTTGGCCGCACCGTCCTTGATCACAATTTCATCCACCGTCACGTTCTGCTCAATCACGCCACCTTGCGCGCGCACAACATCTGCCATCGCATCCGCAATCGCCTGAACGCCACCCATCGCGTAATGCACGCCGTATGTTTTCTCCAAGTGCGCGACCAAAGCATAGATCGACGTCACATGCGTCGGATCACCACCAATAAACAGCGGATGGAACGACAGCGCCATGCGCAACTTTTCGTTTTTCACGCGCGACGCGGCCAACCCATAGATAGAGCGATCCGCACGAAGGCGCGCAAAGGTCGGCAGCACTTTGATTGTCTCCCAAGCGCGGTGCATCGGCTTGGCCACCATGCCCTCGAAACCCACCACATAACGCGCATGGGAATCTTTCAGAAACTTCTGAAACCCCTTCACATCATTGGGGCTAAGCTTGGCAACTTCTGCCAACATTTTATCATCATCAGAACATGCGCTAAATTTCGTGCCGTCCGGCCAGCGTACTTCGTAGAAAGGTTCCAAAGGACGCAAATCAACGTCGTTGTGAAAATCACGCCCGCATTCCGCCCAGAGACGTTCGAACACATCCGGCACCGTCACAATCGTTGGCCCCAGATCAAAACGATGCCCGTCTTGCTCAATCGACGAGCCACGCCCACCTGTGCGATCAAGGCGATCCAGCACCGTCACCGCATATCCCTTGGCGCCCAAACGCATCGCTGCGGAAAGCCCACCGAGGCCAGCGCCAATAACAATCGCGCGGTTGTCCGTTCCGGTTTGTGAAAGCTGTGTCATGATCATCCCAAGCAGCGACTGTCTAGTCTAGTTTACATTATTAGCGTGAGAGAGCTTCACAAGGCAAGGGATATGTGTCAGTCTAAGTTTACACTTAAGGGAATCCACAGGGAACGCACGACGATGTCGCAGGTTGTCAGTTTCAGTCTCTTCCGCTTTGGCTCTTTGCGTGCGCGCATCTGGGCCTTTTTGATGATGGGACTCGCTCGACGTCATATGAGCAAAATCGAGGGTATCGATTTTTGGAAGCTGTGTGGCTCCGGCTCTGGTGAGGGGTTCACACCGCTTCCCAACACCTCTGTATATGCGATTCTAGCCACTTGGCCGGATGAAGCCACGGCACGCCGCGCCATTGAAAATGACCCACTCTTTCAGCGGTACAAAGACACGGCAAGTGAGCATTGGAGCATGTTCATGAGCACCGATACCGCACGCGGTGAGTGGTCTGGCAAAACCCCGTTTATCCCAACAAAGCATAATAAATCCGGCCCTCTCGTGGCGCTCACGCGCGCAACAATCAAGCCAAGCATCGCGGCCCGTTTCTGGCGCCGTGTGCCCAACATCTCAAACGTGATCGGCCAAGACCCCAACGTCATTTTCAAGATTGGCGTCGGTGAAATTCCACTGCTCCATCAAGTGACCTTCTCGATCTGGCGCGACGCGACGCAAATGGCCAATTTTGCGCGCACGGGACCCCATGCAGAAGCGATCAAAGCAGTGCGCAGCGAAGGCTGGTTCAACGAAGAGCTCTACGCGCGCTTCACCCTTCTTTCAGATATCGGAACATGGGGCGGCGTATCGCCCTTAGCAAAAGTGGACACAGCATGAAGCATCCATTCCCCTTCTCGGCCATTGTTGGTCAAGACGACATGAAACAGGCGATGATTCTCACAGCGATTGACCCCTCGATTGGCGGCGTTCTGGTGTTTGGGGATCGCGGCACAGGCAAATCCACCGCCGTGCGCGGGCTTGCTGGCCTCTTGCCAAGCATCAGCGCAATCAAAGCCTGCCCCGTCAACAGTGCCCGCCTCGAAGACTGCCCCGAATGGGCAAATGTCGAGGACGGCGCAACGCACGAAATTCCGACCCCTGTCGTGGATCTACCGCTTGGTGCATCTGAGGATCGTGTCACTGGCGCGCTTGATATCGAGCGCGCTCTGACGCGCGGCGAAAAGGCGTTTCAACCGGGTCTCTTTGCGCAAGCAAATCGCGGGTATCTCTACATCGACGAGGTCAACTTGCTCGAGGATCACATCGTTGATCTCTTGCTCGACGTTGCCCAGTCCGGCGAAAACGTGGTGGAGCGCGAAGGTCTTTCCATCCGTCACGCTGCCCGTTTCGTCCTTGTTGGCTCGGGCAACCCTGAAGAGGGCGAGCTGCGTCCGCAACTCTTGGATCGCTTCGGCCTTTCGGTCGATGTCGCCTCTCCGAACAATATCGACGAGCGTGTTGAAGTCATCAAGCGCCGCGATGCCTATGAGAACAATCACTCCGCCTTCATGCTCCGCTGGCAGGCCGAGGATGCTGCTCTGCGTGATCGCATCGTTTCTGCGCGCGCGGCGTTGAAGGAACTCGAAACCCCTGATAGCGCGCTGCGCGATGTGGCCGAGCTTTGTCTTAACCTTGGCGCAGATGGTCTTCGCGGCGAGCTGACATTGCTCAAAGCCGCACGCGCCTATGCAGCGTTCCGCGATGACACACATCTTGCAACCGCGCATATTCGCGCCACAGCTGCCCTCGCTCTGCGTCACCGTTTGCGTCGTGATCCATTGGATGATGCAGGTTCTGGCACGCGGGTTGAGCGCATCGTACAAGACACGCTGGGTGTCTGAATGACGCCTTGGGATCGTGCAACGCTGGCTTTAACCTTGCTGGCAATAGACCCGAAAGGGTTCTCAGGTTTGATCGTGCGTGCACGTGTCTCACCTGTGCGCGATGCCTTTATGCAGATCGCAAAACAGCTGCCGATGCCACAAGTCAAACTGCACCCCAGCATGACCGCACAAGTGCTTGATGGTGAGATTGATCTCTCCTCGACGCTGAAAAGCAACGCCTTGGTTATGCAAAAGGGCCTGCTTGACCGCCCGCCTTCTTTGTTCACGCTTCCTATGGCGGAACGCGCTGATCCCTATCTGACCGCACGCCTGAGCCAAACCCTTGATACGGGTGACGGGCACTGTTTCCTCGCGCTCGATGAGGGCGTTGATGAAGATGAAAGCATCCCCACATCCCTCAGTGATCGCGCTGCTTTTTGGATCTCGCTTGACGGCCTTGCCCTCGCGGACTTCGATGCGTTCCAGCTACCCGAAAACCTCGAAATCATCGCGAAAGCGGTGCGCAAGGTTGATATCCCTGACGATATTCCCGAACAGCTTGTCACCCTCGCTGTCAGTCTCGGCATCCCCAGCCTGCGCGCGCCGACTTTGGCTCTGCGCACGGCCCAAGCTCATGCAGCACTTCACAATCGTGACGTGATCAACGCCGATGACATGACCCTTGCCGTTGATCTCGTTTATGCACACCGCGCCACGCGTATGCCCGAGCTTCAAGAAGATGAGCCAGAACAGCCCCAAGACACCGAACAACCCGAGAGGCAGCAAAACGACGATGACACTCTAACCATCCCAGAGGATCTTTTGCTCGACGCCGTCAAAGCCGCGCTGCCCTCAGATCTGCTCGAAAAGCTTGCCGCTGGCGCAAAGAACAAACGCAACAAAGGGACGGGAACAGGCGCCAAGCAAACCGGCAATCGCCGTGGTCGCCCACTGCCTGCACGTGCAGGTTCCAAAAGCAGCTCTGCGCGCGTTGATCTGATTGCGACTCTGCGCGCTGCAATTCCATATCAAACCATCCGCAAGCGGGCGCAGCCCGACCGCCTCGGACCCATCATTCACCCCGGCGATCTGCGTCACAAACGCTACCAAACCCTGTCGGACCGCCTGCTGATCTTTGCCGTTGATGCCTCCGGCTCTGCGGCGATGGCGCGTTTGGCCGAAGCCAAGGGTGCCGTTGAAATGCTCCTTGGCGAAGCATACGCGCGGCGCGATCATGTGGCGCTCATTTCCTTTCGCGGTCTTGATGCCGAAGTGCTTTTGCCTCCAACCCGTTCGCTGGTGCAAACCAAACGCCGCCTTGCCGCGCTTCCCGGTGGTGGTGGAACACCCCTTGCCTCTGGCCTGTCCGCCGCGATGAGCATGGCGCAAACCGCCTCGCAAAAGGGCATGTGTGCAACGATTGTTCTGCTCACTGATGGGCGCGCCAATATCGCGCTTGATGGTCAGGCCAATCGCAAACAAGCCGCTGAAGACGCTGAAAAAATCGCGTCCGAGATTTCGATGCTCGGGCTGGAAACACTGGTGATCGACACGACAATCCGCCCTGAACGCGCGCTCAAAACGCTGGCTGAGAAAATACAAGCCACCTATATCGCCATGCCGCGCGCTGATGCCAAAGGCGTTTCTGCTGCCGTCACCGCGTCACTCGCGAGTTAAACGATGGATTGGGCGAGCAACAGCGCAACTTGGCCGCACTCTGAGCATTCTCGCTTTGTCCTCAGTAAACCCCACAAATGGCACCTTCAAGAAATGGGCAGCGGCCCGCTTTTGCTACTTATTCACGGCGCAGGCGGCTCGACGCATAGCTGGCAGCACATAATGCCTATACTCGCCGCGCACTACCGCGTCATTGCCATCGATCTGCCCGGCCAAGGTTTCACCAAACTTGGCGCACAACAGCGCTGCGGTCTTGACCCTATGGCCGAAGATATACTTGCGCTTTGCGCTAAAGAAAATCTGCGACCCGCCGCTATCATTGGCCATTCAGCCGGTGCTGCGATCGCGCTGCGCATGGCCGAACGTCTCGCGCCAAGTTCACCCCAAATCATTGGCATCAACGCTGCACTTGAACCCTTTGCGGGTGTCGCAGGCGTTATGTTCCCGATCCTTGCCAAAACCATCGCCGCCGTCCCGCTGGTCTCTGATTTCTTCAGTGCGACCACCTCTATGGGCAGCGGTGTTGAGCGTATTCTCAAAGGGACAGGCTCAAACCTGCCCCCCCAAGACATCGCCTATTACAAACGCCTCGTTGCCAGTCGCACCCATGTGAACGCGACCTTGCAAATGATGGCGCAATGGAAACTCGACGCATTGATTGAGGGCCTGCCTAACAACCAAGCACAAACTTATCTGATCGCGGCTGACAATGATCTTGCCGTACCACCCACAACCTCACAAAAAGCTGTCGCCAAAATGCCGAATGCCCATTGCGACATGCTGTCAGGTTTGGGACACTTAGCTCACGAAGAAGACGCGCATCGCGTTGCCGACCTCATACTCAAGGCCCTCGCGCCGTCGCATCTCGAAAACCAAGGAAACTCTCTATGACTTCTCAAAAAACCATCCTGCGCGCCCTAGCCGGTGAAACATTGCCAACACCACCAATCTGGATGATGCGCCAAGCGGGACGGTATTTGCCAGAGTACCGCGCCACACGCGCGCAAGCGGGCGATTTCCTCTCCCTGTGCTATAATTCTGAACTGGCCACAGAAGTCACGATGCAGCCCATCCGCCGCTACGGTTTTGACGCATCCATCCTGTTCGCAGACATCCTTTTAGTGCCACAAGCTTTGGGCGCTGATCTGCGGTTCGAGACAGGCGAAGGACCGCGCTTGTCCACAATCACGAGCCAAGCGGAACTCGACGCTCTCAAACCAGCTGATGAAATCCACGAGCACCTCGACCCGATCTATCAAACGGTGAACACGCTCTCCAAATCCCTGCCCGACGAGACAACCCTCATCGGTTTCGCAGGCGCGCCTTGGACAGTCGCCACCTATATGATCGGTGGCAAAGGCACGCCTGATCAAGCGCCTGCGCACGCGCTCAAAGCTGAAAACAAGGCCGTCTTTGAGGGCGTGCTCGATCGCATCACAGAAGCGACGATCCTTTACCTTAATAAGCAGATCGAAGCAGGCGCAGAAGTCGTCAAACTGTTCGACAGCTGGGCGGGTTCGCTCAAAGGTGATGATTTCGACAACTACTCCCTAACGCCCATGCGCAAAATCATTGATGGCGTGCGCGCGTCACATCCAAATACCCCCATCATCGCCTTCCCGCGCGGTGCCGGTGAGCGCTACAAAGGCGCACACGAAGCGACCGGTGCGGATTGTATCGCATTCGATGATGCCGTCAGCGCAGAGTGGGTCGCCGAGAATGTGCAACCCGATGGGTGCGTTCAGGGCAACCTCGCGTCCAGCCACATGGTTACAGGGGGCGACGCTCTCGTTTCAGAAACGCGCCGCATTGTTGATGCCCTCTCCAAAGGTCCGCACATCTTCAACCTCGGCCACGGCATCACACCCGACGCTGACCCTGAAAACGTGCAATTGATGATCGATACAGTCCGCAGTTCTACGCGCGGGTCGTAAACCCGATTGCAAAATTGGGGCTGGCAGTGTTGGATTGAACCGACACGTCAGCCACGCCCCAAGATCGGACAAACAATATGAACCTGAGCGATTCCAAAACCATCAACGCAGACCCCGCCACGGTTTATGCCGCACTGTTGGATCGCGATGTGCTCGCGTCCTGCGTTCCGGGCTGCAAGGAAATGACAGGCTCGCCCGAGGAAGGCTTTGAAGCGACGGTCGTGCAAAAAGTCGGCCCCGTCAAAGCGACCTTCAAAGGCGCGGTTGAACTCAGCGAAATGGTCGAGAACGAAAGCCTCACCTTGAGTGGCGCTGGCAAAGGCGGTGCCGCTGGTTTCGCCAAAGGCGGCGCAAATGTCCGCCTAGAGGCTGACGGCGATCAAACGATCCTGCACTATGATGTAGAGGCGAAAGTCGGCGGCAAGCTCGCACAACTTGGTAGTCGCATCGTGGATGGCTTTGCCAAGAAAATGGCGGATCAGTTTTTCACTGCATTTCAGGATGCCGTTGGTGCGCCTGATACGGATGAAGAAACCCCTGAGGACGACGATGCCCCTAAGAAAGGCTGGTTTCGCAAACTTCGCGGTGCTTAACCGAGAACTTGCTCCTTAAACAGCCTCCAAAACTTGTAATCTTCGACTGTGACGGCGTTCTTGTGAACTCCGAACCGATATTCAATCGCGTTCTTCATGACTTTTTGCACTCTTGTGGCGCTCAGCTATCCTTCTCCGAATGCTGCGAGCTATTCATCGGCAAAAGCAGAGACGATGTTGAGCAATACCTAACCAACGAAGGCCTGAGCTTTCCTGCAAATTGGTCGACTGGTTTTTATGAACAGGCTTTGGATGCTCTGAAGAACGAGGTCACAGCAATCAAAGGCGCAAGGACTGTGCTTCAAAGATTGATCACAGCCAAAGTACCGTTCTGCGTGGCCTCAAATGGCTTGCTTGCAAAGATGCACGTCACTCTAGAGCGCACTCAAATGCGCGCTTGGTGTGAAGGCAGGATGTTTTCCGCATACGATGTCGGCCAGAGCAAACCAGCCCCCGATGTGTTATGCTGCCAAGACCCTCGGTGTTCGACCCAATGAGTGCGCCGTAATAGAGGACAGCCCAAGCGGGTTCGAAGCTGCCGCGAATGCACAAATGCGCTGCTTCGCCTATCTTCCTGATCGAGGGACGACCCCTGTTAACCTTTTCGGCGCGCATAAATTCCACGACATGCGAGACCTGCCAAACATGCTTGGATTGAACGGGTAAACTAACACAACCCTTGACATGATACCATTTGGTACCTCAATATAAGATACCAAATGATATCACGAGAGGACCCGATGACCCAACCGCTCCAACAACTCGGCTTTCGCGCGCTCGCAGACCCAACCCGTCGCGGCATTCTGCATTTGCTTGCGAGCCAAGATATGACAATCGGCGAAGTCGCCGAAAACTTCCAAATGACCCGCGCAGCCGTGAAGAAACATCTCACCGTGCTGAAAGAGGGCGACCTAATCACCATGCACACCGTCGGACGCACGCGCGTGAATGCGCTGAACCCTGATGGGCTGAAACAAATCCACGACTGGTTCAGCTACTTTGATGCGTTCTGGGATGATCGCCTCGCTACCCTAAAATCTGAAATAGAAAAGGACACGAAATGAGCGATACAACCCTGCGCAAATCCATCTACCTCAAGGCCACACCAGAGCAAGTCTGGGCCTATCTCACCGACCCTGAGAAACTCGCGATCTGGTTTCACAAACCCAAATCCCCTTTGATCAAAGGCGCCTATGCCATGTACGGCACACAAAGCGGCGACAAACTGATGTGGGGCGATGTTCTCGTGTCGGAACCGCATACACGCTTGGAATACACCTTCACAATCGCCCCTATGGGGGATGCAACCAGCACCGTAAAATGGACCCTTGATCCCGTTGCAGGTGGCACGCGTTTGTCATTGGTGCACGAGGGCTTGCCCGTTGGCGAAGCGGCCTTCGGCCTCACACTTGCGCTCGACAAAGGCTGGGACGATCACTTGGCCCGTTTGCGTACAGATGCGCATGGCGGCTGAACCAATTATCTCAACACTGCGCAGCAGGCCTTAAGCTCTGGGCTTCCGGCGCAGCAATCCTCTAGCAAGAACGTCATTAGCTCCCCAATGCGCGCAAAATTGATCGTGTAAATCAAGCTACGCGCTTGGCGTTCTCGCGTCAAAATGCCCGCGTCGGTCAACGCTGACAGATGAAACGATGCTCGCGACGGGCTTGCCCCAACACTCTGCGCAATATCGCCCGCATTCAAACCATTTGGCCCCGCAACCACCAAGGCACGAATGACCTTTAAGCGGTCCGCGTTGGACAATGCGTTGAACAGGGTTGCGGCATCTTCTTCATTCATACTTCAACACCTCTTGAAATGCAATCACTCCTATGTCACTTTATTTCAAGAATCATTGAAATGAAAGAGAGCCCATGACATTTGCAACCCTTCTTACGCAACTTAACGCGTTCGACCCTGAACTTCCCTTGGTATTCACATTAGAGGGCACAGACATCGGCGCAGGCTATCACGTCACCGAATTGCGTCATCTCTCAGCGACCGGCATAGATTGCGGCGGCACAATTGAAACATGGGAAGAAGCCAAATTGCAGCTGTTCGACCTGCCCGGCAAAACCCATATGAGCGTTGCCAAATTTAGCGCAATCCTGAAGCAAAGCCTAAATAAACTGCCAAGTTTAGCGGACACGTCGTTAAGCGCAGAGTTCGCGCTCGGCAACATCGGCCTGCGAACGCTGTCGCTATCGCAGCCAAGGCTCGACGACAGTCGCGTCTTAGTGGAACTTCAAAATTTGACAGCGCTTTGTAAACCGTTGCAAAGACAACAGACGAAAGAGCCCCTTGTCTGCTGCGGCTAGCCTCACTCGGTTGAAGCAACCTTCCCAGCACCCCGATACCAGCGCACAATCGCCGCGCGGTCTGCTTCGGGAATGTCCGTAATGTTCGCAGGCGGCATCGCGTGCGACACCCCCGCCTGCAAATAAATCTCGCGAGCAGAGCGGGCAATGTCATAGCGGGTCTCTAGGAAAACACCCTTAGGGGCCCAGCGAATACCATCCCAGCTCGGTTCGCGCGCATGACACATTGAACAACGACCAAGCACAATGTTCTCCACCTCTTCGTAGCCCGCCGAAGCGACCAACATCTCTTGATGCGCGGACAACGGTTGCGCCTCCGCCACATCATAATCTTCACCCCATGTGTTCGCCGTGCTCAGCCACGCGATGATGATCATCAAAATCACCGTCACCGCCCATGTCCAGCTTGGCCCCTTACCTGTCGAATGCAGCGTGTTGAAGTAATGACGAATCGTGACACCCGTGAGGAAAATCAGCGATGCTATGATCCAGGAATACTCCGTTCCAAACGCCAGCGGATAATGGTTCGAGAGCATCAAGAAGATCACAGGCAACGTCAGATAGTTGTTATGCGTGCTGCGCAGCTTGGCAATCTTGCCGTATTTCGGGTCAGGCGAGCGGCCCGCCTTCAGATCTGCCACAACGATGCGCTGGTTCGGCATGATGATGAAAAACACATTGGCCGTCATAATCGTTGCAGTAAACGCGCCCAAGTGCAAAAGCGCCGCGCGCCCTGTGAACACTTCGTTATAGCCCCACGCCATGATCACCAAAATCACGAACAACAGAACCATCAACAACGTCGGCGTCTCGCCCAATTGCGATTTGCACATAAAGTCGTAGGCAATCCAACCAATCGTCAAAGAGCCCGCAGAAATCACGATTGCGCTGAGCACAGACAAGTCAGCTTTCGCCGGATCGATCAGAAACAACTCAGCCCCAGCCCAATAGACAATCATCAACAAAGCAGCGCCGGACACCCATGTAATATAGCTCTGCCATTTGTGCCAGATCAGATGCTCCGGCATGTTCTGCGGCGCGACCAGATACTTCTGGATGTGGTAAAACCCACCCCCATGAACTTGCCATTCTTCACCAGACACACCGTGGGGCATATCAGGCGCTTTCTTCAAACCAAGGTCCAAAGCGATGAAAAAGAAAGACGCCCCAATCCACGCCATCGCCGTAATCACATGCAGCCAGCGCACTGCAAACGAAATCCAATCCCAGAGTATTGCAAAATCATACATCGATGCCGTCTCCCCTATTTATGCGCAGACTATCCACTGGCTGATTTTTCCGCTATAATTGGCATTGTACAAAGAGTGTCAAAAATAGCCAAACAATGTCTTACTTCGATAACCTTCGCACCTTCGTGCGTATCTACGAACTTGGTAGCATGTCCGCCGCTGCGCGCGACCAGCGCATTTCGCCTGCTGTCACCTCTGCGCGCATCTCGCAACTGGAATCGCACCTTGGCGTGCGCCTGTTCCAACGCACCACCCGCTCTTTGACCCCCACCGAGCAGGGCCGCATCTTTTACGATGGTGCATGCGCTGTCCTAGAGGCGGTCGAAGCCGCTGAAGCAGGCGTTGGCGACGCCACAGAAAACCCGCGCGGCACTTTGCATATCGCAGCACCCTTGGGTGTCGGCCGTCGCCTGATTGCCCCGCATGTTCCTGAGTTCGCGCGCGAATTTCCTTTGGTGGATGTCCGCCTGCGCATGACAGATCGCAAGATCGACCTCACCGCCGAAGGCCTCGACATCGCGTTCTTCCTAGGCCGACCAGAGGATTCTAATCTGCGCATCCGCAAAATCGCCGATTGCGAACGCGTCCTGTGCGCCGCGCCTGCTTATATCGCTGAACATGGCCACCCCAAAACAGGTGCCGAGATTGATCGCGGCAAACACAACTGCCTCAATCTACGCTTCCCCGGCGCGACCGAATTCCAATGGGAACTCTCCACCCCCGATGGCCCGCGCAAGTTCGACGTGCAGGGCCGTTTCGAGTGCGACGACAGCGATGTTCTTACCGATTGGGCCCTCCAAGGCGCCGGCATCGCCCTGCGCCCCGTTTTCGAGATCGCGCAACATTTGGAGTCTGGCGCTTTGGTCACAGTGGTCGAGGACACCCCGCCCCTCCCCGTGCAAATGGCATGTCTCTACACGCACCGCCGCCACCAAGACCCAAAGGCGCGTTTGTTTATGGAATTTATGATTGAGCGGATGGAGGGGGCTGTGAAGGGGTGAAGTGTTTTGCGACTTACAGGCGAGTTCAAACTCTTTGAAACCGCCTGAGTTCCGATATCAGGTTTTATGTGATTAACGTTGAGGTTGAAACAGGAGGCATGCCTAAGGTCTGCTGTGATGAAGGTTTTTCGATGCGGGCCAGTGCGCGAGGTTTCGGCGAGGGACTGAC
>NZ_MLCB01000163.1 GCF_001890925.1 Planktotalea frisia
ATAAAGAATATGAAATCCAAACCCGCAAACTCTCGTTATGAATGAGGGAGCCTAGGGGGGCAGGTCATTTGATCAAACCAAAAGCCCATCCTTTCTCCTCAGCGGGTTTATTGTCGTGTTCCTATGCTTCGATGAAGCCATGGCGCGCTCGCGTGTATTTCCTATCGTGGCTACCGCGCTAAACTGCTTTCTAGTTGCTACGGGCTGCGTTGTTCTTTGGACCGGATTGCTGATTACGCGTAGGCCATTCCTACGATACGGACTCTGAATCACGAATGCGACGGGGCTGGTCTTCGTTGAATTTGGAGCGTATTCGATTGTCGATGCAGTCAACGGTTTCCGTGATCAAGCAGCAATCTAGGAATACCTTCCGTTGGAAAAGCTGGCCTTCGCTACGCTCTGACGAATGAGCCGGTTGGGCGAATTCTGTTGAAAAACTCTTGCTTGATCGGGTGCCCATTCGCTGATTCAATTGTCCTTAGCAACGGGGGTAATTTCGATGTTGGGGCCAAAGCAAGAAGCACAAGGCGCGCTGTTTTACGAGTTCTCGATTGACGATCATGTGCCCCAAGATCATCTGCTGCGGTCGATTGATCGGTTCGTCGACCTAGATGACATCCGCCAATATCTAGCCGACTTTTATAGCCATACAGGCCGTCCGTCGATTGATCCTGAACTGCTAGTCCGCATGCTGTTAGTGGGCTATTGTTCTGGCATCCGGTCTGAGCGTCGGCTTTGTGAAGAGGTGCATCTGAACCTAGCCTATCGTTGGTTCTGTCGTCTTGATTTGTCTGATCCGGTGCCGAACCATTCGACCTTCTCCAAGAACCGACACGGGCGCTTTCGGGAAAGCAAACTACTTAGGCATCTGTTTGAGAAGACCGTTGCCCGCTGCATCGCAGATGGTCTGGTGAGCGGTCAACGTTTGGCCGCAGATGCCAGTTTGATCGAGGCTGATGCGAACAAACAGAACTCCACACCGAAGGAAGATTGGGATCCTCGTGCCATTGATCCAATCGATGCACCACGCGCTGTGAAGGAATATCTGGATGTCTTGGACGATGCAGCTTTTGGCGCAGCATCAGAGGTTGAACCCAAGTTCACGTCCCATTCTGATCCCGCAAGCCAGTGGACAGCAGCGCGCAAGGGCCCTGCGTTCTTTAGATATTCTACCAACTATCTGATCGATACCGACCACAGTGTCATCGTGGACGTCGAAGGTACGCGGTCGATCCGACAAGCCGAGGTTGGCTCCGTGCGCACTATGTTGGATCGGATCAAGGAGCAGCACGATATTGACCCAGAGCGCCTCATTGCAGACAGCGCTTATGGATCAGGGCCGATGTTGGGATGGCTCGTAGATCGCGACATCAAACCCCACATTCCTGTACTGGACAAAGCAGGTCGAACAGATGGCACATGGTCCCGCGCGGACTTTGAATGGGATCCAAAGAACAACCAATACGTCTGTCCCGAAGGTGAACCGCTCAAGCAGTTTCGGCGCAACTACTCTGATCCGAACCGTAAACCCACAGGCAAGGGCGTTGCAAAATACCAGGCCCTGAAACACACATGTCAGGTCTGCCCCTCGAAGATGAAGTGCTGCCCGAAGGCAGTTGCGCGTAAGATCACCCGCGAAGAACATGAGGATGCCCGTCAGGTCGCCCGCGATATTGCCAAGACCAAACAGTACGTCGTCTCAATGAGGTTGCGAAAGAAGGTCGAAATGCTCTTCGCACACCTCAAACGCATTCTGGGGTTGGGACGATTGCGATTACGCGGCCCATGCGGGGCAAATGACGAATTCCTACTCGCTGCCACTGAAGTGGTCCTACTAATTCGGACAGGTTTGTGGCTCAGCTAAGATGTAATCG
>NZ_MLCB01000164.1 GCF_001890925.1 Planktotalea frisia
GTCAGCGATCGCCCTCGCTGCAACCGTCATATTCTGGTTATGAGTCCTGAACCTAGTCTTGCTTGCCGGGTTTCGCATTCTGGTCCATGGGCCGACTGATCAGAGGCTTTTGCGTCAGGGCGATGGCCGCACCCAAAAGTAACAGTCCTGATGCGCCCAAAAGGCTTATACCAATGTCGCCAGCCAGATCCCCCAATAGCCCGGCGGCATAGGGCCCAAGAGTCTGCGCCACGGCGAAGACGACAGTAAAAAGGCTGATGGCCGCACCCCAGCTGCGCTCAGGCAGGTTTTGACGGGCAAAATTGGTCACGGCACTGGGGGCCATAAAAACCGAAAGGCCAAAAATAACCGCCGCGAGCAACAAGGAGAAATTTCCAGGAAACAGCACAGGCAGCGCGGATCCCAAGGCGATGCAGGTTAAGATCATGGCCAATGGCAAGCCTGATGCGTGGCGCGTCAAGATGGGACGCCACACCAAGGGTGAAACACAGATGCACAGACCCAGCAATATCCAAACAGCCGCGATGAAGCTGGCGCTGGCCGCCTGCTGGGTCATCCAGGCTGATAAAAATGTCAGAAACACGATATAGCCCAATCCAAAGCCAGCATATCCGGCAAGTTGTGCCCAGATTTGAGTGATTGGGATGGGCGCTGGAGCGTCCGTTTGCTTCGGTGCCGGGCGCTTGAGCTGTGCAGCTGACCACAGGCAAAGCGGTAAAAATAGCAAGCAAATTGCCGCTATAATGATCCATGCTAAGGGCCAGTGATCCGCGCCGTAATGCGCTAAAAACAGCGGCAGGCTCGCTCCAGATAAAACAATTGCCAAGCCGCCACCCGTACCAAATAAAATGGCAATGGCTAGGGCATTGCGGCGCGGATCATTTGGAAACAGGCCAGCTGCTAAAACACCGGCGGTGGAAAAAGACATGGCCCCAAAAAAGCCAACCAAAATGCGCCAAAGAGTTTGCCACCAAAGGTCCGAGATCAACCCAGTCGCCAGCAGCGCAAGGGTAGTTGTGATCAATCCAAAGGAAAATAGAGATGTCGCCGAATATTGCCTAATCATTAGCATAGTCAACACAGCGCCCGCGATATAGCCCAGAGCATTGGCCGTATTGAGCCATCCAGCTTGGGCATAGTTCCACCCCAAATCCGACTGCATCGCCGGCAATATCAACCCATAGGCGAATCGGGCGAAACCATTGGTCACTGTCACCCCTAGCGCCAGCCCCGCCAGCACCAACCACGGCCGTTTGTGTGCCTCTATCACTCCGGCATTTTCCTATGTCTCGTCACGTGATGGGCCTCCGATGGGCGGAAAATTTTGCCGCTATCTAACGTGGCTAAGCGATTGAGCCTGCCGGGTCCAGCGGCACCCGCGCAGAAACAAATTGCCAAGGCCAGTTAAAGGGTGCTGTCAGACTAATCATTGCAAGCATCAGATTGATGGGGCAATCAAAATCTATGCGCTCAATAATTGACGCCACTCAGCGAGAGTAGTGGCATGGCTTAACATGGAATTGGTGCGTGCATAGCGATGTACACCCCAACAAAACTAATCCCAGACGAAACTCCAAAGCTAATACTAAAGGCCCGTGGTCCGAGGCGCGGGGTCCTAGGATAGGGGGGGTGCGGTCCATAAGCCTCAATCTCGACCCTAGCGGTTAGGCACCGTAACCCCCTGCCGTTGGTCCACGGACCGCGGACCGAACAAAACTAACCAACGCTGATAGTAGGTCGACGGTGCGTGCTCTATGGTCCGCTAGAGCCGTGGTACTTGGTTCCCGGTCCATGGGCCTAGGGGGGGATGGTCCAGGAACCACGGGCCAGGTTTCATGTAGTGGAATGGGGAGTGTTTTGTCATCTGGAAAAGCTAGCCGACTGCCCTGCCCGCCTCAACCAGATTTCCTCTGAAAGGTCCATTTGGACCCATAGGCGCTAACGTCAGACAGGTATTCGAAAAGTACCATCTTGACTAGTCAACTAGTCTTTATATGATTGCGTCATGCAAATCTTAAAATCAGCCCCCCGTTATCAACAGCTCGCAGATTTGTTGCGTGATGAAATTGCATCCGGGCGCTATACCTTTGGTGAAAGACTGCCGTCCGAGCCTGAACTGTGCCGGTTGCATGGTGTCAGTCGGGGCACTGTTGTTAAGGCCTTTGAAATGTTGGTTGCTGATGGTCTCGCTGTGCGAAAACAGGGCGCTGGAACATTTGTGGCGCGTGTCTCGCTCAAGCGAGAACCCGGGCGGCTGATGAGTTTTTCAGATACGGTTGCGGCCCAAGGTCGGCTCGCGGGACAAAAACTGTTGTCACTGACATCGGCCACATCTGAGCAAAGCAATTCACTCGGTCTTTTTGAGCCAGCAACTGCGCTCACCCGTCTGCGGATGGTAGATGGCATAACAACATCGCTGCATGTCTCACTCATTCCTAACGGTGTTATGGACTCCTTGCCTGATCAGCACGCTGAGCAGATGCGTAACACCGACGTCACTGACTTCTCTCTTTACTTTGCCTATGAGGCTGCCGGTTTCATGATTGTTCGAGCGACCGAACATGTGACAACCCGTTTGGCATTGCCGCAGGAGATCGAGGCGCTTTCTTTGCAGGATCCGTCGGCAGTTATGGTCGTCACTCGCCACAGCTATGACGCTGTCGACCGACTGATCGAGGCGACCGAGGCCGTCTATCAAAGCGGTCATTACTCATATGAAGTTAACTTGCTGCGCAGCAGCGTTCACACGATACCTTTTAAGGTGCACACACTCCAATAATCAAAAGACCTAAAATGGGAAATCAACAAGGAGACTAATATGATGACGAATATGACCAGAAGAATTCTACAGGTGACAACGGCCTGCACTTCCCTGATGGCAGGCAGCGCTTTGTGGGCGGATGAGCGCCCGGCGGCAATGATCATTGCGCAGGGCGGGCTTGGTGACGGGTCTTGGAATGACACAGCCAACGCTGGTTTCCAAAGTGGTTTGGAGAAAACCGGCGTTGAAGGTCGGACTATCGAATCTGCCGATGTCGCCGCCCAAGGCGAAGAAATTATGCGCCGTGCGGCGGACGGTGGCTTTGGCCTCGTGATTTCGTTGGAGTGGATCCACGGCGAACCGATGGAAATGTTGGCCAAGGACTATCCAGATACCAATTGGGTTATTATGAACCAGACGCGCACGGGCGACAACATTGCCTCGGTGGTTTTTGGAGAGCATGAAGGATCGTTCCTAGCTGGTGCATTGGCGGCTCAAGTCACTACGGACACGTCGATCGAGGGCATTAACGCGGATGCGACCATCGGCGTGATCGGCGGTTTCAAAGCGCCGGGCATCGACAAGTTCATCGTTGGCTATATCCAAGGGGCAAAGGCCGTTAACCCCGATATCGAGGTGAAGGTAGCTTATGCCGACAGCTTTGGTGACCCGGCCAAGGGCCTGCAAATGGCCAATGCGATGTTTGATGAAGGCGCTGACATTGTCTATCAAGTTGCGGGCGGCACAGGCATCGGCATCATAGAAGCAGCAAAGGCACGCGGTCATTACGCAATCGGCGTGGATTCCGATCAGGACGGCATGGCGCCAGGTAATGTGCTGACGTCTATGGTCAAACGCGTGGATGTTGCCGTGGATGAAATCGTGACCGGCTATGCCGCCGACAATTTCCCCGGCGGGGAGGTCATCCAGTTTGGCCTAGCTGAAAATGGCGTGGCCCTATCGGAAATGACCCATACCAAAGACAAAGTGCCTGCCGCATATATTGAGCGGGTCACTGCGTACAAAGCTCAGATTATTGCAGGTGAGCTCGACGTCTGGGATGTTTCCAGCCAAGGATACCCCGACTTCTTTAAGTAACAACAATCAGGAGCGCGTGGTTTTTCCACGTGCACCTGACTTTTCACATGCAAGGGAAGCAATAGTGCTGTCTACTGACCGGTCCGTGGCCCTGGGTGCTGTGGATCTTCACAAATCCTATGGGGCGACAAAGGCCAATCGGGGCATCTCGCTCTCGGTTATGCGTGGCGAAATCCATGCCATTGTAGGTGAAAACGGTGCTGGCAAATCGACGTTGATGCGGATGTTGCAAGGGGTGGAACGCCCCGACAGCGGGCATGTGGTAATTGCCGACAAACCGGTTGTACTGAACGGCCCCGCCGAGGCTTTGGCGTTGAGTATCGGCATGGTGCATCAGGAATTCATGTTGGCACCGGATCTGACATTGCTGGAAAATCTGGTGCTTGGCGAAGAACCCGTGACCCGCCAATTGGGCCCGCTGTCACGCATCGACTGGGCCAAAGCCCTGCGCGAAGGGCAAGGGTTGGCCGAAAGCATCGGTGCCCAAATTGACTGGCAGCGGCGGACCTCAAGCGTGCCTGTTCACATTCTCCAGTTTGTCGAAATCATCCGATTGTTGCGGCGCGGCTGTAATGTGCTGATCTTGGACGAGCCAACGGCGGTCTTGGCCCCGCCTCAAGTGGAGGAATTGTTTGATCTGCTGCGCAACCTGCGGGCAAACGGAACCACGATCCTATTTATCAGTCACAAGATTGGTGAAGTCATGGCGCTGGCCGATCAGGTCACCGTTATCCGGCAGGGCAAGACTGTTTTTCACAGCACAATTGCTGAAACAACAGGCCCGGAGATCGCCAGCCATATTGTGCGCGACGCACCGCCGTTGGAAACCAGCCCGCCGCCATCGCGCACTGTAACCGGGGAACCTGTACTGGAGTTGGACGGGCTGAGCGCACGTAGTTTGGAAAAATCACAATCGCTGGATAACATCAGCCTACAGGTCCGCGCAGGCGAAATTCTGGGCATTGCCGGCGTGTCTGGCAACGGCCAAGGCGAACTGGCCGAATGTATCGCGGGCCTGCGCGACACCAGCGCTGGCAACATTATCCTGCAAGGGGCGGACATCACCGGTGAAACCACCCTGGCGCGGCGCAATCGCGGCCTTGCCTATGTCAGCGCAGACCGCCGCCACGAGGGCTTGACCACTGCTGCGAGTATTGAGACCAACGTCATTGCGGGCAGCCACCGCGCCCCGCCCATCACGCGAGGCGGTATCCTCAGCCGCAAAAACCTGCGCCAAGAAGCAAGCAAGCGGTTGGCGGCGCTCAAGGTTGTCTTTGGTAAAGTCACTGATCCAGCAGACAGCCTGTCAGGGGGCAATCAGCAAAAGCTGGTTTTTGCCCGCGAGAGTGCAGACAATCCCAAGCTAATGATCGCGTCACAACCAACACGCGGTGTCGACCTGAACGGCATCGCCGCCATTCACGGACTGTTGCGTGATTTCCGCGATCAGGGCGGTGCTGTGCTTTTGGCCTCCGAAGAACTGGACGAATTGATTGCCTTGTCAGACCGCGTTGTTGTGATATTTGAAGGGCGTCTGGTGGGCGAGGTAACTTCCCCCGCTGGCGCAATGGCGCAGATCGGTCAGATGATGGTGCAGGGAGATGCGGCATGAGCAGTAGCATCGCCTCACGCAGCATCGGTATCTTGCTGCCTCTTGTGGTTTCTTTGATCGTCAGTGGCGTTGTGTTGCTGGTCATCGGAAAGAACCCGTTGGACGTATTTAGCCTGATTGCAACAGAGTCCTTTGGCAATGCACGGCGTATCGCGGCCACCCTATCCGCCGCCACGCCGTTGCTCTTCACCGCAGTCGCAACCGCAGTTTGTTTTCGATCCGGCGTGTTCAATGTGGGTGTCGAAGGGGCGTTCCTTGTTGGAGGATTGGCCGCAGTCTTCCTTGGCTTCACCCTGCCTGCCGCATGGGGTTTTGCACTGTTTCCGATCTGCTTTTTCGCCGCCGCCCTGATCGGTGCGATCTGGCTCTATGTGCCGGGTATCTTGCTGGCCAAGTTCGAGGTGGATGAAGTTGTCTCGACCCTCATGCTGAACTTTATCGCCGTGGCCATCACTGGCTATCTGGTCAACGGTCCGCTCCTCTCCCCCCTATCGGGCAACAACGTGACGCCGCTCATTCACGAGGTCGCTTATCTACCGCGGTTGATGCCACCCTCAACTTTGCACGCCGGGTTCCTGATCGGGTTGGTCTGTGTGGCGGCCTACGGCTTTTGGTGTCGCTACACACCCGCAGGATTTGAGGGGGGGTTAATCGGCCTAAACCAACGCTTTTCCCGTGCGGTCGGGATTTCTGTGCCGCGTACAATTGTGGGTGTGATGATCCTGTCAGGCGTTATCGCAGGCATTGGCGGCGCTGCGCATGGCATGGGCCAGATGCACCGTTTTAGTGACGGGTTTTCACCCGGCTATGGCTTTACCGGCATGGCCGTTGCCTTGTTGGGCAGAAACCACCCAATTGGCATTGTCTTGGGCGCGATCCTGTTTGGGGCGCTGGCCTCTGCTGGCACAACGATCCAGCTTTTCTCAAACATCCCGCTTGATCTGGTGAACATCATCCAAGGCACAGTGATGATCTTTGCCGTGGTCGAGTTGGGCCGGATAAGTCTGCGCCGCAAGAAGGGAACTGCCAATGCAGGTTGAACAAATCCTTGTGTCGACGCTGATCCTGACCACACCGATTTTGCTGGCGGCTATAGGTGGGTTGGTCAACCGGCAAGCGGGAATCGTCAATATCGGGCTGGAGGCCAAGATGCTGTCGGGTGCATTTGTCGCGGTCATCGTGTCGTCCGCAACCCAAAGCTGGTTCATTGCCTGCCTTGCCGCCGCGCTCAGCAGTGCGGTGATCGGCTGGATGTTTTCGCTGACCATCACCCGCGCGCATGCCAACATGATTGTCGCCGGACTAGGCCTGAACATCCTCGTGGCTGGTGTACTGGGCTTTATTCTAAGTTGGGTTTACAAAACTTCTGGCACATTGCGCCAACCAGATGTTGTCTTGTTGCCTGATGTGCTGCCTGAGTTTTTCGAAAAAATCCCCGTCATCGGCCCAGCCCTCTCCAGCCTCGACCCCCTGACAATATTCGCATGGATCACTGTGTTCTGCCTGCCCTTCGTGTTGACCAACACCCGCATCGGCCTGTGGATCAGGGCAACCGGAAATGCGCCGCATGTGACCCGTGCCGTTGGATTACGCAGCCTTGCGATACAGGATGCCTCCACCGCATTTGCGGGCTTCTTTGCTGGACTCGCGGGCGCGCATCTTGCGCTGGCATCGCTTGGGTTGTTCAACGAAGGGCTGACAGCGGGGCGCGGTTTCATCGCATTGGCGGCGTTCTATTTCGGGCGTGACCGACCTATTCAAACCGCAATGGCATGTTTGCTGTTCGGGTTTCTGGACAACACTCAAATCCGCCTGCAAACCGCAGGATTCCCGCCAAAACTGATCGGCATGACACCTTATCTGATGGTGCTTCTTGCCCTCATCTTCACCAGCGTTCGCGCCCAACGAAAGGCCCGGTTATGACAAATGCCTTGCTCGTCATCGACATGCAAAACGCATTTTTGCACCCTGACGGCGAAAACTATTACCCCGCCGCCGCCGAAGTCATTGCGCCTGCGCAAGCGCTTATTGCCGCGGCACAGCAAAGCGAGACGATCATTGTCCACGTTGCGGATACCCACCGCGCAGGGTTTAAGGACTATGAGCAGGTCAGACTGCCTGAACATGGAATCGCGGGCAGTTTTAACGCTGAGTTTTTTGACGGATTCGGGCCGCAAGGTGGCCGCGAAATCGAGATCATCAAACGCCGCTATAGCGCGTTTTTCGGTACCGATTTGGCCCTTTTTCTGCGCGAGCAGGGGGTTGATGGCGTTGTGATCTGTGGCGTAAAAACCAATGTTTGTGTGCGCGCCACCGCACAGGACGCTTTTGCCAACGGGTTCAAAGTCCAAGTGGTGCGCGAGGCGGTCAACACCAACCGTGAGCATCTGGGCGCAGCGGCGTTAGAGGACATCGAGCGCTACCTTGGTCGCGTGATCAGTCAAAGCGACGCGCTCGAGGTCTTGGGATGAACACCCTTTGCGTCACGGGCTATGCCAGCCTCGATTATGTTTTGGACCTTGCGAGTTCTGTGTCGCCCGACCAGACCAGCCACGCGACCAGATTGCCGAATGCTTGGCCGCGTCTTGGCGGTTGCCCCACGTATATTTCCATGGCCGTCGCACAGATTGAAGGGGCCTCAATGCCTGTCACTTGGGTCGGGGATGACCCTCAGGGCACTCAACTCGTAAACACCCTGACGCAATCCAAGGTAAACACAGATGGCATCGCCATTGTCACTGATGCTTCTTCACCGACGGCCGTGATGCTGTACCAGCCAGATGGGAGCTGCGCTTGCATATACGATCCCGGCCATGCAGGTCGCGAAACGCTCAGCGCGGCTCAAGAGGCTGCAATCGCCGGTGCCAGCCATCTTTGCATCTCCGTTGGGCCACCCCATTTAACCGAGCAAATTTTAGCTTTGCGGGCGCCTTCAACGCGGCTGTATTGGGCGGTTAAGAATGATCCGGCCTGCTTTACACCCGCGATTTGTAACATGCTTTGCCAAAGCGCTGATGTGATTTTCTGCAACGCAGCAGAGCGAAAGATGATCGGCCCAACTTCGGCTGTCGTGGTGCTGACCATGGGGTCAAAAGGCGTGCTGATTGAGGAAAACGGCTCATCAATCAGGCTGCCCGTTGCCGCATTTGAAACGCACGACACAACGGGTGCAGGTGACAGTTTCGCAGGCGGTTACATTGCCGCTGAAATGACCGGGGCAGCTACATCCGAAGCGGCGGCTCAAGCCGGGATTGATACAGCGAGCCGACTGTTATGCAGTAGACAAAAGGAAAATACAGTATGAAAACGGCTTGGTATCTAGGACACAAGGCAAATGACGTAGGATCCTGTGCCATTCTGGTGGGCGACCCCGACCGCATTGAACGTATTGGGTCATTGCTTGAGGACCCAGTCTATTTGCCGGTCAAGCGCGGCCTCAAGACTGTAACTGGCACCTACAACAGAACGCGAATTAGTGTTGCGGCCTTTGGAATGGGTGCGCCCATTGCGACCATTGTGATGCATGAACTCGCCGATCTAGGGTTGCAGCGCTTCGTGCGGATCGGGACTGCAATGCATTTTCCACCAGCCCGTCCGGGCGGATTTGTGATCAGCCAATCTGCCCTGTCGTTTGAAGGCACGTCGCAGTCTTATGCGCTGAGCGATGCGCCTCCGGTGGCTGATGCGAGTTTGGTCGCCAATCTTCAAACGGCGGTCTCTCGGAATGACGCGGAATCCACCACAGGTGTTTTTGCCACCTTTGATGCGTTTTATCGCGACATGTTCGCCCTTGATCCGGCAGGCGGGGCGAAAGTGACCCAAACGCGTCAGATGCTGCACGATCGGGGCGTTCTGGCGACCGATATGGAGACCTCTGCACTGCTCACAGCCGGTGAAGCATTGGGTGTTGCCTGTGCCACGCTATGCCTAGGTACAGTGGACGGTATCAGTCAAGAAAAGCTTGCTGCCGAACCGCTGGCTTTGGGCGAAAAATTGATGTTCAGCATAGCGCTTGATGCCATCACAATGAAAGAGGACCTCAAATGACCGACATTCCAAATCAGTATTTTTCCAGCCTGATCAACCGACTCGAGCGTGTCCAACAAACCCAATCGGACGCGATCAACGCGGCTGCTGAAATCTGCGCCAAAGCGATCCTTGACGATAAACTGGTCTTTACCTTTGGTACGGGTCACGGCTCGTTTGCAGCCATGGAAATGTATCCGCGCACCGGTACGGTGACAGGTTTTCGCCCCATTGTCGAAAGTTCGATGATTTCCTTTCACCGCGTTGTTGGCGATGGCGGTGCGCGGCAATATCGGTTTATCCACTCACAAGAAGGTTACGGCGACGCCATTCTAGCATCCCATGATACGCTTGAAGGCGATGCCATGGTGATTTTTTCGCATTCAGGTCTTAACGCTGTAACGCTGGATATTGCCATTGGCGCCAAAGCCAAAGGCATGAAACTGATCGGTGTGACGTCGATCCCTCATTCCTCGGCCACGCCATCTCGTCATAGCAGCGGCGCGCATCTATACAAATTGGCGGATGTGGTCATCGACACCGGTGTGCCGCTTGGCGATGCCGAGATTGAAATCGAAGGCATGCAGGGCAAAACCGGTGCGACATCGACGTCCATCGCCATCGCCATTGGCCATGCCATCAACTCGGCCACTGCGGCGCACATTGTGGCCGCTGACGGTGATCCGTTTTTAATGCAAAGCCCAAATACAACAGACAAAGTCGCCGCGACTGCGCAGAACGACAAGAACTATGCCGAATTGGCCCGCCGTCTGAAACTAAGGTAGATCACCATGGATAGAAATCGCGGATTTTTCATCAACGGCAACTGGGTCAAACCACAAGGCTGTGACCAGCATATCATCTTAAACCCGGCCACAGGCGAACAGGTCGGAACGACTTTGATGGCTAATCGGGCCATCGTGGATCAAGCCGTGGACGTGGCGGAACAGGCTTTTCCCGCTTTAGCGCGTATGAGCGCGACCGATCGGTCTGACATCCTGTTTAGGGCCGCGGCGTTGATCGATGCCAGAACAGACGAGATGGCACATCTGTTGACGCTGGAACAAGGCAAGCCGGTTTCTGATAACGTCAAGGAAATCTCTTTTGGGGCAGTGGTGCTGCGGTATTACGCCGAAGAGGGCAAACGCGTTTGGGGATCTATTCGGCCCGCCTCTTCGCCCGATGTACGCAATTTGGTTAGCTCTTGTCCCGTGGGTGTGGCGGCAGGGATCGTGCCTTGGAACTACCCTGTGGACCTGTATTGCTGGAAGGTCGGACCCGCATTGGCGGCGGGCTGTCCCATTGTGATGAAATCACCACATGAAACGCCGCTCGCCATCGCAATGGTGGTGGACTGTCTGCACGAGGCGGGTTTGCCTGCAGGGTGTATCGCTGATCTGCCCGGAACGGGGCCTGTTACGGGGGCCGCCCTTGCCGAACACCCAAAGGTGCGTGTGATCTCGGCCACCGCATCGGTGCAAGCGGGTCAGGCGATTTTGCGGGCTGCTGCTGGGAACCTGAAACGCACCTGTTTGGAACTGGGGGGGCACGCGCCCTTTATCGTCACCGCCGACGCCGGTCTGGAAGAGGCCGCGAAGGCCGCGCACCGTCGGGCCTATTCAAACATGGGGCAAATCTGCATTACTGTGAATCGCATTTTGGTGGACCGCAGCGTCCATCGAGAGTTTGCGGGACTGATGGCCGATCTTGCCAATGAAACCGTGATCGGTGACGGCACAGACCCCGCCATCGGCTATGGCCCAGTGCTCAACGGCTCTGTCACGGCACGGACAGAGGCACATATTTATGATGCGGTTAGCAAAGGGGGGACATTGCTTGCCGGTGGGCATCGGCCTGACGGGGCAGAGTACGCGCGCGGCCATTTCTTTCGACCAACTGTGATCGACAATGCCCCCTTAAACTGCTTGCCAATGACGGAAGAAAGCTTCGGCCCTATCGCCGCAATTGCCGCCTATGACACCGAAAAGGAAATGCTAGGCATCGCCAATGGTCTCGAATTTGGTCTGGCAGCTTACATTTACGGCAAAGATTTGGAACGTATTTGGGGGTTGGCCGAAGAGCTGGACTTTGGGGCGGTCGGAGTGAATGTGAATGACACCAGTGATCTTCAGGCCCCTTTCGGTGGGTGGAAAATGAGCGGATTGGGCCGCGAGCTTGGGCCTGAGGGCTTAGAGTCTTATCTTGAGACCAAACATCTAAAAATGCGGGTTCGCCGCCGCATGTAAGGCGCTCGTATGGCGCTGTCACATTGAGCGAATTGCTTCTCTGTGCCAGCCAGCCGTTGCTCCCCCTTAACAGTTTGATAGGTGTTGTCGGTGCTATCAGACAAATAAGAACACCCATCAAATTGCTAGCGCAGCCTAAATCTATGCGCTCAATAATTGACGCCACTCAGCGAGAGCAGCGGCATGGCTTAACATGGAATTGGTGCGTGCATAGCGATGTACACCCCAACAAAACTAATCCCAGACGAAACTCCAAAGCTAATACTAAAGGCCCGTGGTCCGAGGCGCGGGGTCCTAGGATAGGGGGACCCGGTCCCACGTCCTGCAGCTCAGCCGTAGAGATCAAGCGCAGTAACCCCTGCTTAACTCTGTTTTGATCTGATGTTTCATTGAGGGTAGCGTTGTGGGTAGAGGTTTTAAGTAAAATTTAATTATAATAAAATCATATACTTAATGGATATATGTGGCGGAGGCTCAGGGATTCGAACCCTGGGAGGACTTTCACCCTCGTCGGTTTTCAAGACCGGTGCATTCGACCACTCTGCCAAGCCTCCGACGCGAACTCCATACCCAAGCAAACGCGCATCGGCAAGAGCTCATGCGCGGGAAAACACACTCAATTGCATATCAATTGACCGATTTTCCGCCCAGCCACGTCCTGCGGACTTTTCATGAAGGCAAAACAAGGCTACATTGCGCCCAAGTAGTTACGACTTAAATGTCAATTTTGAAGACCGCGCGCACGAAAAGGACCGAAATATCGGCCAAAGCGCATAGGTTTTGGGGCAAAGGGCACAAGATGAACATCACCACAGGACCATACTCAAAGTGGCGCAAATGGCTTACGCTGTCGCTTATTTCGGCAATCGCACTTGCGGGCTGCCAAGATGGGCAAGGCCCTGCTTTCCTGCAGGCAAAGCCGAAAGCTGATGAGTTTGTGGACGGCGATCCATCGCGCTCTGTCAAATTGGTTGAGCGCGACACAGAAGCCCCGGACGTGTTCCAAGTGACCGAGAGCGGCCTGTGGGATGGTCGTCCTTCGCTTGGCGGTGTCTGGGTTGCGCACCCTGATGTCAAAGATCCCGAGCGCGTGATCATCCGCAATGAAAAGAACGGCAAGTTTGTTATCGGGGCCCTCTTTCGCCGAGAGCGTGAGAACCCAGGCCCGCGCTTACAGGTGTCCTCTGATGCGGCGGCCACGCTTGGTATGCTCGCAGGTCAGCCCGCTAAGTTGAATGTTACAGCGCTTCGTCGCGAAGCCATTGCCGAAAGCGCACCAACGCCAGAAGCAGCACCGCAAGTCGATGCGCCAAACGCAATTCAAGAAACCGCACTTGCACCAACCGCCGGTGCCGTCGCAAGTGCCGCACCAAAACCTACGCCGACACCGCCCAAACCTAAGCCTTCTTCTAGCGGTCTCAGCAAGCCATTCATCCAGCTCGGCATCTTTAGCGTTGAGCAGAACGCCAACAACACGGCCGAGGCGATGCGCGTGGCAGGCATGGTGCCAACGGTCAAGAAATCCACCAGTTCCGGCAAGACGTTCTGGCGAGTTTTGGTGGGTCCTGCGCAAACAAGTGCCGAACGCAGTGCATTGTTGAAAAAGATTAAAGCATCCGGCTTCGCAGACGCCTATGCTGTCAGCAACTGATTCATAAACGCGAAGGAGGGTCGCTTATGCGCCGCCTGATCACCGCTGGTTTTGCTCTTGCTTTGCCATTCTTGCTGGCTCTGCCCGCTGCCGCATTTGAAACACGTGCGAGCTCTGCTTTCGTTATAGATCAGACGACGGGCACGGTCTTGCTGAACAAGAATGCAGATCAAATGCTGCCGCCTGCGTCCATGTCGAAACTTATGACGCTCTACATAGCGTTTGAGGCTTTGCGTGACGGGCGTCTTTCACTTGATGAAAAACTGCCCGTCTCACAACACGCGATGTCGTATGGCGGTTCAACCATGTTTCTGGACACGACGGACCGCGTCAAAGTCGAAGACCTCATTCGCGGTATTATCGTCTTGTCTGGCAATGACGCCTGCGCTGTGATCGCAGAAGCGCTGAGCCCCAACGGTACAGAAGCCGGCTTTGCACGCTTTATGACGCAACGTGCACAGCAACTCGGGATGACCAATTCGACCTTCACCAACTCAAACGGTTGGCCGCAAGCTGGCCACCGCATGTCCATGCGTGATCTCGCATTGCTTGCGAACAAGTTGATCACAGATTTCCCAAGCTTTTATCCGCTCTTTTCCGAGCGAGAGTTCATATTTGATGGCCGCGCTCCACAAAATACGCGTAACCGCAATCCTTTGCTGGCCCTCGGGATTGGCGCGGACGGTCTCAAGACCGGACACACGCAAGAAGCAGGCTATGGTCTTATCGGTTCGGCCAAGCAGCGTGATCGACGTGTGATTTTTGTCATTTCAGGGCTGCAAACGGCACAGGCGCGCGCGGAAGAAGCGGAATCTATCGTCAACTGGGCCTTTCGCCAATTCGCGGTAAAGCCTGTCGCAAAGGCAGGTACAGCCGTCGCAAGTGCTGACGTTTGGATGGGTCGCGATCAAAAGGTGCCGCTCGTCCCGCTCGAGGATGTCTCGATGCTGATGCCAGTAACCTCCCAAGAAGACGTGAAAGCGGAAGTCATTTACAACGGCCCCATCACAGCGCCGATCTCCAAGGACCAAAAGATCGCAGAACTTGTCATCACGCCGCCCGGCTTGCCAGAAACACGCATTCCTTTGTTCGCTGGCAACGATGTCCCAGCGGGTGGGTTTACCTCTCGCATAGGCACTGTTGCGCAATTGCTTATTGAGCAATTGAACGAGCAACCTGCCGCCCCCACCGATCAAGGATCGTAACGCGATGAACGCGGCCAAAGGGCGTTTCATCAGCTTTGAAGGCATCGACGGGTCCGGCAAATCCACGCAGGCCAAGCGTCTTGCTGCTGCCTTGGAAGCTCAGGGCTTAGAGGTTGTTCTCACCCGCGAGCCAGGTGGCTCAGCGGGTGCTGAAGAAATTCGCGCACTTGTGTTGCAGGGTGATCCGGATCGCTGGTCCGCAGAGACAGAAATCCTGCTTTTCACGGCTGCGCGTCGTGATCATATGGAGCGCACGATCCTCCCTGCCCTTGCAGCAGGCAAAGTCGTTATCTGTGATCGCTTCGCAGATAGCACGCGCATGTACCAAGGACTAAGCCGAGGTGATCTGCGCGCATTGGTTGATCAACTGCATGATCTGATGATCGGACGCGAACCTGATCTCACACTGCTTTTCGATATGGATCCCGACATTTCACACACACGCGCGGTCGAGCGCGATAGCATCGACAGTCGTTTTGAAGATTTTGGCGCGGACTTGCAACGCGCGATGCGCATTGGCTTTATTGATCTTGCCGCTTCTGCACCTGAGCGGTTTCGCATCATTGATGCTGCACGTGATATAGATAGCATTGCGGCCGACACATTGGCGACGATCAAGGCGCATTTGGGATGAACGTTGAGAACTTGCCAGAAGCTGACCGCGTTCCGGGCGCCCCGCATCCACGCGATACGCCTGAACTGATCGGGCAAAGCGCGGCAGAGCAGAGCTTTCTCGATGCTTACAACACAGGTCGTCTGCACCATGGCTGGCTGATGATTGGGCCGCGTGGCACGGGCAAAGCAACCCTCGCCTACCGCATTGCACGCTTTCTGTTGAGCCAACCGATAGACGATGGCGGTATGTTTGGAGCACCTGAGAAACCAACGACACTCGACACAGACCCCAACCACCCTGTTGCACGTCGCATCGCGGCGGGTGCCGATCCATCCTTGTTTGTCCTGCGCCGCGGCGGTGCCGGTTCAACCGAAAATGATCAGAAAAAGAACCTAGAGGCTGGTAAATTCGCCAAAGATATCCGCGTCGATGATGTGCGTAAACTCAATGGGTTTTTCAACTTTTCCTCTGCCGAAGGGGGGCGCCGCGTCGTTATCGTCGATGCGGCTGATGAGATGAACGTGCAAGCGGCGAATGCGTTGCTCAAACGTCTTGAAGAACCACCAGAAAATGCGACGCTCTTGCTTGTCACACACCAACCCTCTCGCCTATTGCCTACAATCCGTTCGCGCTGTCGCGAACTAAGGCTCTCGCCTCTAAACCACGATGAAATGGCGCGCGCGCTGCACCAAGCGTTGCCCGACACCGATCTCGATCAAGGCGCGCTTGCCGCGCTCACCTCAGGTTCAGTGGGCGAAGCGATCCGCATGACCAACCTCTCCGGCCCTGCGATATATGCCGAACTTGTTGGGCTGTTCGCCACGATGCCGCGCATGGACCGCGCCCGCGCTCTTCGCCTTGCTGACGCTGCTGCGCAACGCGGTGCAGAGGATAAACTCGATATGCTTGTGGACCTTATCGCGCTCTTACTCGCTCGGCTTGCACGTGCAGGAACCCTGGGTGTGACGCCCACGCCAGAAGCCACCAAAGACGAAGCAGAAATGATCGCACGCCTGTCGCCCAACCCGCATCAGGCGCGTCGCTGGGCACAAGTTGCGCAAGAGGTCGACGCAAAGCTACGTCACGGGCGCGCGGTGAACCTTGACCCTGCCGCGCTCATCCTAGATACCCTGAGACATATTTCGCAGGCGGCGACCTGAGCCGTTCTGACAAGGACGCATCATGAGCACACCGCCACGTATCACTGACAGCCATTGCCACTTGGACTTCCCCGATTTCGAGGGTGAGCTTCCTGATAATCTCGCGCGTGCCGCTGACGCGGGTGTGCACCGGATGGTCACCATCTGCACACGTTTGCGTCTTGAGCCGTCCGTGCGCGCATTGGCCGAAGCACACCCTCAAGTTTTCTACGCCGCTGGCACCCATCCGATGAGCGCGGCAGAAGAACCGCTTGCGACGTTGGACGAGCTCATAGCCCTTACCGCGCACCCCAAAATGGTCGGAATTGGTGAAACGGGCTTGGATTATCACTACACTGCCGAGAGTATGGACATCCAAAAGCAATCTTTGCGCGTTCACATCGAAGCCGCGCAGCGCACAAGTTTGCCGCTGATTATTCATGCGCGCGCCGCTGACAAAGATATGGCTGACATCTTGAGCGCGGAGCACCGCAATGCACCCTACTCCTGCGTCATGCATTGCTACTGCTCTGGGCCTGAACTCGCCAAATCCTGCCTCGATCTGGGTTTCTATCTGTCCATGTCTGGCATTGCGACCTTCCCCAAATCCCAAGAAGTGCGCGACATCTTTGCAGCAGCCCCTGTTGAGCGGATTCTGGTGGAAACCGACAGCCCCTACCTTGCCCCCGTGCCCCGACGTGGAAAGCGCAATGAACCCGCATACACTGCGTTCACGGCCAAGGTTGGCGCCGAGATATTCGGCATGGAAATCGATGCATTCGCCGCACAGACAGAGCTGAATTTCGAGCGTTTGTTCAGCAAAGTTGTCTCCTACAAGGCGGCGGCGTAATGGCTGAGTTACGCTTTACGATCCTTGGTTGCGGCTCTTCTGGTGGTGTGCCGCGCCTTGGCGGACATTGGGGCGATTGCGATCCCACCAATCCCAAAAACGCACGTCGCCGTTGTTCGATGCTGATCGAGCGCATTGGCGAAGAGGGCACGACGCGCGTGCTTATCGATACCTCGCCGGATCTGCGCAATCAGCTCTTGGATGCTGAAATTGGCGCGCTGGATGCCGTGACCTACACCCACTCGCATGCCGATCACGTGCATGGCATCGATGATCTGCGCATGATCGTCTTCAACATGCGCGCGCGCTTGCCTGTTTGGGCGGACGGCGCGACGCAAAACGATCTGCTTTCGCGCTTTGGCTATGCCTTCGTGCAACCCCATGGCTCGCCCTACCCGCCAATCTTGGATCTGTTTACGATTGATGGTGATTTCACAGTAGACGGCGCGGGCGGTCCGATAACGTTGCGACCTTTCGAGATCGAACACGGATCAATTGATGCACTCGGATTTCGCGTTGGCCCACTTGCTTACTTGCCGGATGTCTCAGAGATGAGCGATGAAGCATGGACGGCCATTAAGGGCGCGGATTGCTGGATTTTGGACGCATTGCGCCGCGCCCCTCACCCGAGCCATTCTCATCTGGAAAATTCCCTCGCGTGGATAGAGCAGTCAGGTGTTCCCCGTGCGATACTGACGAACATGCACATCGATTTGGATTATGAAACGGTTCTGAACGAGACCGCCGATCATATCGCTCCCGCCTTTGACGGCATGCGCATTAGCTACGAAGTGTAGAGGTCCATGCAAGCGTTGATCGATGTCATTCTGCCAGTCTTTATGGTGGTTGGCTTTGGCTACGTTTTGGCCTGGCGCGAATTTCTAAGCGACATTGCCATCGACAGCATCATGAAGTTTGCCCAACAGGTCGCAGTGCCATGTTTGCTGTTCAGCGCCCTATCCCAGATCGATCTCAGTACTGGTTTTGATCCAGCACTTTTGCTCAGCTTTTACACAGGTGCCGCGATCAGCTTTGCGCTTGGATTGTTTGGGGCACATCATATTTTCGGGCGTTCTTGGGAAGACAGTGTCGTCATCGGGTTTTGTGCTTTGTTTTCCAATTCGGTCTTGCTTGGGCTTGCGATCACCGAACGCGCCTATGGCGCTGACGCTTTGGCAGGGAACTATGCGATCATCGCGCTGCATTCGCCATTTTGCTATGGTCTTGGCATCACCGTGATGGAATTGGTGCGCGCGAAAGAGGCAGGCACCAGTATGGCGCGTCTGCCCGGTACAGTCCTAAAAGCGATGTTTAGTAACGTGTTGATCATCGCGATTGTGTTAGGGTTCTTGGTGAACATTTCAGGGTTTGCGATCCCAAAACCGATCCAAGGAGGCTTGGATATGATGGTGCGGACCGCCCTACCCACAGCGCTATTTGCATTGGGTGGTATACTTTATCGCTATCGCCCCGCAGGAGACATGAAGGTGATTTTATTCGCTTGTTCTTTGTCGCTTCTGGTTCATCCCGCGATCACATTTACACTCGGATATGTCACCTCGGTGTCTGAAGCGGGCATGCGTTCCACCGTGATTACATCCGCAATGGCACCGGGTGTGAACGCGTACATTTTTGCCAGCATGTATCAGCGCGCGCTGCGCGTTGCAGCGTCCACTGTTTTGATTGCCACAGCATTCACAGTCGTGAGCGCGTGGTTCTGGCTTACGGTTCTGCCTTGAAGGAATGTGCCTAAGGCACATGCTTGTTTTAGCATGGCTAAAAGCCATGCGGTTTGCCTCCGGCGGGGATATTTTTAAAGACGGGAAGCCACAAGAGTTCCGTGAGCCAGCGTGACAGCGGCTTGGGTCGGGTCAATGACGGGAACGGCGAGGTGTTTTTCGAGCGGCGCGCGGTGGCGTGCCATACCAGCGCAGCCGAGGATAAGGCACCCCGCACCATCCCCGATAAGATCAGCCCCCACAGTTTTGAGCCGATTGAACGTGTTTGCGCCGCGTGCCGTTTCATCAACGCTCATGTTGAGGGCCCGTTCACCAGCAAGACGCTCGAGCACTCCCATGCGGCGCATGTATTTGCGATGACGCAGGATTGAGGGCTCGCCAATGGCAATGACACCGAACATATCCGCGCGACACAAAGCGGTTGCAAGGCCTGCTTCTTGAATGCCGAAGACAGGAACAGAACTGACTGATCTAGCGGCGTCAAGGCCTGGATCAGAGTAGCACGCGATCACGAAAGCGCTCGCCTCAGGCGTTGCTCTCATAAGGTCGAGCATCGGCAGGATCACCGCATCGCTATCGCGTTGGCTCTCGATGCCAAAGGGGCCTTCGGTCAGGGTGAGGCAGGTGACATTTGGAAAACCTGTAAGGGTGTCGCGCAGACCTTCGGTGACGGCTTCGTTGGAGTTGGGATTGATGACGGTGATGCTCATCGTGCAATGTCCAACTCTGGCAGATGTGTGCCTTTGCGACCTGTTGCATCGAACTTTGCGCGAGGCAAGAACTGGCCGTGACCTGCTTTAGCGTATAGCTGGCCTCGATCGACAACGCGTGTACCGCGCGAGAGCGTGGTGATGGGTAAACCCGTAACTTTCCACCCTTCAAAAGGCGAATAGCCTGCGTTGTCGTGTTGGTTATTGGTAGAGATCACGCCCTTTGCAGCAGGATCCCAAATCGCGATGTCTGCGTCTGCGCCGATGGCGAGCGTGCCTTTTTGCGGCAACAAACCATAAAGGCGCGCAGCATTTGTGGAGCTGAGCGCGACGAAATCAGGCATTGTGAGACGACCTTTTCCAACGCCTTCGCTAAACAGCAACGGCAGGCGCGCGCCTATGCCGGGCATGCCATTGGCGATAACAGTGAAGGGCGCATCAGGGCCGTTTGCGAGCTTGCCAGTTTCATCCATTCGGTAGGGAGAATGATCAGAGCTAACCACGTCGAATGTGCCGGCTTGGATATGTTGCCAGAGCACGTCTTGCGTAGCCTTATCACGCAGGGGCGGCGAACACATGAAGGCCGCGCCATCCATGCCGGGTTTGTCCATGTCCTCATGCGTGAGGAACAGATATTGCGGACAAGTTTCGCCGTAAATCTTGGCACCTGCATCGCGCGCGTTTTGCACCAACGCGGCCCCCTCGGGTGTGCTGACATGTACGATAAGCAAAGGTGCATCAACCAGCTTGGCCATGCAGATGGCGCGGTGGATCGCTTCTTCCTCGGCCAAAGCAGGATGACTGAGAGCATGATATTTGGGGGCCGTTAGGCCACGCGCCAGCAGTCGATCCGTCATCCATTTGATCATGCCAGCGTTTTCCGCGTGCACCATCGTCAATGCGCCGTGCTCTTTGGCTACGCTCAAAACGTCCAAGAATTGTGCGTCATTCACCAGCATCTTGTCATAGGTCATGAACAGCTTGAAACTGGTGATGCCGCGTTTGAACGCTGCAGGAAGCTCTTGAGTGAGTACCTTTTCTGTCGGATCAGAAACGATCAGATGGTAGGAATAATCCAGAACCGAAGCCCCCTGCGCACGGCTGTCATAAAGATCGAGCGTTTCGGTGACCCCCATGCCACGATGCTGCGCAGCGAAGGGAATGATGCAGGTGTTGCCGCCATAGGCTGCTGAAATGGAGCCGGACGTATAATCATCCGCGGTCATGCCACCCGTGGCGGAGTTCTGCGCGATATGGGCGTGGGCTTCGATACCGCCGGGCATGACGAGGTTGCCGCGCGCGTCGATGACGTCTTCGCCGTTCAAACCTTCGCCAAGTGCTGCGATGCGACCGTCCTTGATACCAATATCGGCCTCGAACATCTCGGAGGCGGTGACGCATGTGCCGCCTTTGACAACCAGATCAAAACTCATGAAAATGCGGCCAGCTTGGCCTCTAGACGCGTTGTGAGGCGGGTCAATTCCGCTTTGTCCAAGTCGCTGAGAGCTGGACCCGGTGCACGCACTTTAGGACTGCTCAGAACACCTCGACGATGGAGCACTTCCTTGCGAATTGCGAGGCCAAGACCGAGTTGTTGCTCATAGCGCACCATTGGCAGATAGGCGTCGAACAGATCCTCTGCGCCATCCACATCGCCCGCCAAATGCCGCGCGACCACTTGCACCATCATTTCTGGATAAGCAAAACCAGTCATCGCACCATCAGCACCGCGTTGCATTTCTTGCGGCAAGAACAGGGCGGAATTGCCCGTCAGGATCGACAAACGCCCAGCGCGCTGCCCCGTTGCTTCGCGAATGCGAGATAGTTTGGTAAGGCCGGGCCAGTCTTCATGCTTGAGCATGACGATTTGCGCGTGCGCCGCAAAGATGTCGAGCAGCGTTTCAACAGAGAAGTTGACACCCGTCGTCTGTGGGTAATCCTGCAAACAGATCGGCACATCAGGGCCAAGAGCGTTGCAAACCTGCGCGAAATAGCCCTTTTGCTTCATATCTGTGTTTAGGCTCGGCATCGGAGCGACCATGACGCCAGAGGCACCCGCGCCCATCACTTCACCCGTTAACCGCACCATATTGTCGAGACCGGGGCCAGATACGCCAACGACCACCGGCACTCGGCCAGCGACCCGCTGCAGGATATGACGCGCAAAGGTAAGGGATTCGTCGGAGGTCAGTTTGGGGGCTTCGCCCATGATCCCGAGGATGGTCATACCGGACACACCCATCTCGAGATAGAAATCGACCATGCGATCAGCGCTGTCTAGATCAAGTGCACCGCTGTCCGTAAACGGCGTTGCGGCGATAATGAAAACGCCATTGCTTTTGCGGTGGATCATGCGGCCTCTCCCAAGTGGCAAGTGTTGTTGCCACGATGAAAGAGAGGCGCGCATAGCGCAAGGGCTTAGCAGCGCTAGCTGATGAACAAATCTTCGTCTTCTTCGCGCATCGCGATCTCAAACGCTTCTTCGTCAGAGCGTGCAGAGACCTCATCGCTGAACAAAGCTGCGACTGGATCACTTGGCTGATCACCAATCGGAAGGACTTCACCATCTGTATCAGGACCAGACCACGTGACATTCAACGACTGAATGCCCTCAGTATCCATGTAGCGCACATCGATCGTGTGCTGTCCGGCAAGCAAGAAGATGGAGTTGCTTTGAGTTAACCCTTCATCGGCCTCATCGGTGAAGACGACAGGCAAACCACTGATCGCAACCATCGCCTGATCATCAGCGCTTAGACCAATCTCGTATAGACCAGAGGTCTCTACAGAGATTTGTGTCAGGAATTGAACGCTGCCTTCGGTTGGGCCACCCTCCAAGAGTTCGTCATCTTGCGATGCCAGCGTCACGCCATTGGTGATCTGGGAAACACCAGCGTGATCGGCGAAGTCCACTTCGAACAAAGAGTTTGCTGTGGTTTCGATCGCAGTTGCGGCAAAGGCCGTTTGCGCTGTCACCTGTGGTGTTTCTTCAGGTGTCTCCTTAGGCGTTTCTTCTTCGACAGGCTCTTCTGGACGCTCTTCCTCAACAGGTTCTTGTGGACGCTCTTCCTCGATTGGCTCTTCGGGAAGCTCCGGTTCAATGGGAACTGGCGTTTCCTCACCCATATCTTCGGTCGGAACCATGCCTACCAAGGGCTCAATTGCGTCACCTGTGGAGGGGCCAGACCAGTTCAGGCTCAACGATTGCTCGCCATCAATCTCGATGTATTGAACTTCGATCTCATGCTGCCCCACGGGGAAGTCAATCCAGCGTGACAAAAGACTGCCTGAATCTTCGTTTGTGGTGTCCAAAATGACTTCACCATCCAACAGCACACGCGCATAGTCATCCGCCAGCAGCTGCACTTCGTGAAAGCCTGCCCCGGTGACATCAAGTACAGAGACGTATTTCGAAGCGAAATTATCCTCGCCAGTTTCTGGCGCAAACGCACCCGATACTTCGAGATATTGCAATGCATCAACCGTGCTTGTCGCATCTGGCTCAGCGTCAAAATTCACATCCGAGAGCGATGCAACATCGTCAGCGAGCTTGAAGTACGAAACGGCAAACCCTGCTGTATCAGATCCTTCGACTACTGGCGGCTCGGGCGTCGGCTCAGGCTCTGGCGTTGGCGTTGGCGTTGGCGTTGGCTCGGGCTCGGCTTCAGCAACTTGAACGTCAACAATTCCTTCGACCGTTCCGCCTTCACCATCGGTTACGACATAAGTGAAACTGTCAGCCCCAGAAAAATCCTCGTCGGGCGTATACACGACGCGACCGTCCACAATTTCTGTGGTGCCGCCAATTGCGCCATTAACGGACTGTAGCGTGAGCGTGTCGCCATCCGCATCCGTGTCATTGAAAAGGACATCGATAACCGCGACTTCACCTTGCTCCAGCTCTGCAAGATCGTTTTCGACGCTGGGGTCGGTATTTGGCACGATGACAGGTGGCGTTTCGCCACCAGTGTTCTCGTCACCCAAAAGCTCGCCGATGCGCGTGTTTATCGCATCATAATTGTCCGCCACCAGCGGATTGATTACGTCAGGCACGTCAAAGCCTGCGGGAGGTGCCTCGCCAAAGACTTCACGGTACGTGATCATGCTCGCAAGGAAGTAAACCGTCTCTGTCCCATGCGGTGCGCTATCGACGTAAAGATCGTCAAGAGATAGGCCCTGCAAAGGTCCATCCAAAAACAGCTCTGCCATAACGGACGCAACGGGGATCAATTGCACATCCGCTTCTGGAACAGCCGCGTTCAGCGCTGCGGTGTAATCCACGTACCAATCGTGGTATTCACCGGTGTTATATTCATGGAACTGTTAAAGCTGGCTGTCCGTGACAGGGAACCCATAAAGAGACCCCAAATCGCCCCAGCCCTCATAGACAAAGAACTGAGCATTAGGTTGATCGGCAATCGTTTCGCGGACCACATCGATGGAAGCATCTAGCGGTGAGCGAGTGTCACCCGGATAAGGCTCGTCAGGTGCAAGCCCTTGGATGAAGTTGCCAGGTGTCAACAGTACGGAATCAAACGACACATCGTCAAAACCTGCAACATCGGAATCCCAAAGACCCGTGACACCTTGAAAGCCCCACTCATTGCTTGGCTCTTCGCGGTCTGCAAACTGGCGCAGGAATCCGTATCCGCCGTTGGCAGCATAAGTGTTGCCTGCAGCGTCGGAAAATTGGTTCATCCAATAAGGAACATTACTTTGCGCAGATCCGCCCGCGAAATTCACGAGGCTATTGCCATAAATAAACTGGTTAACTTCAACGGGCATTCAGTGTGTCCCCCACAGACAAAACGCATAAGAGCAGACGGTTAAGATCAATCGCTCGTTAATATCCTCGAAGTTTAAATGTGGCGAGAGGACATAATTTCAACACAATCTTCGGCGGTATCCTGCCAAAGCAGCGTTAATTTTGTACCTACTTTCTAGGCATTAGCACCAAAACCTCTGATTTCAGTTCCTTATAGGTATCGAGATACCACTGCCCTCTGTTCGGAAACTTATTGTTTCCTCAACCCTGGCGCGAGAACTGCGCTCACAATAAGAAGAATCGCTGAAATTGTGTAAAAGGACGTGGCCAGGCCAAAGGCTTCGGATAATCCACCCATAAGCGGTGGACCGACGAAAAAGCCCATATATCCAATCACGGAAATACGCGTGATCACCAAAGCACGCTGCTGATTGCTGACGCGCTTGCCAACCGCTGAGTATGCCATCGGGGCCATCACCGAAACACCAATCCCAAGAATGCCAAAGCCGATGTAGGCTGTCGTCAGGTTTGAGGCACCCGCCGCGATGTACAATCCCGACGCGGCAATGACAGCGGCAATTTGCAAGACAACTGTCTCGCGCACATGCGCCGCAATGAACTGGCCAGACAACCGCCCAACGCCCATGGTCAAGCCAAGGATCGCAGGTCCTAACGCGCCCTGCGCAGCGCTGCCGCCTAAACCGCGCTCAAGGTGCAGGGCTGACCATGCCTCTGTCGCTTGTTCGGACATGAAGGCCACCAAGATGATCGCACCACCAAAAAAGATAAGCGCCGTACGTACTTTGAGCGGTTCTTGCGCTTCCCCCTCGCCAAAGCCGACAGGTTTGTGGAACATCACAGGGATTAGCATGAACACCAGCACGCTCATAATCACAAAGACAAAGAACGGCTGAAACCCGGCTTCTCGGAATAACCCTGTAAAAAGAGCAGCGCCTGCATAAGCAAATGAAAACAAAGCGTGATTGAGGTTCATCAACGAGCGGTTGGTGTCCGCCTCGATCCCGCTAAGACGTGTGTTCATGATCACATCGAGCGAGCCTGAACTCGCTGAGGCAAGCACCATCGCCAAGGTAAAGAACGCCACGCTGCTTGCGAGCCCAGGCAACAAAAACGCCAAAGCCATCGCCAAAGCAGCACCTTGCATCGCGCGGTTTCCGAGCTTGGCATCTACCCTAGGAGCCAACCACATCGCAGCGACTGCGCCCAATGACGCAAAGAACATAGCAAGGCCAAACTGCCCGTCACTTGCGTCAATCGCCGCCTTTATGTCAGGTACAAGCCCTGCAAATGTGCCCCAAAACAGGCCCTCAGACACAAACCCCGCAGCAGCAGGCTTTGAATGGCGCAGGTCAGTGATAAGGGTGTTCAAGTAGCTCATGTTTTTCTCCTGACGCGCAGCGCCCTGCTTTGCAAGAAAAATAGGCTTCCCCTACCCACGATTCCCGTCTATACGCGCGTCTTCACGCGAGGTGACAGCCTTGGAGGCACTTCGCTCTTACATTTGGAGAATATATAATGGCTGGAGAAATTCCTGATTTCCACGCTGAGGTCCGTACGGGGACAGGCAAGGGCGCCGCTCGTCAAGCACGTCGCGCAGGCATGGTGCCTGGTATCGTATTCGGTGGTGACACTGATCCGCTGCCGATCAACGTTCCTTTCAACGTTTTGCTGAAAGCCGTGAAAGCAGGTCGCTTTAAGTCCACATTGCTCAACCTCAAGGTTGAAGGCCACGATGACGTCCGCGTCATCTGCCGCGATGTGCAGCGTCACGTTGTCAAAGACTTGCCAACGCACATCGACTTTATGCGCTTGCGCCGGACGACGAAGATCAACCTCTTCATTCCGGTTGAGTTCATCAACGAAGACAAAGCACCGGGCATCAAGCGCGGCGGCGTTCTGAACGCTGTGCGTCCAGAGGTCGAGCTGATTGTAACAGCGGGCGATATCCCTGAGAAGCTGACTGTCGACATGACAGGTCTGGACGTTGGTGACACCATCAACATCTCTGACATCACGCTTCCAGCGGGTTCCAAGCCTACGATTGATCGTGACTTCGTTGTTGCGAACCTGTCTGCACCATCCGGCCTTAAGTCTTCCGACAACGAAGATGAAGGCGAAACAGAAGCAGCAGAAGTGCCAGTAGTTGGCGCAGACGAAGAGTAATCTTCGCAGCCATTGCTAATTGAATTGAACGGGGCCTTTCGCGGGCCCCGTTTTTTATTGTATGCCACGCATCAAGAGTAGTTTGGACGAGGACATATCATATGCAAATTTTTGTCGGCCTCGGAAATCCAGGTGCGAAATACGCGCGTAACCGCCATAACATCGGCTTTATGGTTGTCGACGAAATTGCTACCGATCACGGCTTCACTCCTTGGAAATCGCAGTTTCAAGGTCAGGTGTCTTCGGGCAATCTTGGCTCTGAGAAAGTACTGCTTTTAAAGCCAACCACGTTCATGAATCTCTCGGGTCAAGCTGTCGGCGAAGCCATGCGGTTTTACAAACTAACGCCCGCAGATGTGACCGTGTTTCACGACGAATTAGACCTCGCCCCGTCCAAAGTGCGCGTGAAGATGAGTGGCGGGCATGCGGGCCACAACGGCTTGCGCTCGATCCATCAGCACATCGGCGAACACTACCGCCGCGTGCGTCTCGGGATCGGTCACCCCGGTCACAAAGATCGCGTTTCGGGTTATGTGCTAAGTGATTTCGCCAAGGCAGAAGCGGAATGGCTCGACGATGTCACCCGCGGATGTTCGGATGGTGCGAAAGAATTGGCGTCTGGTGAAGGTCCACGGTTCTTGAATGCGGTGTCTCTGCGCACTGCACCTGCGCGGTCTTCCAAGACGGTGAAGGCTGCTGCGGAAAAGAAAACGGCGGTCGTCGCTAAGCCCGTCGAGGATACGCGCAGCGCTATGCAAAAATTGGCGGATCGGTTTCGGAGTTAAAGAACATGTCATCAATGACAGTAAAGAAAGCCATATGGCTTGGCATTCTCACCCCCATTCTTGGATGGTGCGCTTGGGTTGCATGGGTTGTATTTAACATCGATCCAAACCCACAGCTCTACCCACCAATCGCCCACGCGGACGGTAGCAAAGAATATCGACTGATCCATCGTGAATTCGATCCCAGTGATCCACTTATACCGCTGCTACCCCAAAACCCGAATTTTTTCATGGGTTATGACGCGGAAATTGTCTGA
>NZ_MLCB01000165.1 GCF_001890925.1 Planktotalea frisia
AGAAGCCCCAATCGTCAAACAGGTTCGCTAGATCTCAAAATGCACTCGGCCAAAGGCAGCCCAGAACACCCGCAACAAGCGCCATTGCCGCGGCAGCGGCTTCGTCCTTGTACCGCACACCCGACCTTCGACACTTCGTGCTCGACAGTCATTTCAAGCGGTCAAAATCCGATAAGGCCTGATATCTAATTCACTAACGCTTCTCAAAACAACGCTATTCAACTCCCCCGATACGTAGAATACCCAAACGGCGACAACAAAAGCGGCACGTGATAATGCGCAGCCTCTGACATGCCGAAACGGATTGGCACAACATCCAAGAAACGCGGGCTTTCAGGGGCAACACCACAAGCCTCCAGATAGCTGCCACAATGGAACACCAGCTCATATTCGCCCAGCTCGAACTCATCCGTAGGTAAAATCTGCGCATCCGTGCGGCCATCTGCGTTGGTCACAACCGATTTGAGCTTGGTGCGCTTCTCGCCCGAGATGCGAAACAGCTCAATCTCTAGGCCAGCCGCAGGGCAGCCGCGGGCCGTGTCCAAAACATGTGTCGTCAAATATCCGGCCATCGCGCTCACTCCTGATTTGCTTGATTATGTGGCATCTTTCTCTATCACGGCGAAAGTTTGATCAATCCGATAGTGCATTCGGCTTTTTTTGAAAAAACTTTTTAATCTTCTGGTTTATCAGAGGCTCACTTAGGAGAAGACCATAATGACTCGTTACCCTCGTGATATGCATGGCTATGGCGCGACACCGCCAGCCGCGAATTGGCCAAACAATGCGAAAATCGCAGTGCAGATCGTGATGAACTACGAAGAGGGTGGCGAGAATAACATCCTCCACGGCGATGCCGCGTCAGAGGCGTTCCTGTCCGAGATCGTCGGTGCTGCGGCTTGGCCCGGTCAACGTCATTGGAACATGGAAAGCATTTATGAGTACGGCGCGCGCGCTGGTTTCTGGCGCCTTCACCGTCTCCTTGAGAACACTCCGATCACCGTTTACGGCGTCGCCACCGCCCTCGCCCGCGCCCCTGCGCAAGTGCGTGCCATGAAGGACGCGAGCTGGGAAATCGCCAGTCATGGTCTCAAGTGGATCGAATACAAAGACGCCACACCCGAGGTCGAAACCGCCGACCTTAACGAAGCGATCCGTTTGCACACAGAAGTCGTCGGTGAAGCGCCGGTTGGGCTCTACATTGGGCGCTGCTCTGACAACACCGTGCGTCTTGCCGCCGAAAACGGCTCTTTCAAATATGTCGCTGATTCCATCGCCGATGATGTGCCCTACTGGATGGAATTTGGCGAACATGACCAACTCGTCGTGCCCTACACGATGGACGCCAACGACATGCGTTTCGCCACACCGCAAGGGTTCAACACAGGCGCGCATTTCTTTGAATATCTGAAAGCGAGCTTTGATGTGCTCTACGCCGAAGGTGGTCGCATGATGTCGATTGGCCTGCATTGCCGCCTCATGGGTCGTCCCGGTCGCGCGCAAGCGTTGCAAGATTTCCTCGCCTACGCCAACTCTCACGAAGGCGTCTGGTTCGCCACGCGCGAGCAGATCGCAGATCATTGGGCCGCAACAAATCCACACACGCGATATGAACGCCCTTCTGAGATGAGCCGCGAGACATTCGTCGCCAAATACGGCTCTATTTTCGAGCATTCGCCTTGGATCGCTGACGGCGCATATGACCTTGAACTCGGACGCACCCATGACACAGCCATCGGCCTGCACAACGCGCTGTGCCGCATCTTCCGCTCTGCCAGCGAAGAGCAACGTCTCGGCGTGCTCACAGCGCACCCTGATCTTGCAGGCAAACTTGCGCAGGCCAATAGTCTGACTGCGGAAAGCACCGCTGAACAGGCCGCCGCAGGTCTCGATTTCCTCACCGACGATGAAAAAGCGACGTTTACCAAACTGAACGACGCATACGTTGCCAAGCACGGCTTTCCCTTCATCATCGCCGTACGCGATCATAACAAAGCCAGCATTCTCGACGCCTTCAACCGCCGCATCAACAACGACCACGCCACCGAGTTTGCAGAGGCCTGCAAACAGGTCGAACGCATCGCAGATTTCCGCCTGATGGATATCCTCCCATGAGCGTAGAGATCACCATCCAACCCATCACCGCCGCGGCCTTTGCGCCCTACGGTGATCTGATCGACTGCGCAGGCGATCCGGATGCGATCATTAACCTTGGTAAATGTGGGCGCTACAATGACCGCGCGCAGATGGCGTTCGATGGCGCACGTGCAGGCCTCAGCCTGTTCAACGCCGAAATCCGCACACTGCCTTACGAGTTCAATCTGCTCGAACGTCACCCGCTCGGCAGCCAAGCTTTTGTCCCGATGAGCAACGACGGCTTCCTTGTCATCGTCGCACCCGATCAGAACGACAAACCCGGCACACCCGTCGCATTCGAGACAAAACCCGGCCAAGCCATCAACTTCCACAAAGGCACATGGCACGGCGTTCTAACCCCGCTGAGCGGCACAGGGCACTTCGCTGTTGTTGATCGCATTGGCGATGGTAATAACCTACAAGAATTTTCGCTCCCAACCCCACATATTGTGGTAAGGGGCTAAATATGGCCGACGCAGAAGCGGTCCACACTCACAGCTATGAAGGGGAGAATACCAATGGCTGATACATCGATGGGCGCATATAGCGATCCGAATACAACTCCACCAATGGGCCAAGCAATTCCGCTTGGTGCACAGCACGTTTTGGCAATGTTTGCGTCTAACGTCACACCATCCATCATCGTTGCAGGCGCCGCTGGCCTTGCATTCGGGAGTGCCGAGCAAGTCTATCTGATCCAGATGGCCATGCTGTTCGCGGGTATCGCGACACTGTTCCAAACAGTCGGCGTTGGTCCAATTGGCGCGCGTTTGCCAATTATGCAAGGCACATCCTTCGCATTCGTTGGTGTTCTCGCAGGTATCGCAGCGGTACAAGGTTTGGGCGTTGCGCTCACAGCTTGCATCATCGGTGGCGTTGTCCACTTCTTGCTTGGCTCTGTCATTCACAAGATCCGCTTCCTGTTCCCACCATTGGTCACAGGTCTCGTCATTCTGGCGATTGGTCTCTACCTCATTCCGGTTGCGATCAAATACGCAGCGGGTGGCGCGGCGACGTTCCAGATGGAAGCGGAAAGCTTCGGTTCCCTCAAGCACTGGTCCGTTGCCCTAACGGTGATCGTTGTGTCCTTGATCCTGAAGTTCTTCACCAAAGGCATCCTGTCCATGGCGGCAATCTTGATCGGCCTTCTGGCGGGTTATGCTCTGGCGTTCGCACTTGGCATGGTTAACTTCGGCGCTGTTGCAAAAGCCGGTTGGATCACATCCATCCAGCCATTGCCTTACGGCTTCGAGTTCAACCTCGGTGCAGTCATCGCCGTCACGTTGGTCTCTATCGTTTCCGCGATTGAAACTGTGGGCGACGCATCTGCGACAACCAAAGCTGGTGCAAACCGTGAAGCAACAGACAAAGAGATCGCAGGCGCAACATACGCTGATGGTCTTGGTACCGCAGTTGCAGGCGTGTTCGGTGGTTTGCCAAACACATCCTTCAGCCAGAACGTGGGTATCATCGGTATGACAGGTGTTATGTCGCGTCACGTTGTGACGATTGCTGGTGCGATCATGGTTGTCTGTGGCTTGGTTCCAAAGATCGGCGCAATCATCGCCTCCATGCCTTTGCCAGTTCTTGGCGGTGGTGTGATCGTGATGTTCGGTATGGTTGCGGCCGCTGGCCTTAACGTTCTTGCAGAAGAGAAGATGACACGCCGCACGATGATCATCATCGCTGTCAGCCTCGCGTTTGGTCTGGGTCTTAACCTTGTTCCAACTGCTGTTCAGTATCTGCCAGGCGTTGTGAAGACACTCGCAACATCTGCGGTTGCTCCAACCGCGCTTATGGCGATTGTTCTGAACTTGGTTCTACCAAAGGACATGGAAGAAGCGTAAGCTTCCCCTCACTCACAAACATTTAGAAAAGGCGCTCCGTTTTGGGGCGCCTTTTTTCATATGCCCTGTGTAGGCTCACCGCCAACCAAGGAGACCCGCACATGGACGACATCAAAGACACTCTTGCAGAACTGGTGGGCGAAATCGCACCTGACTTTCGCCTTGTCCCAAAATACGGCGGCCACGTGATGTGTCCAAACGAGGGAGACGACAAAACCTTCGTAGGCGGCATTTTCACCTACAAGGACCACGTCTCGATGGAATTCTCCAAAGGCTCTGAACTGGATGACCCCGACAGCCATCTGGAAGGATCTGGCAAACTGCGTCGGCACCTAAAATTTTACACTCTGGATGACATCACAGCCAAGAACCCGCGTGCGTTTTTGGAACAGGTTCTCACCCATAAATGCTAGACCTCATCATCCTCTTCACCGCTGCCATCGGCGCGGGCCTCTTGAACACGATCGCAGGCGGCGGGTCCTTCCTCACCTTCCCTGCGCTCGTTTTCACTGGTGTTCCCATCGTCGCCGCCAATGCCACCAGCGCCGTTGCTGTCTTTCCCGGCTACCTCGGTGGCGCACTCGGCTTTCGCGAGGAACTCAAACAAATCGCACGTCCTCGCATGCTCCGCTTGATCCTTATCACTTTGATCGGGGGCGCAGTCGGGTCCGCCCTCTTGCTCGTTTCCTCGAACGAAGCCTTCGCGCGCATTGTTCCCTATCTGCTGCTCCTTGCCACACTCGCCTTTCTCTTTGGCGATCAACTGCGCGCAATGGCCACGCGCCGCGCAAAAGCGATGAAACCCGAAGGCGCAATCGGTCTCTTCGCCGTCAGCCTATACGGTGGATATTTCAACGGCGGTCTTGGAATTATCCTGCTGGCCTTGTTCACGCTCTGGGGGATGAAAGACATCAACCTGATGAACGGGCTAAAAAACGGGTTGAGCTTCGCACTCTCCGCCATTTCTGTTCTCATCTTCGCACTCGCAGGATTGGTCGAATGGCCCCAAGCGATCCTCATGATGGTCGGCGCAACACTGGGCGGCTACGCCGGTGCACCCGTTGCGCGCGCGCTGCCAAAATCAGTGATCAAAGGTATCATCGCGGCCATAGGTTTCGGCATGTCCGCGATCTTTTTCCTACGCTAGAAATCGACCTCAATCGCCACGCCCTGCTCAATCGCCATGCGCACAATCGCCGCTGAAACGGCGAGATCTTGAAGACCAACACCCGTTCCATCAAACAGCGTGATCTCATCATCCGATGTACGACCTTTGTGCGTGGCGTTGATCACAGCGCCAATCTGATGCACATCCGCTTCTTGGATCAACCCTGCCTCAATTGCATGCTGCGCCTCACCAATCGAAATGGATTGCGCCACCTCATCCGTAAACACAGTCGCACGCGCCAATAGCGCCGCTTCGACCTCTTGCTTGCCTTTTGTGTCGGTCCCCATGCACGCGATATGCGTGCCCGCACTGATGTGATCCGCCATAATCGTTGGCGCAAATGTCGAGGTGATCGAAATCACAACATCCGCCTCACCCAACCCTTCGAGTTCAACCGCTTCAAACGGTACACCCGCTTCATTGGCAACCTTCTCGATATTGGGCAGCATCTCTGGGTGATAGTTCCACCCGATAACCTTTTCAAACTCCCGCTGCTCCAACGCTGCGCGCAACTGGAACGTCGCTTGATGCCCCGCACCAACCATGCCCATAACCTTCGCATCCGTGCGCGCCAAATGCTTGATCGACACCGATGACGCTGCAGCTGTACGAAGCGCTGTGAGATAATTTCCCCCAACCATCGCCGCCACTTTACCCGTATCAGGGTCAAACAGAAACACAGTCGATTGATGGTTAATCAAGTTACGCTTTTCCAAATTATGCGGCCAATACCCTCCGGCTTTCAGCCCAAGCGTACCACCCACACCGTCGAAACCGCCTTTGAAACCATACAGAGCATCCTCATGCCCAATCGCCTCACGGATCACAGGGAAATTATACGCATCCCCCGCAGCCATTGCTGCGAACACTTTCTCAACAGCATCAAACGACGCGTCCCGCGTCAACAGATCAGCAATCTCACGCTCAGGAACAATCCACATGTATGTTTCCTCTCTTTAAAAATATCCTGGGGGTTTGGGGGCAAAGCCCCATCCTAAAAAAGTGGGCGTGCGAGGGGCAAGCCCCTCGCACCGGTCGGATCGCGTAAGCGATCCGAAATCAATACGCTTTTCCGCGCGCAGACACAGGCCAAACAACTTCAACCTTGCCACCACGCACACCCACATACCAATCATGCACATTGCACGTCGGATCACAGTGACCGGGCACCAGCTTCAACTTGTCGTTCACCTTCAAGACGCCGTCAGGATCCCCGACAACCCCATGCTCATCCGAGCACTTCAAATACTCAACCGCATCATCGCGCCCATATATCGTCGGCAAACCACTATCCACCGATTGCGCCTTCAAACCAGCATCAACAATTGCCTTGTCCGCTTTGGAATGGCTCATCACAGTCGTGAGAATGAACAACGCATTCTCCCACTCGCCCTCATCAATCCGCTTGCCCTCTTTATCGAGGATACGCCCATAATCCGCATCCATGAACGCGTAGGACCCACACTGCAGCTCATTAAACGCGCCGGAATTGCTCTCGAAATAATACGACCCTGTGCCGCCACCACCGACGATATCACACTCAAGACCAACCGCTTTCAAACCCGCCAAAGCATCCTCAACCATGCCAATCGCAATACCTGTCTTCTCGCTACGATCCGCGTATGAATCCATATGCTGCATCGCGCCTTGATAGGCTTGGATGCCTGCAAACTTCAGACCTTCCGCCGCGTCGATCATCTTGGCAATCTTCACCACATCCGCAGTGCTCGTCACACCACACCGCCCCGCGCCACAATCAATCTCAACAAGCGCTTCGATCTGCGTGCCATGCTTTACAGCCGCTGCTGACAGGTTCGCGACGTTCTCAGGATCATCCACACAGCACAAAACACGCGCGCCGAACTTTGGCATCCGCGCCAAGCGATCAATCTTCGCCAAATCCGTCACTTGGTTCGACACCATCACATCCTTGATGCCGCCGCGTGCGAACACTTCCGCCTCTGACACCTTCTGACAGCACACACCACAAGCACCGCCAAGGCTCTCTTGCAGTTTCGCCACATCGACAGACTTGTGCATTTTGCCGTGCACGCGGTGACGCATCCCGTGCGCTTTCGCATAATCGCCCATCTTCTTGATGTTGCGCTCTAACGCATCAAGGTCGAGCACCAAAGCAGGCGTCTGAATATCGCCTTCGTCCATACCAGGGATCGCAGGCACGTCGTAGCCAACTTCCAGCTCGTCAAAATTGATATCTTTCATCGCGCGTTCTCCTTAATTCAGTGTCCATGGCGGCTTGTCGAGATCGACATTTCCGCCTGTGATTATGATCCCGACCCGCTTGCCTGCGAACCGCTCTTTGTTCTTCAAAATTGTCGCCAAAGGCACCGCTGAACTCGGCTCCATAACAATCCGCAAGTGCTTCCACGTCAGCTTCATCGCGGCGATGATTTCTTCCTCGGAGGCCGTCAGAATGTCGGTGACATGGTTGGATACGAAATGCCAAGTCCGCTCTTTCAGCGGCACCAGCAACCCATCGGCAATCGTCTTGGGCGCATCGTCCGCGATGATGTAGCCTGCTTTGAACGAGCGCATGGCATCATCCGCTTGCTCCGGCTCTGCCGCAATAATCTGCACTTCAGGAGCCAGATGTGACAGGGTCAAACAGGTCCCCGAAATCATTCCACCACCGCCAATCGGCGCCATCGCAATGTCCAAACCGTCGACCTGCTCCATGAATTCTTTTGCGCAAGTCCCCTGCCCCGCAATCACGCGTGGATCATTATAGGGATGCACGAAATCACCGCCTGATGCAGCCTGTACTTTCGCAAACGTCTCTTCGCGCGCGCTCGTGGATGGTTCACACTCCGTGATCACACCACCATAACGGCGTACCGTATCTTTCTTGGCTTGTGGCGCCGTGCTTGGCATCACCACATTGCACGGGATCCCCCGCAACATCGCCGCGTAACTCAGGCAGGATGCATGGTTCCCCGAGGAATGCGTAGCAACGCCCAGCTTAGCCTGCGCATCACTCAGCCCAAACACTGCATTGCTCGCGCCGCGCACTTTGAACGCGCCTGCTTCCTGAAAGTTCTCACATTTGAAGAACAGCTCCGCACCTGTGAGTTCATTGAGAAACTTCGACGTGCGAATAGGCGTGCGGTTGATGTAGGGCTTGATGCGCTCATGCGCGTCCAGCATGTCCTGATAAGTCGGAATATACATCCGCTTAGCTCCCATACCGATAAAATTCTTGCGCAGCGCCCACGCCAGAGCCAAGCTTGATGTCCAACCCGAGGTCCTTCATCACCATTTCCGCAACGCCAAGACCCGACAACATCATCGCGTCCGTCAACATCCCCAGATGCCCGATGCGAAACACTTTGCCCGCCACGTCGCCCAGTCCAACACCAAACGCCATGCCATACTGCTCATCCGCGCGTGTCACGATATCCGTTGCGTTGAACCCCTCCGGTGTGCGGATCGCGCTGACACTATCTGAATAAAGCTCCGGCGCATTCGCGCATAGCTCCAACCCCCAAGCCTCAACCGCATGACGCACACCTGTCGCAATCCGCGTGTGACGCGCAAACACATTCTCCAAGCCTTCCGCCTCGATCATTTCAATCGCGCATTTCAAGCCGTTCATCAGTCCAACTGGCGGCGTGTAAGGAAACGCGTTTGCCGCATACCCCTTCTCCATATCGCGAATATCGAAAAAGGTACGGGGCAGTGTCGCACTCTCTACAGCAGCGCGCGCTTTCTCGGAAAAGCCCACAATCGCGAGACCCGCAGGCAGCATAAATCCCTTCTGCGAACCCGTCACCGCAACGTCGACACCCCATTCGTCCATGCGAAAATCCATCGAGCCGATTGAGGACACACCATCCACAAAAAACAGCGCCGGATGATTGGCCGCATCAAGCGCGCCACGCACACCAGCGATATCAGATTTCACGCCCGTTGCCGTCTCGTTGTGCGTCGCTAAAACCGCTTTGATCGTGTGATCCTTATCCGCCTTCAAGATCGCAGCATACTCGGCAACCGGCAAACCCTCGCCCCAAGCAACATCCACAACCTGAACGTCCAAACCATGCCGCTCGCACATATCAATCCAGCGATGACTGAACATCCCATTGCGCGCCACCAGCACTTTATCTCCAGCGCTCAGCGTATTCGTAAGGGTTGTTTCCCAACCGCCCGTCCCTGTGGATGGGAAAATGAAAATATGCGCCGTCTCAGACTTCAGAACGCGACGGACACCGTCAAGACAAGGATGTAGGATCCCACCAAACACAGGCGAGCGGTGGTCAATCGTTGGCATATAAGTGGCAAGACGAATCTCCTCTGGCATATTCGTTGGACCTGGTATGAAGACTGGGTTCTGAAAACTCACGACACTTCTCCTGACTTAGTGCCCCCTCTTGATAGTGTCTAAGGCCACTGGTTGAAATTTTTTTGAAATCTTTTTTCAAATGTCGTTTGGTTAAAAAAATTGTTTATTTTCAGAGTCTTGATTTTTTCATATTATGAATGCTATTTTCATAAAGTTCTAAATGAGGGCCTGATCCATGCCAAAATCCATCGATTCCAAGACCCCGCGCCACCGTGGCCGTCCCCGTGCGTTCAACGAAAAGACAGAGCAGAATACGATCAAATCACTGGACCGCGCGCTTGGCGTTCTGTCGCAACTCGCCCAAATCGAAAGCGCGACACTCAGCGAACTTGCCAGCGCTTTGAAAGAATCCCCCGCGACGCTCTACCGCGTGCTGACCACGTTTGCGCTGCATGGCATCGTTGAAATGGATGAGGCAAACCAGACTTGGCACATCGGTCCAGAGGCGTATCAGATCGGCTCGACCTTCTTGCGCCGCACCAGCCTGATTGATGTTTCGCGCCCCGTCATGCGCCTCTTGATGGAGCAAACAGGCGAAACCGCCAACCTCGGGATTGAAAAAAGCGGCTCTGTGCTGTTCGTCTCTCAGGTCGAAACCAACGCCCCCATCCGCGCCTTTTTCGCCCCCGGCACATTGTCGGCAATGCACGCCTCTGGCATCGGCAAAGCCCTGCTCGCACATATGGATGAAAAACGACTCAAACGATTTGCAGCACTTGGCTTAGAGACATTTACCCCGCACACGCTCTCCACTCCTGAAACGCTCGCGGCGGATATGATACTCACACGCACGCGCGGATATGCTCTTGATGATCAAGAGAAGAATCTGGGCATGCGCTGCATCGCAGCCCCCATTCACAATGCCCATGGCGAAGTCGTCGCTGGCGTTTCAGTGTCCGGCCCGACCACGCGTGTAAGCACAGATCAAATAGAAACACTGGCTGCTTTCGTGATGCGCGCGGCGCAAGATATCTCTTTCGCCCTCGGATCCACGCGCTGATCTGAATTTTCTAGAAAATTCGATCCCCCCAAAACCCAAAAAGGGCGCTTCAAAAATGAAACGCCCTTCTCAATTTTAACTCTCAAACAGGTCCCGAAGGACCGCTGGCTTATGCCAGAGCGATGTTAACCGCTGCCTCACGACCGTCACGGCCGGGCTCGATGTCGAAAGTAACTTTCTGGTTGTCAGCAAGACCTGTAAGGCCGGAACGCTCAACTGCAGAGATGTGTACAAACACGTCTTTGCTGCCGCCGTCTGGCGCGATGAAGCCGAAGCCTTTTGTAGTGTTAAACCATTTTACGGTGCCAGTAGCCATCGTAATTCTCCTAATATACTGCCCACGGAATGCGGCAGGTCGGCTAGTCAGTGCAAGATCGAAGACTGGGCCGTAGTAGGAGCAGTTGGGTCGATAGTGGTAACGTCGCATTTGTCATATAGAACTCTCGCCCTTGAATTGCAAGGGATTCGAAACATGACCTCTTAAGCGTTCGGCAAAATGACGCTTGCGCAACGCCTCTGAATCACAGTCCAAGCTTGGCGTGCCGGTTCACATCCTTGTAAAGCAAGTATCGAAACGGTCCGGGCCCTCCCGCGTAACATGCTTGCGGACAAAAGGCGCGTAGCCACATAAAATCACCCGGACCAACTTCGACCCAATCCGCGTTCAGCTTGTAAGCCGCTTTGCCTTCAAGCACATAAAGCCCGTGCTCCATCACATGCGTCTCCATAAAAGGAATCACATTTCCGGGCATAAGCGTAACAATCGTCACATGCATGTCGTGACGCATGTCATTCGGATCCACAAAGCGCGTCGTCGCCCAGCCCCCATTCGTATCCGGCATCACAGTTGGCGCGATATCATTCTCGTTTGCGATAATCGGATCGGGCGCATCCAGACCCTCAATCGCTTGATAGGCTTTGCGCACCCAATGAAAACGTGCGACCGCATCGCTGTCATTCACCAACGTCCAATCAAGCCCAGCAGGCAGATAGGCATACCCGCCTTCGTTCAGCACATGGGTTTCACCCTTGAAACTGACGCTAATTTCGCCCTCAACAACAAACAGAACGCCTTGGGCTGACTTATCCAGTTCCGCGCGCTCAGACCCACCCCCGGGCTGCACTTCCATGATGTATTGCGAAAACGTCTCTGCAAAGCCCGTCATCGGACGCGCAATCACCCAAAGACGGGTCTTTTCCCAGAACGGCAAAAAGCTGGTCACAATATCGCGCATCGTGCTTGCGGGTAGGAAAGCATAGGCCTCGGTGAACACCGCTTGACTGGTGAGCATTTGCTCCTGTCCAGGATGTCCGCCGTGTGGCGCAAAATATGTGCGTTTTGTCATGATCTGATCCTGCAGCTGATTGCACTGAACTTGGCGCCGCAGACCCCACTCGCCAAGCGAGCGAATAAAGAAAGGAACCTTCTGAAATATTTGAAAATAAATCTGTTTCTTAGGCCCAAGCTGCACTGTGACGTCGCAAAGGCCCCGCAGGAATATGCCACTTGGGCGCTTTGCCATCAATCTTCAAAGGCGGTGTCACTCTATGTGCATCTCCCCACCCAGTCGCTTCAACCATATCGCTAAAATCGCGTGCATTTTTTTCAATCGCACCCTCGCGCTCAAACGCGCACGTCTCTTGCATCAACAACCGTGCCGTCCTCGCAAGCGAGAGCTTAGCCGATTTCAAAACGCCCTCAGACCGCGCCCTCAAACTTTCCAAAACACAGGCAGCGACCAAATACCCCGTCGCATGATCCAACGCCTGCACAGGCAGCGGCACAGGTTTGCCCGCGCCACTCGCAGCAGCAATCCCACAACTCATTTGCACCAAACTATCAAAACCACGACGCGCGACCATCGGCCCGCTCCATCCGTAAGCATTCAAGCTCACATCAATCATCTCAGGGTTCAAAGCGCGCCGCACCTCTACCCCCAGCCCGAGCTTTTCCAAAGCATCCGCGCGATACCCGTGCACAAACACATCCGCCTCTCGCATCAGCTCTTTCAAACGGGCCAGATCATCCGCTTGCCGCAAATCAAGCCCTGCACAACGCTTGCCCAAAGTCACTTCCATCTCGACACTCGGCTCATTCCAAGTCGGTGGATCAATGCGCAGAACGTCCGCTCCAAATCCAGCCAGCAATCTTGTCGCCACAGGCCCTGCCAACACGCGCGTCAAATCCAGAACTTTCAGCTCCTCAAGCGACGCCTCGCGCGGCGCACATGCACCATGATCTTCCCAATGCACCAAAGGCTCCGTAGCCAACGCCCTTCCCTGCGGATGCGCCTCCCATTCCTGCGAAGTCCTCATAAACGCCGCACAGCCATGTGCGGCCACAATCGCCGCCTCTAACGTTTCACCGTCCCATTCCTGAACTGCATTCGCCACCGCATCGCGATCCAACGCTACCTGCAAAACCGACAACGCCGCATCGCGGTGATGGGGCGCATTGGTGTGCAACCGGATCCAGCCATCCTTGCATTGATAATTGCCCGCAATCGCATCCCAGAGCGAACCGGCCTCCCAACCAAGAGGGCGCAACGTCATATCAAACCAAAGCGACGCCAACCTGCGATCAACAACCACCTTTCCATGCGCCCCAAGCCGCGCCAAAGCAACGCCCGCCAAGCCAATTGACGCCTCTGCCAGATCAGATGTGCGAAAATACGATGGCAAATGCCCTTCGCCCGTTACGCCGTAGGGCGCGACAGGTTCACCAAAAACCCCATCACACAGCTCATCCCAAAAGGGATTAATCTCAGCCATGCGGAAAAGCCTTTATCGTGATGCCAGCCTGCTCCAACGCCGCCCTGACAGCGCGCGCGATCTCAACCGCTTCGGGGGTGTCACCATGCATGCAAATCGTATCAATCCGCGTCGGAATGCGGTTCCCGCTCTGCGCGATCATCGCACCCTCTTGCACCATCTCAACCATGCGCGCGGCCGCCAAATCAGCGTCGTGAATGACCGCTCCCTTTAATGAACGATCCACGAGCGTCGCATCGTCATTATACGCACGATCCGCAAAAATCTCCGCGGCATATACACAACCCAATGCCTCAACCGCGCTCTGTTGTTGCGTGCCCGCAAGCACCATGATGATGATCTCGGGATCAACTTCTAACGCAGCACTATAACACGCATGCGCCATCTCGTAATTCTCGGCGCACATATTCGCCAGCGCACCATGCAATTTCAAATGCCGCACATGCCCGCCCGCAACTCTCGCCATCGCCTGCGCCGCCCCCAATTGATAGCGCACCGCATTGCCAAGCTGCCCCAGCGGCAAATGCATGCGATACCGCCCGAACCCACGCAGGTCAGGAAACCCCGGATGCGCACCAATCCCGACACCCTTTTCCACCGCCAACTTCATCGTCTGCGCCATCACATCAGGATCGCCCGCATGAAAGCCACAAGCGATATTCGCCGACGTCACAATATCCAAAAGCGCTGAATCATTGCCCAGCGACCAAGCACCAAAGCTCTCGCCCATATCCGCATTCAAATCGACTGTTTTACTCATTCACTCTCTCCCGATATTGCGCCGCTGATGAGTTGATACGACAATAAGTCATTCATCTGCGCAGGGTCACGCAAGATCGGTGCGCAGCGTTTACTCAATTGCGCGCGCGCCTTGCGATCTGCGCGCTCAATCTTGATACCCTCTTCGCGACTGATAAATTTGAACCGTAGTTCATCCCCAGCCACCGCCTGCGCAATCTGCGCAATGTCGCACGGCAGCACCGCCGCAATTCTCGGATAACCGCCAGTTGTTTGACTGTCCGCAAGCAACGCAAACGGCGCGCCCTGCCCCGGCACTTGGATATCACCTGGGATCACCGTTTCTGATGGGATCGACTGCCCACCCTCTAACGCGAAACTCTCACCACTCTCCAAGGCAACCCCTTGCCGATTGCCCTTGGCCCCACGCGTAAAAACCGTCTCTTCAAACCGCGCGCGTACCTGTGTTGAAAACAAATCCGTATGCGCTGTCGCCACAACTCTGATCGCGGCACTGCTTTTTGGCATATTCGGGAGGACCAACCCAACACGCTCCGGCTTTGGGTCCACACCCATCGCCAGCACTTGCCCAGCTTCGATTACCTGGCCAAGCCCAGCCCCGCGATGCGTGCTCGCCGATCCTTGAAACCTCGGCGTCACAAATCCGCCCCCAATCCCAAGGTATCCATAAAGCCCCGTGCGCGCAGCGCCGATTTCCAGCACCTGCCCCGCCTCTACGCGATGCACCGCATTATTCAGCAACGCACTTCCATCGAGCCGCACATCCATCCCAGCACCAGCAATCGCAATCCGCGCGTTGTTCACAAATTTAAACGTGCCACCAAATCCAGCCATCTCTAAAACAGCCGTATCGCTTTGCCCCAACAACGCGCCAACACAACTCAACGCAAATGTGTCCGCTACGCCGCCACGCGACAAACCACTCGCCAGCGTTCCACTCCAGCCGGCATCCTGCACCGTGACTGCTGGCCCAACTTTGATGACTTCGATGGCAGGCGTCACGACAACACCTCAAGCTTAGCGCCGCCAAACCGATCACTCTGTAACGCTTCAATCTCGCTAGGCGTTGCACTCTGAAACTGCACCAAATCACCTGCTTGAAATGCAAATGGCTCAGCGCGGCTCTGATCGAAACAGCGAAACGCCGTCTGCCCAATATGGCGCCATCCCGTTGGCGCTTCGTTGGCGAAAATAATCAACTGCCCGACTGCCACGACAAGCGCGCAAGCAGGCACATTCGGCGCAATCCCATCCATGCGCGGGATGTCCCAATGAGAGTCTAAACTACCTAAATATGGCTGCCCGGGCGCGAACCCCAAAGTCAAAACGCGCACCTCAGTCGCGGTGATTTGCGCAACCGCTTGCGCGTCGCTCACCCCCGCAAGTTGCGCCGCCTCAGTGAGTTGGCGGCCATCAAAACTACACGGAATTGTCCACTTCCGTCGCTTCTCCAATGGATCCTCAAACCAGTTCTTCGCGTCTACTTCTTTCGAAATCCTGTGAACCAAACGCTCCAGATCCGCATCCAGATCGAGCCTCAAAAACACGGCCGTCAAAGACGGCGCAGCTTCCAGAACCCCCACGAGCGCAATCTTCTCTATGTGCTGATGAAATGCCAATGCCGCTGCATTCGCCGCGTCACACATTTTCGCTCCAAACCGAACCAAAACACCATCGATGCCAACAAAAGACATCTTCGGGAATCGCTCTGGTGTCGCTTCGTTCATAACGCTCTATTCTCAGGTTTAATTCAGTGCACCATGCCGCTCACAGAAGCGCAAGTGCATAGGAAAATGGCGAATGATTCGAAAAGGTTGCATAAATATGCGCCCAAGATGACCCCGTACCTTTCCGAGCCCAAAAGATGAAATCTTTTGTTTTCAGTCATTTAGGTAAAATGCTTCACACTACATTCGCACCAATGCCATCTCAAAACATAGAATGTCTTGCCATAAACATGGTATTCGCGGCATAGATAGTCGTAATACAACGTATAAAAGATCAAAATCGGTCTCAGAGACAGAACAAAGTACAGGAAGGCTTCGGCGCTTATAAACACAGGGTATCACTGTGAGGCGTGCGGAGTACATAACATCGAGCAAGGAAAAATCATGTCCTAAAACCAAATTACCTTTCCCGAAAAGAAAGGGCTCTGAATGGCTGCAACCACTCAAAGCCCACAACGAACAGCTTTCGCTATCACGTTTTTCCTAATCCTTTGATAGCAGAATGCCAGAATCACCGCAAGCTTTAGGCTTCGGGGAAACGGATATTTATGGCCTCTTCTCTCACTTTCGACCCTGCAAAAGGGTTTGTTGCGCTTCCTTGCGATGTCATGAACATCGACATGTCCCCCGGTGCGTTCCGACTTCTTGTTGAACTCTGTCGCATGGCCAATCGCACCGGTGAATGCTGGCCATCACTTGGTCAACTCAGCGAACGTATTGGCCGCTCCAAAGCTGCTATCTCAGGATACATCGCAGAGCTGCGCGAAATAGAATTGATTGAGACGACCTCCCAGAAAATGGCAAATGGCTACAATTACCGCCTCAAGTATTGCGTGACTTTTTGGAAATCATGGCGCAGCAATTTGGCTAGACCAAAGACTGACGAACCTGTTCAGAAAGAAGAACGCAGCGTTCAATCCGCTGAACGCAGAGTAAACTCTAAAAATCATAAACATAAAAAACAACTTCCTAGCGGTCGTGATGTAAAAGATATTTTTTCTTCTTGGAAAAAGCATACGAACAACACGCCCTTCCCTCACTTTCAGGGTGTCGTGGATGATAATTTGGTTCACGACACGCGAAACTTGTTAACAATTGAACGGCCAAAACCACTTAGCAAAGAAACGCTAAAGACAGCGCTCGCTGAGTTGTGGGCTGAGAGGGCGGTAAGCATTTCTTCAGAGCAATTGGATGAACAGATCACCAAATTATCCAAGAACAAAGTAACTGAAACTGGCTTTGATCATCTGCGAACATCTATCCAAACGACTTGGCAGAAACATTGGCGCAAGCCGCCAACTTTGGAACAATTCGACTTGTTTTTGAGTGCAGCTCACTCCAACAACCGCGAAGAAGGCATGCTCAAAATGCTAGAGCAATTTCTAAAACGTTTGGAAATCTCGCGAAAGAAGTTGCAACACTCCGGCGCTTCCCTCAGTTTAGCGCCTAACCGAGCTGCTTGACGCATCTCTCAACTCTATATCCGCGGATATATTTTTATGGCTTACGGAAATTTCGAGCAGTTTATCCGCAACATGACCCGCGTCATGGGCAGCGTGAACACTAAGCTCCAACGCGACCTCACCCTACGCACACGTGTCGCACGACGCTTCTCAATGAAGGAAGTTGCTGAACTGCTTTCAGTCGACGTGACCTATTTGGCGCGTATTTCAAACGAGGAAGAGGCCTTCCCAGACGGTGAAAAGATCGGCCGTGAACGCACATTTTCGCCATCAGAGATTATGCTCATTCGCTCGATTATAGGCTCTAACAAAGGCGCAAGACGTCAGCACCTTCACTGGCGCAAACCCGGCGATCCTGTGAAAGTGGTGACCTTTGGCGCGCAAAAAGGCGGTACAGGCAAAAGCCTTTCTGCCGCGCATTTCGCGCAATACATCAACCTGTTCTATGGCCTTCGTGTTGGTGTCATTGACGCGGACCCTCAGGCAACAGTGAGCCTCTATTTCGCCGATGAAGCCCTTCCCCTGTTTCAACCAGACACCCCTACCCTTGCGGATTTCATGGGTGTGGATGACCCTGGTGCGGAAACTTTAAACACGCCAACGCCAAAAGAGTTGAACGCAATTTGGCAAAAGACCCCTTGGCCGGGCATCAAGCTGATCCCAGGTGGGGCGAATATTCAGAACGGTGATATCAGCTTGTTCTTCTTATCGCGTCAGTCGCAAATCCCTGTTTACCGTATCCTGAAAGAAGCCATCGCAAGGTGGGATAGCGAGAACGGTGCCAAGACGAGCGCTGCTGATTTGCGCAAGAAAGACGGCTCGTTTGATCATGCGACTTATATGAATGCGCTCGAAGAAACCGTGGATGTAATCGTCATCGACCAGCAGCCTTCATTAACCTTAATGCAGCTCAACGGATTGATCGCAGCGGACACGGTGGTCATCCCACAAACGATGAAAGGTTTCGATCTCGCGACCTTGTCGACCTATGTGTCAAACATTGGTGAATACCTCGAATTCATCATGGGGTTTGAAGCCGATATCGAAGTCGGTAGCGGCGCGCATGTGGTTTTACCAACTATCGTGCAGGAGCAGAACAACCAAGATACGGATCAAATTTTGGACCTCTATCGTCGCGCGCCACGTGAGATTTTGCAGGTTTGGTATAACAGATCTGATGCAATCGCGAATGCGTCGGAAGAGTACAAAAGTATCTACGAATACCTGCCGCCTAAATCGCGTCGAACGTCTGCACGGGCGTTTATGGCGAATGCGAATGCGGTGAATGACGCGCTTGTTCAGCGGGTTTGGCCGGAATTGCCAAAGCGCGGTTTTGCGGATGCGTTTATCAAAGATCGTTGGAGTTAGAGAGATGGCTAGAAAACGGAAACTTGATGCTGGTTTGCCCCCTCTTGAGGAGGAAGTGAGCGTCGCTCCAAAGCCTGCGATGGGCGGGATGTGGGCTGGGTCTGCGATGAATTTGCTCAAGCAAAGGATCGAAGACACCCATGGATCGCTCGTGTCTGGCATCTTGAACGGGACTGTTGCGCTCACGCTTGATCCTGCTCAGATCATTGATCAAACAGGCAGTGACCGGATCGGTGATTGGCAGGGTGACGTTGCCTTTGATGCGCTGAAAGCAAATATTGCGCGTCGGGGTCAAACCCAGCCTATTCGTGTGCGGGCGGTTGAGCCGAACTGGCAGCCGAACGCAGATACGCCGTTGCAAACAGACGCGCAGTTTGCGGTTCAATCGGGGCGTCGTCGGGTTGAGGCATGTCGCCAACTTGGGCTTCCTGTTTTGGCTATCTTGTCAACGGATCAAGGGGATGCCGCGCTTGCGGATTTGGAAGAGCGGTTCCATGAAAATACGATGCGCAAGGACCTAAATGGGTTCGAGGAATTGCTATCGATTGGATTGTTGGCTGAGAGCCTGTCAGATCATACGCAGGAAGATATCGCAGAGCGTTTGTCGGTCTCTCAAGGCGATGTGTCGCTAGGACTGGCGTGTGTATCTCTGCGCGAAAAGATCGTTGCAGAAGTGGATATCGAAGCGACGCCAAAGCGTGCGTACCGCGCGATTATTCCAAAGCTTAAACGTGGTGCGAAAGCAGCGCCGAAACCAAAACCGATAGATCGGTCAGGGGCATCCAAGCGGGACGATATATCCGTGGATATAAAATCCGCGAAGGGTGGCGTGACGTTGATTGCGAAAGGGCAGGGGCTAGAAGCGATTGATCCGCAAGAGGTCGCGGATGACTTTGCACAGTATCTGTTTGAGCGGCGGAAATTTCTGCGTGACTGACGTATTTGGGCACATGCCGGATGGTCGTTTGGTTGAGCGGGTTACGCTTGCAAGCGACGATTTGAGTGTCTCGATCATCACGTATGGTGCGAGTCTTCAAAAGGTCGAAATCGGTGGGCAAAACGTTATTCTGAGCGGTGACACGCTTGAGGATTATGTTGAGCACCTCATGTATTTTGGGGCGATTGTGGGACGTGTTGCAAACCGGATTGGGCAAGGGCGCGCAAACGTCGCTGGGCGTGAAATCAACCTCGATAAAAACGAAGAAAGTGGAAACTGTCTGCACGGTGGTCCTGACGGATCGAGCCAGATGGTTTGGACGCTGCAGAATCAAAGTGCGATGCATGCGGTTTTGACGTTGCATATGCCTGACGGACATATGGGGTTTCCCGGCGCTTTGGATGTAACTGCGCGCTACTCACTGGAAGGCGCAACGCTGCGCTTAGAGATCAGCGCTGAGAGCGATCAAGAGACGTTGTGCGCCTTTGCATCGCACGGGTATTGGACGCTGTCTGACGAGGCGAATATCAACGCGCATGAGATGAGGATTGCAGCGCAGCAGTATTTGCTGATTGATGCCAATAAGGTGCCAACGGGTGAGCAAAGAAATGTTGCCGGTACGCAGTTTGATTTCAGGCAGATACGCGAAATTGGAACGGCTCAGATGGACCATAACTTTTGCATAAGGCCGGAACGCGGCGCGCTAGAGCCTGTGTTGTGGCTGAAGAGCAAAGCGAGCGGGATTGCGCTGGAAGTGGCGAGCACAGAGGCTGGTGTACAGATCTATGACGCAACGCATCTGGGGCGCGTAGGACTGGCGATTGAACCGCAAGTTTGGCCCGACGCGGTGAACCACGAAGGGTTTCCGAGCATGGTGTTGAAGGCTGGGGAGACCTGCAAATCCGTCACGGAATTTCGTTTCTCAAAGAGCGCGCATTCCTAGCCGAACAGCGCGGTTCGGGTTCTGTTTGAGGATATGTTCGCCCAATGATTTGGCGAGGTCCGTGTGGCCCTTGCTGACGGCTTTCTTGAACAACTCACGCTGATAGCGGGGGGATGTTTTACGGGTGCGTAGCAGTTTGTAATACTCCTCGCTCGTCAAAGTTCCATCAAGCGCGCCAAGGATAATGGGCGACAGGATTCCCATCTGATTGAGCGAAGACCCAAGGCGATGGCCGAGCAAAGGGGCGCGCAAGTGTTGCACGTTTTTGCCGGTGAAACGGGCGGCGTGTTGCGCATCGAGTGGCTCATAGGGATCATAGAGAATTGAGACTCTATTCGCCTTTTTAGAGACTAACGCGGCATCGCCATACTTGCCTGAGAAATCGCGGTCCCAGACCACTTTGTAGCGGCTCTCCCAAGGGACCACAGACTTGTCCACGGTGCTTTGAGGAGAGATGGCAACAACGTCACAGCCCGGTGCCGCAGGAGAGAATGCGCAAGCAGCGTAGCCACCCATGGAGGCGCCGTAAAAGGCCACGCGATTGAACTGTTTAAAGAAGCCGTCTTTCTTGAGTTGGTCAAACTGATCGCTGACCCATTGCTCACGATACCACGTCCAGCCACCAGCAAGGACACCCAGCATGGACCAGCCTTGCTCCTTGATGAAACTGTAGCCCCAAGGACGGCGGTCTTCGCGTTTGGTCATCGCGATGTCGAGGTTATCAAAAGTCACCACCAGTGTGTCAGTGGAGCGCGGCATGTAGAGGAAGCTGTGTCCATTTGTGCCCGAGCGATACCAGCCGTCATTGCCAGCGAGTTCGGTCGCGAGTCTGTCCCAGTTCTCGCCCCCATCGGCAGGTTCGGGAGGTTTAGGCGTGACGCGAATGCGAGTGACTTCATCGCCATCATCTTCACGAGTCGAAAGCACAGTGTTGGTGCCGTAATTCTTTAGGAAGGGGAACGCCCCAGAGCCTTTGCGCACATCCATAAAGACGCGTGTGTCGGAGTGCATGCAGGCGTCTAGAAACTTGGCAAGGAAGGGCACGCGCGTACGATCGCCGTAGCCGGACAGGTTACAGATCACATCGACTTGGCGCAGCTCTTTTTCAGAGCGAATAATCTTGATGCGGTCCTCTGGAACCTCATGGTCGGTCAGGAATTTGGTGTATTCTGCAAGCCAAGCTTCATCGCCCTCTTTGAACTTGCCGCGACGGTTGGCGTTCACCAAATGCACATCGCAATCGAACTTGTGATGGAGCGCCAGAACAAAGCCGCGCGCGGTGCCTGTGAGGTCCGCGACGGTGGAGACTTCGCCAAGGTCCACATCATCGATCAGAGCGCCGTCAAACGTGGTCTTGCCGCGTCCTTTGATTGGCGACAGGGCTGGGTTGATGTTATGCTCTTTCACGAGGCGTTCGAGGTAGCTGTCTTTGGGGGCAAGACCATCGTGATTGTTGCCGAGCTGACGCTTGTTAGAGGCCCAAAGATGCAAAGCGGTGGTTTCATCAGTGATCAACCCCTCGGCCAGTTCCGCGCGGCGCATGAATTTGAAACGCTCGGGGAAGGTGATGGGGTAGAAGGCATTCAGCGGCTGCACATGCTCTTCCAGTTTGAGCGCGTGCACATAATGGGTGATCATCATCGGACCCCAAACGCCCCAAGGCTGTTCGGTGATATGGACCGGTTTGCCCTTGGCGGCCATCTTGCGCATCGCCCCTTGTCGTTTCCGAGGAAGAAACGGTGCGATGGAGTAACGATCATCGGTAAACGCGATCATCTGACGCAGAATTTCGCTATCGGCGGGCATGCCAAGGACCGCATTGTTCACGCGGTGCTCACCGGGCAATTCATAGCCGAACACATAGTCACTGTCGTAGTCCATTGGGCGGTGGCAATAGACGTCTGTGTCGATCCAGATCATGCCCGGACACTGGTGGATCATGTGCAAACGGAACCAGTCGGCGAACAAAGCAAAGCTGTTTTTCTGCTCGTATTTGATGAAATCATCGGTGTCGATAATCTCGCGCCCGTCCCTGCGAATAACGCCATCCGGGACATTAGGGATGTCTTCGTAGCTGAACAGAGTGATCTTTTGGCCCTTGTCGACGAAGGATTTCAAACAAAGCTGTTCCATCCAGCTCAGGGGTCCGCCAATCCAAAGTGTTCCGACCTCGCGTCTGCGCGCCATCTGTTCGTCCTCGCCTCGTGCAAGCACATGAAAGCCTGCGTCATTTTGGGTCACCCTGGGGTCTTGAGTGGTGTTTGTGTACCACCAGATTACAAATGAGCAGTGAATTTCTGCGGGCCTGTGTCGCCAAAGCTATGGCGCTTGCGTGGGACCGTCTTGGAGCGTTATTGTTCACGAAATAGAAACAACTACAAAGTAGTGGTCGGCATGCGAGGCAAAATATGAGCAATGATACTTACACAGTCGTATAAACGATGAAGAATGAGGGGCCCTATATTTTGGATTGGGTCGCGCATTACAAAACCTTGGGCTTTGATCATATTCTTGTTTGCACTAACGATTGTACTGACCCGACGGTTGAAATTTTATTGCGTTTGCAAGAGCTTGGCTATGTCACCCAGCACAATACGATTGTGCGCAAGGCGGGGATCCATCGTTCGGCGTTGCGTCAGGCGTCGCGACGCTATGATATCGTGATGGATGCCAAATGGGTGTTCGTTTGTGATGTTGACGAATATCTCAACGTGCATATGGGCGACGGGTCTGTGCGTGCTTTGATCGAGGGATCGGGCGAGGATGCGGATGTGATTTCCGTGCCTTGGCGTATTTTCGGACCTGACGGGATTGAAGCGCTAAAAGATGCGCCAGTGACGGAACAGTTCACCAAAGGTGAATTTGAGTGGGACGAGAAAGAGCGTCCTTTGACAGGCAAATTCGTCAAATCGATTTACACTAACCAGCACAAATTTCAGCGTATGGGCCTGCATGCGCCCGTATCGTTGGAGGAACACGTGGGCGACACCAAACGCGTTTTGCCGGGGGGTGCGGATTACGTCGTTGATGGCGCGCGCACAGAAAATCCGCCGTTGTTCACCCATGCGCAGGTAAACCACTATGCGCTGCGCTCGATGGAGAGTTTTTTGATCAAGCGTGCGCGGGGCAGGGCGAACCATTCTAGCCATGTGTTGGGCATGGATTACTGGAATAAGTTCAATTTGAACGATGAGAAAGACAAATCGATTGATCGCTACAAGACAGCCAACCGCAAGCTGGTGAAAGAGCTGAAAGCGGACAAAGTTTTAGGCGAATTGCATGAGAAAGCCGTCGAGTGGCATCAGCGCAAAGCGGCAGCGATGAAGATGGATCCTGAGATGGATGATCTGACGCTTGCTTTGCAAGATAGCGTTAATTCGTGACGGTTTGGATACAATAGCGAGCGTTACGTAAGATTGTGCACGACATTCGTGCAACGGTGTTTTATCTTGATGCCACATTCCTGAAAGAAGAGCGACCCGATGAAAGATGAAGTCGAAAGCATGGAACGGCCAGAGCTGACGTTCATTCCTGAAGTCGGAGCACTGGTGCGCAAGCACTATGAGGGCGCGGATGTGATCCTTGAATATGGCAGTGGGGGATCGACCGTGATGGCGTCCGAAATGCCAGGCAAGACGATTTACTCAGTCGAGAGCAGTCGCGTTTGGACCAAGATGATGCGTCGTTGGTTTGATCAAGAACAGCCCGTGTCGATGCCGACAATGCAGCATGTGAATGTTGGACCGACCGGCAAATGGGGCACGCCGAAAGATGGCAGCGCATTTCAGCGCTATCACCTTTACCCGCTGTCGATTTGGGACACTGAGGATTTCAAACATCCTGATGTGATCTTGGTTGATGGTCGTTTCCGCGTGGCCTGTGCTTTGACGGCGATGTTGAAGTGCACCAAGAAAACGACGCTTTTGTTTGACGATTATGAAGGGCGCAAAGGCTATCATGTGCTCGAAGAGTTCCTTGATAAAGAGGAAGTCGTCGGCAACATGGCGCGCTTTACTGTGAAGAAGAAGGCACCGCCACGGGATCAGATGACGAAGATCATCGGGATGTTCGCACAGCATTTTTAGGGCGGTTTTAACGTGACCACTGAAGTCGAAACGCCCGACGGCTATCACTGGATCACGCCCTATTTCACTGTTGATGAAGGCGATAAACTTATCGCTTTTTTGACAGCTGCATTCGATGCAGCTGTGATCAAAGACAACAGGTATGACAACGGGCGGATTCAGCACGCTCGGCTGCGCATCGGTGATTCTGTTATTATGCTCAATGAAAGTGCGCCGGATTATCCGGCGAACACGTCTCAGATGCATTTGTATGTTGCAAACACTGATAGTGCTTATGCGCGCGCATTGGAATTGGGTGGCACATCGCTGATGGAACCAAACGATAGACCGCATGGGGATCGCATGGCTGGAATTTCGGACCCTTGCGGCAACGTTTGGTGGTTAGCGACGCATAATCCGCAAGCTCAGGACGCGCGCGTTACTCAGCTGCGTCCTGCCAGCGGTTTTCATAATCCGTCTGATAAACCTTTTCACCGCTCTTCACACCCTTAAGCGGTTTGCGCACAGCGTAGTTCAAGATGATGCCGCCATCGGCCAAAGCACCTGAAAGACGCGGGCGTTTGCCGGTGATGTTGGGGTTCGTCGTCGTCACAACCTTGCGCGCGTGCATCGGCATAAGGGGCTGCAAAGAACAATGCAGGACCTCGTAGCCGAGCGTGCCTTCCCAGAAGCCATACACCATCTCGGGATTAATTTGATAGAAAGAATGGTTCACCCAGTTGTTGCAGGGCGAATGACCAATCAACACACCACCGGGTTTGAGCATTTTGTTGATGTTGCGGTAGGCAGTGGGCAGATCGAAGATGTGCTCGCATGTGCCGCCATCATAGATAACGTCGAACTTTTTTTCTAACTTTTTAGGGATCTTGCCACTGAGATCTTGGATGATGCTCGCGTTCTCGAAGTCTGAGAAATCCATTGAGTCCACCGACGAAAAACCGAGCTTTTCAAAGAACTGCTCTGCATATTCGTTGTCGGGGTTGGCCAAGTCTGCTTCTTCCACATCGGGGAGATGCTTGGCGAGGACCTCTTCGAACAAGGCCGCAGAACGTTTGCGCCGCTTACCGACCCAACGTTGACGGCCCAGCATCACAAAGCTGCCACCGAGGTCGTTTTCTTTTACCGTCTCGATCAGGCGGGCGGCGAGTGTGTCAGGAATTGCCATGGGTTAGGTCTTTCGCAGTTAAAGAGATTTGGCGATCATCACACGATCAGCGCTATTATTCGCGGCTTTGACAAGCGCACGGGTAAAGCCGAGATCAGAGACTTCAAGCATTGTATCACCCAGCGTGTGCGAGCGGATATCGACGATCATGCGCCCGTTCTTGCCAACGCTATCGCGGAAGAACTGATTGTAGGTGGAGAGCGGATAGTGGTAGCCGCAAGAAATAAAGCTGAACGCATAATCGAGCTTTTTGATTTTGCTCAGATCATCAGTTTCAGGGTTATACGTTTTGACTTTGCCCTTCTTCACGCCGTTGGCTTTGAGGAAGGTTTCAATGTTGGCGAGGCTGGAATAAGCGGCACCTGAATCTTTGAAACCAAAGTGACGGTTGTCGTTGCTCTCAAGGTTTATCAGCGCAAGCTTGCTGTCGTATTCTTTGGCAAGGAACATATCAAAAAGCGCGTAACCGCAGCCGATATCAGCGACGTATTCAGGGGTTTTCTTATCGAAGATATGGCGGAGCTGCTCGAACTCTAGATAGATGAAAGCGCCCGCGCGACGGATCAATGTATCGCGGCCCATGCGGTTGATCAGATCGAGGATGGGCGCGTCATCTCCGCGTGTCCATGCTTTGATGTAGCGGTTATATTTCTCTTGATCACGAATGATTTCGGAGCGCTGCAAAATCAGGTTCAAAACATCACTATCGTCGAGTGACTCCGTCTCAATCTCAGTGATTTGCGGCGCATCCATTGCAGCCATGGCTTGATCGAAGGTAATCATTCTCGAAATCCCATTTTGTGACTCATTGCCAACAAAGTGTGAACAATCAGTGTCGTTTAGGTGACTTTGTTTACGGACTATACACAGAGTCCTCGAGCACCCGACTTTTGACGGGTTGACGTCTGACCGTAGAACGATTCAGCTAACCGCATGATCCG